>NZ_JBEPDM010000030.1:0-92754 GCF_040300305.1 Streptomyces sp. NPDC000410
CGAGCCGACGTCCTCTTCGCCATGCTCCGCGACGGCACCTTCTACGACCCCCAACCCGCCCCCACGGGTTGACCAAACCCATAGGGGCACCCCCCGGACCCCCGCGCCTCAAACGCCGGCGGGGCTGGGTCTTCCAGCCCGTCCGGCGTTTGAGGACACGGCCGGAGGCCGTACCGGGGGTCTGGGGGCTTGCCCCCCAGTTTTCGGGAAGGGGCGGGGCGGGGAGAGAAGCCCGCCGCAGGCGGCCCCGGCCCTATACCGCAGCCTTGCCCGTCGGCTCCGTCTCGGCGATGAAGTCGAGCAGCAGCTCGTTGACGCGCTCGGGGGCGTCCAGCTGGAGCCAGTGACCGGCGCCCTCCACCCGCTCGTAGCGCCACGAGCCGGACACGTGCTTGTCCGTGCCGGTCATCGACTCCTCGGTGAGGAAGCGGTCACCCGTGCTCCAGACACCGAGGACGGGCCCCGGAAGCGGCGGCCGCGCCGGTACGGGGCCGAACAGCACCTCGGGCGGGGCGCCCGCCCGGTAGATGGACAGGGCGGCGGTGAGCGCGCCGGGCGCGCGCAGGCCGTCGACGATCGCGTCGGCGTCGGGGTGCTCGCCGAGCATCTCCCGGAACCGGGCGAAATCGTCCCGGGCGAGATAGTCCTCGGAGATCCCCGGGAACTGGAACAACAGCATGTACCAGGACCGCTGGCGCTGCTCCCACCCGGCCTCCAGCAGCGCCCCGCCCACGGACAGGATGCTCAGACTCGCCACCCGCTCCGGAGCGGTCGTCGCGAGCTGCTGGACGATGGCGGAGCCCCAGTCGTGACCGACGAGATGGGCCCTGTCCACCTCCAGCCGGTCCAGCAGCTCCAGCAGGTCGGCCGCCGACCGGGCCGGGGCGTAGGCGTCGGTGCCCTCCGGACGGTCCGATCCGCCGAAGCCGCGCAGATCAGGGGCGATGGTGCGGTAGCCGGCGGCGTCCAGTGCGGCGATCTGGTGGCGCCAGCAGTCGTGGGTGTCCGGAAAGCCGTGCACCAGCAGCACGGCCGGCCCCGTGCCGCCGCCGATGGCGGCCTCGAGGGTCACCTCGCTGAGTTCGACACGCATGACAACACTCCGATCACGGAGAGGAGATGAGCCGGGCGGAACGTCCCGTTCATCCGAGTCCTTTCGTGGATACCCCCACCTTCAGGTGGGGGAGGAAACGAAACCCCTGCGGAGCAGTGCAAGGAACGGGGTTTCGCCCCAGGGCGAAAGACCGTGCTCTGACCCGCAGGTTTGATCTTTACCTGTAGTCGCTCTAGTTTGTGAGCGTGACCACGAGTCATGTGAAGCGCGCGTTCAAGTACCGCTTCTATCCGACCGACGCGCAGGCGGTTGAGCTGTCGCGCACGTTCGGCTGTGTTCGCAAGGTCTACAACCTGGCGCTCGCCGCCCGCACGGAGGCGTGGGCGCGTCAGGAGCGGGTGAACTACAACCAGACCTCCGTCATGCTGACCGCGTGGAAGAAGACCGAGGAACTGGCGTTCCTGAACGAGGTGTCCTCCGTCCCCCTCCAGCAGACGCTCCGCCACCTCCAGATGGCCTTCACCAACTTCTTCGGCAAGCGGGCCAAGTACCCCCGCTTCAAGTCGCGGAAGAAGTCGCGGAAGTCCGCCGAATACACCACCAGCGGATTCCGCTTCCGCGACGGACGGCTGACCCTGGCCAAGATGTCGCAGCCGCTGGACATCGTGTGGTCGCGTCCGCTCCCGGAAGGGGCGAAGCCGTCCACGGTGACCGTGTCCCAGGACAGCTCGGGACGCTGGTTCGTCTCCCTGCTGTGCGAGGACCCTGGCGTCAAGCCGCTTCCCGCCACGGACACGGCCGTCGGCATCGACGTGGGCCTGAACCACCTTCTGACCCTGTCCACCGGGGAAAAGATCACCAACCCCCGGCATGAGCGCCGCGACCGTGCCCGCCTCGCCCTGGCCCAGCGCCGCCTGGCGAAGAAGGCCAAGGGCGACGGTACGAACCGGGCCAAGGCCCGGCGCAAGGTCGCGAAGATCCACGCCCGGATCGCCGACCGTCGGCGCGACCACCTGCACAAGCTGACCACTCGACTCGTGCGTGAGAACCAAACGCTCGTGATCGAGGACCTGACCGTGCGCAACATGGTCAAGAACCGGAGCCTCGCCCGCGCCATCAGCGACGCGGCGTGGTCGGAGTTCCGGAGCATGCTGGAGTACAAAGCCGCCTGGTACGGGCGGGAAGTGATCGCGGTCGACCGCTTCTTCCCCTCGTCCAAGCTGTGCTCCCACTGCGGCACCCTCGCCGAGAGGATGCCGCTGCACGTCCGGACCTGGACGTGCGAGGGTTGCGGCACGACCCACGACCGGGACGTGAACGCAGCGAAGAACCTGAAGGCCGCCGGACTGGCGGTGACAGCCTGTGGAGCTGGTGTAAGACCTCAACGGAGAACTCCGGGCGGGCAGTCGGCAACGAAGCAGGAAACCCCACGGCGCGAGCCGTAGGAATCCCCCTCCTTCAGGGGGGAGGAAGTCAAGATGTCAGAACGGGTACCAGCGCACTTCGGTGTCGCCCGACCGCAGCGAGTTCACCCGTCGGCGGAACTCGGCCAGCGCCTTCGGGTTGGCCGGGGCGTGCTGGGCCACCCAGGCGCAGCTGGCCGTCTCGCGGGCGCCCCGCAGGACCGCGCAGCCGTCCCAGGCGCGTACGTCCCAGCCGTACGCGTCTGTGAACGCGTCGTACGCCGCCGGGTCGAGCCCGTACCGGTCGCGGGAGAGCGCGAGGACGACCAGGTCGTGTTCGCGCAGATCGGCGGAGAAGGTCTCCAGGTCGACCAGTACCGGCCCGTCCGGGCCGATGTGGACGTTGCGGGGGAGGGCGTCACCGTGGATGGGGCCGGGGGTCAGACGCGGGGTGAGCGCTGCCGCCGCCGCGGCGAACCCGTCCCGCCGCTCGCGCAGATACGCCGCGTCCGCCGGATCGATCGAGTCCCCCGCCAGCCGTAGCCAGCGCTCGACACCGTCGAGCAGCTCGCGCCGGGGCAGCGCGAACGGCGCCTCGGGCAGCGCGTGCACCTGCCGCAGCAGCGGTGCGAGATCGCGCGGCTCGGCGGGACGTAGGGCCTGCGGCATCCGGTGCCAGAGGGTCACCGGATGCCCGTCCACCAGGCGCGCCTTCGGCTCCGCGGCCCGTACCGCCGGTACGTCCGCCCGCTCCAGCCACCCGGCCACGGCCAGCTCGCGCTCCGCCCGCTCCAGCAGTTCCGCGCTCCGCCCGACCTTGACGGCCAGGTCGCCCACGCCGAAGACCGCGTTCTCGCCGAGGGCCAGCAGGGTCGCGTCCCGCGACAGTCCCGCGGCCGCCAGAACGTCGCGTGCGCGTGTCTCGTCCATGGCCCGGATTCTCGCATCCGTGCAGGTGGGGTTGACGAACCGACGGACCGTCAGCACGATGACACAGGCCGGTCCAGCATCCCGAAGTGGTCCAAAAAGGATCGAAAAGGGGTCGAATTCGTGGCATTGGCGGTGACCGCGAAAGAGCGGTCCAGCAGAAGGCGGTCCAGCACAAGAACGGATCACGGAGCCTGGTTCCTCGTGCTCCCCGCCCTGATCCCCATCCTGGTCCTGAGCGTGGGACCGCTGCTCTACGGCATCGCTCTCTCCCTCACCGACGCGCAGTCCGGCCGCACCCAGGCCACCCAGTGGGTCGGGAGCCTGAACTTCCAGGACCTGTTGCACGACACGCTCTTCTGGGACTCGTTCCGGATCGGGCTGTTGTGGGCGGTCGGCGTGACCGTGCCCCAGTTCTTCCTCGCGCTGGGCCTCGCCCTCCTCCTCAACCAGAACCTGCGCCTGCGCTGGCTGGCCCGGGCCCTCGCGATCATCCCCTGGGCGATGCCCGAGGTCGTCGTCGGCATCATGTGGCGCCTCGTCTACAACCCCGACGCGGGCATCCTCAACGAGACCATCCGCGACCTCGGCCTCGGCGACGGCCGCGACTGGCTGACCGGACTGGCCACCGCGCTGCCCGCCGTGATCGTCGTCGGCATCTGGTCGGGCATGCCGCAGACCACCGTCACCCTCCTCGCCGGACTGCAGAACACCCCGCACGAACTCCACGAGGCCGCCGCCCTCGACGGCGCGGGCGCCTGGCGCCGGTTCCGTACCGTCACCTGGCCCGCCCTGCGGCCCGTCGCCCTCGCCGTCACGGCACTCCAGTTCATCTGGAACTTCAACTCCTTCGCCCTCGTGTACGTCCTCACCAGCGGCGGCCCCGGCGGCCGCACCCGGCTGCCGATGCTGTTCGCGTACGAAGAGGCCTTCCGCTACGGCCAGTTCGGCTACGCCGCCGCGATGGGCTGCGTCATGGTGGCGGTGATCTCGGTGATGCTCGCGCTCTATCTCGTCGGCCGGCTGAAGGGTGGTGAGCCGAGGTGAGCATGCGCACCGGCAGAGCCGGGCGCGCCGGGCAGTACCTGGCACTCCTCGGCTATCTCGTCTTCCTCGCCTTCCCGTTCCTCTGGCTGGTCTCCACAGCCTTCAAGCCACCCCGCGAACTCGGCTCGCTCCACCCCACCTGGATCCCCGAGAACCCCACACTCGCCAACTTCCGCCAGGCCTTCGACGAGCAGCCGCTCCTCGAAGCCGCCGCGAACAGCCTGGTCATCGCCCTGAGCGCGGCGCTCGTCGCCGTCGTCGTCGCGACCCCGATGGCGTACGTCATGGCCCGGCACCGCACCCGTCTCGCCAGGGCCGCCACCGGCTGGGTCGTGGTCAGCCAGGCGTTCCCGTTCGTCCTGCTGATCATTCCGCTGTTCCTGATCCTGAAGAGCCTCCACCTCATCAACACCCACACCGGACTGGTCCTCGTCTACGTCGTGTGGTCGCTGCCGTTCGCGCTGTGGATGCTCACCGGGTACGTACGGGCCGTACCGGCCGAGCTGGAGGAGGCGGCGGCGGTCGACGGCGCAGGAAGGGTCCGTACGCTCGTCTCGGTCACCGCGCCGCTGCTCGCGCCCGGGATCGTGGCCACGGCGATGTTCGCGTTCATCACCGCGTGGAACGAGTTCTTCTTCGCACTCGTCCTGCTCAAGACCCCCGAGAAGCAGACCCTGCCGGTCGTCCTCACCCACTTCCTGGGAGCGGAGGGCGTCGCCGACCTCGGGCCGCTCGCCGCGGCGGCGTTCCTCGCGACCATTCCCTCGCTCGTGATCTTCGCGGTGATCCAGAAACGCATCACGGGCGGAATGCTGGCCGGGGCGGTGAAGAGCTGATGAGGATGCGAAAGCGGGTACGCCTGCTGGCCGCCGCGGCCGGCGCACTGGCCCTGCTGCTGAGCGGCTGCTCGGCCGGGGAGGACCGGAGCACCGACGGAAGGATCACCCTCCGCTTCCAGTCGCTGGCCTGGCAGGAGGAGTCCGTCGCGGCCAACAAGCAGCTGGTCGAGGAGTGGAACGCCGCCCATCCCGACATCCGGGTCGAGTACGTCCAGGGGAGCTGGGACAGCGTCCACGACCAGCTGCTGACCTCCTTCGAGGGCGGGGAGGCACCGGACATCATCCATGACGCGTCCGACGACCTCGCGGACTTCGCGTACGGCGGCTACCTCGCCGATCTCCGGGAGCTGCTGCCGGCCCGGCTCACCGCCGACATCCCGGAGCAGAGCTGGCGGACCACGACCTTCGGCGAAGGCGTCTACGGTGTGCCGTTCCTCCAGGAGCCGCGCGTCATCATGGCGAACAAGAAGATCCTCGACGCGTCCGGCGTCCGGGTCCCCACCCCCGAAAAGCCCTGGAGCTGGGAGGAGTTCCGGCAGGTCACCCAGGAGCTCACGAAGCAGCTGGGGAAGGGGAAGTACGGTGTCGCCTGGCCGCTCAAGGAGCCGGTCTCGGCCACCCTCAACCTCGGCCTGTCCGCCGGCGGGCAGCTCTTCCACCGGGAGCGGGACGGCCAGGTGGAGATCCGCTTCACCGAGGGCGACGCCGTCGTCGCCGGCACCATCCACGACCAGGTGAACACCGACGCGAGCGCGTCGCCCACCACCCTCGGCACGGGCGGCTCGGACACCCTGCCCGGCTTCTTCGGCGGCAAGTACGCGATGGTCCCACTGGGTTTCTCGTACCGCCAGCAGATCGCGCAGCAGGCGCCCGAGGGCTTCGAGTGGACGGTGCTGCCGGCCCCGGCCGGCGCGCGGGGCCTCGCGCAGGGCGTGAGCCCGCAGACCCTGTCGGTCGCCGAGGACAGCCCGCACAAGAAGGAGGCGGTGGCGTTCATCGACTTCCTGCTTCAGCCGCCCAACATGGTGCGCCTCGCGAAGGGCGACTGGATGCTGCCGACCGGTACGAAGGCGCTGGCCGACCCGTCGCTGCGGACGGCGAAGGACGGCTGGGCGACGGGCGCGGCGCTCGCGGAGCATCTGCGGCCCGCGCCCGCGCAGTCGGTGCGGGGCTATCCCGAGTGGAAGGACAAGGTGGCGACCCCGGCGTTCCAGGAGTACTACAGCGGCGCCATCGACGCCGCCGAGCTGGAGAAACGGCTGGTGAAGGACGGCAGTCTGGTGCTCGCCCGCTACCAGCGCGAATAGGGGAGGCCGAGGCACGGCGCGAAAAGAAGGTTGCACGAGACGTATCGTCTCGCTTAGGTTGAGGGCATGACCGAACCGAAGCGTGCCCACATCGCCATGTTCTCCATCGCCGCCCACGGGCACGTGAACCCGAGCCTCGAAGTCATCCGGGAGCTCGTCGCCCGTGGCCATCGCGTCAGCTACGCGATCCCCGCCTCCTTCGCCGAGAAGGTCGCCGCCACCGGCGCCGAGCCGGTGATCTACGACTCCACGCTCCCGACCGACGACGACCCGGAGGCGTGGGGCACGGAGCTGATCGACAACGTCGAGCCGTTCCTGAACGACGCGATCCATGTGCTGCCGCAGCTCGCCGAGGCGTTCGCGGGCGACGAACCGGGCCTCGTCCTCCACGACATCACCGCGTACCCGGCGCCCGTCCTCGCCCACCGCTGGGGCGTCCCCGCCGTCTCGCTGTGGCCGAACCTCGTCCCCTGGGAGGGGTACGAGGAGGAGATCGCCGAGCCCATGTTCGCCGACCTCAAGGCGTCCGAGCGCGGCAAGGCGTACTACGCCCGCTTCGAGGCCTGGCTCGCCGAGCACGGCGTCGACACCCACCCCGACCGGCTCATCGCCCGCCCCCGCCGGGCCGTCGTCCTGATCCCCAAGGCCCTCCAGCCCAACGCCGACCGGGTCGACGAGGCCGTCTACTCGTTCGTGGGCGCCTGCCAGGGGGCCCGCGCCGACCAGGGCGACTGGCAGCGGCCCGCCGACGCGGAGAAGGTGGTGCTCGTCTCGCTCGGCTCGGCCTTCACCAAGCAGCCCGACTTCTACCGCGAGTGCCTGGGGGCCTTCGGGGACCTGCCCGGATGGCATGTCGTGCTCCAGATCGGCAAGTTCGTGGACGAGGCCGAGCTCGGCGAGATCCCGGCCAACGTCGAAGTCCACCACTGGGTACCGCAGTTGGCGGTCCTCAAGCAGGCCGACGCGTTCATCACGCACGCCGGGGCCGGCGGCAGCCAGGAAGGACTGGCCACCGCCACGCCGATGGTCGCCGTCCCGCAGGCCGTCGACCAGTTCGGCAACGCGGACATGCTCGTCTCGCTGGGCGTCGCCCGCCATGTCCCGATGGAGGAGGCCACGGCGGACACCCTTCGCGAGGCCGTGCTCGGCCTGACCGCCGATCCCGAAGTCGCGGGCAGGCTCCAGGAGATCGGGCGGGCGATGGTGAACGAGGGCGGCACGCGGCGCGCCGCGGACCTGATCGAAGTGGAGCTCCCCGAAACCTCCGTCTGACCTTCGCTTTTGCTCCATATTCCGGGAGGCCGGTCCCTGCGGACCGGCCTCCCGTTGTCGTGTGAAACGGGGCGGTTGAGGGGGAGCCCGAGTTGCCCGGCTCCGGTCGATTTCTTATTACGAAGGCTTGTTGAGTAAGTCACAGGTGTATGAAGGTCTTGATCTGAGCCCGTCATTCGGTCAGGGTTTCGAGCCAGCCCCCGGAGATTTTCCGGCCGGAGGCCAATCCCCCCACAAATGATGACGAGGAGACCCCTCTTCATGGCAACTCACAAGCGTGCGAGCAGGATCAAGCTCAGCGCAGCCATAACCGCCGTGGCCGCCGTGGCCGGCGCGACCGTATTCGGCACCTCTTTCGCGGGAGCGGCTCCCGCCCCCGCGGAAGGCACCATCTACGGCGCGAACGCCGAAGGCGCCGTCGCCGGAAGCTACATCGTCCTGCTGGACGAGAAGGCGGACAAGCAGGAGCTGGCCAAGGAATACGGCGGCAAGCTCCAGCGCAACTACACCTCCGCCATCAACGGCTTCTCCGCCAGCGGCCTTTCGGAGACCGAGGCCAAGCGCCTCGCCGCCGACCCGGCCGTCGCCAAGGTCGTCCAGAACAAGAAGTTCACCATCAACGCCACCCAGGACAACCCGCCGTCGTGGGGCCTGGACCGCGTCGACCAGGCCGACACCGCCGGGGACAGCAAGTACACCTACCCCGACAGTGCCGGTGAGGGTGTCACCGCGTACGTCATCGACACCGGCGTCCGCGTCTCCCACAAGGACTTCGAAGGCCGGGCCACCCACGGCTTCGACGCCATCGACAACGACGACACCGCGGACGACGGCAACGGCCACGGCACGCACGTGGCGGGCACCATCGCCGGCGCCTCCCACGGAGTCGCCAAGAAGGCGAAGATCGTCGCGGTCCGGGTGCTGGACGACAGCGGCTCCGGCACCACCGAGCAGGTCGTCGCCGGCATCGACTGGGTCACCAAGAACCACCAGGGCCCGTCCGTCGCCAACATGAGCCTGGGCGGCGGCGCCGACCCGGCGCTCGACGAGGCCGTCCGTAAGGCCATCGCCTCCGGCGTGACCTTCGGCGTCGCCGCGGGCAACGAGTCCTCCGACGCGAGCCAGAGCTCCCCGGCGCGCGTGGAGGAGGCCATCACCGTCGCCTCCTCCACCAAGGAGGACGCGCAGTCCGACTTCTCCAACTTCGGCTCGGTGGTGGACATCTACGCCCCCGGCTCGGACATCACCTCCACCTGGAACGACAGCGACGAGGGCACGAAGACCATCTCCGGTACGTCGATGGCGACTCCGCACGTCGTCGGAGCCGCCGCGGTCTACCTCGCCGCCCACCAGGACGCCACCCCGGACCAGGTCGCCAAGGCGCTGACCGAGGGCGCCACGCCCGACAAGATCAGCAACCCGAGCGAGGGCACGCCCAACAAGCTCCTGAAGATCGTCGAGTAGCGGCTTCAGGATGTGAACCGGTGGCCGCCGCGCCCTCCCCCACGGGGCGCGGCGGCCGCTTTATGGTGTGCCCATGACGAGGACGTTCACGTACGCGCTGCTGCTGCGCGGGATCAATGTCGGCGGCCATCGCAAGGTCCCGATGGCGGAGCTCCGTACGGTGCTCTCGGAACTGGGCCTCGGGGACGTCCGCACCCATCTGCAGAGCGGGAACGCAGCTTTCACCAGCGACGCGGACGACGAGGCGGCGCTGACCCGGGACATCGAACGGGCCATCGCCGGGCACTTCGGCTTCTCCGTCGGCTGCATCGTCCGCGACGGCGCCTATCTGAACGCCGTGCGCGACAACTGCCCCTTCCCGGCCGCCGAACTGGAGGGCAAGCAGCTGCACGTCACGTACTTCTCCGAGCCCGTCGGCCCCGAGCGCTTCACCTCCGTCGAACCGGCCGCCTTCCTCCCCGAGGAGTTCCGGCTCGGCGACAGAGCACTGTACTTGTACGCCCCCGACGGACTCGGCCGCTCCGCACTCGGCCAAGCGCTCTCCAGGCCCAGCCTGTTCAAGGGGATCGTCGCCACGACCCGCAACTGGAACACCGTCGTCAAGCTGGCGGAGCTGACCTCGGAGGAGACCGATGTCTGAGGCCACCACGGCGGTCGCCGCCGCCATCGAGGGCGAACTGCGCCTGCTCGACCCCGCCGTCCGGGGCGACGCCGCGCGGCTCGCGGCGCTGCTGCACCCGCACTACCTCGAGTTCGGGGTGTCCGGACGCCGCTGGGACCGGGACTCGATCATCGAGTCGCTCACCCGGGAGTGCGCGTCCCAGGCCTGCAAACCGATCACCGCGTCGGATGTGAAGGGCACCCAGCTCGCCGACGACGTCGTCCATCTGACCTTCGTCACCGAGGCCGCGGGCCGCCGCGCACACCGCAGTTCACTGTGGCGGCTGACCGACGGCGACTGGCTCCTCTACTTCCACCAGGGGACGCCGTTCAGTGCCGACGAGAGCTCCGGCGCCAGCTGAAGCCACCGGGCAGCCGCACGGACGCGCTGCGCCGGCCACCGCTGTGCCGGGTCACGTGCGCGCGGCGCGTACCGAGGCTCACCGACCAGCCGTGCGTGCCGATGTTCAGGCGCAGCAGCTTCGGGATGATCGTGATCTGCTTGTGGTAATAGATCGACATGTCGGCCTCCTTCCCACCATGCTGCGTGAAGAGCGCGGCGGGACCGTCACGGCCGCGCCACGGTCATGTCACCGTGCCTCCGGATGGCCCAGGGAGCTGGTCGCGCGAGGCTGTCAGTGCCGGCCCCTATGGTCGATGCCATGAACTCCATGGACGCCGACGGCTTCCCGGTGGCCACCGGCGACGGACCCGCACGCACCGGCCCGGCGCGGGCGGCCGAGGTGCGCGTCGCCTTCGAAGGGCTGCTCCAGATCCGCCGCCTGACCAACACCGGCGCCGCCGCCCCGGAGGCGATACCGGCGCTCTGGGAGCGCCGCCGGATCGTCCGGGCCGTCGCGCTCGCCCTGGAAGCCGCCGGGAGCACCCCGTCGGCCGTCGACGGGGCCGGGCAGCGGGTGGCGACGGGGTACCGCGTCAAGGAGACGGACCCGGGGACGGTGAGCGTCGAGTGGCTCGGACCGCACGGCAGCGGCGCCGCCGGGCAGGAGGAGACCGAACTGACCGCATGCGCCGAGGCACTGGACCGCCTCGGCTGGGACGCCCTGCTGTACCGGGGGCGCGGCCGACACCGCTTCGTGGAGGTCAGGCCCCCGCATCCGCCCCGGGCGTGAGGACACCTTCTAAGCGACGTCGGCCACCAGCGTCGGCGTCGCCGCCCGGTGTGCCTGTTCGTAGCGCTCCAGGAGCAGGCGCGCCAGCTCCGGGGCCGGGCCCAGGACGTCCGAGACGAGGTCCGCCCCCGCCTCGACGGCACCCGCGGCGATCCGGTCCGGGAGCCGGCCCGGGGCGATCACGTACGGCGCCACCGCGACCCGGCGCACGCCCTCCGCGCGCAGCGCCCGTACCGCGTCCTCGGTACGGGGCAGCGCGGCGGAGGCGAACGCAGGCCGCACGGCGCACCAACCGGTGTGCCGCAGCTCCCGCGCGATTTCAGCGATCACTGCGATCGCCTCCGGATCGGAGGAGCCCGCCGAGGCCAGGACGACCCCGGTCGAGCTCTTGAACCGGTCGACCTCGCGACGCCAGTCGGGGTTTTTGACCGGGGGTCCGGGGGTCGCCCCCCGGGAGAATGCAGTGGCCGGGCAGAGCCCGGCCTCGTACAGCCGTCGCTCCACGGCGTCCAGCAGCAGCGGGGACGGGCCGAGCACGTCGGCCTGGGTGATCCGCAGCCGGGGATGCCTCGCCCGTGCCTCGTTCAGCACGGACGGGATATCGGCCTTGGCGTGGTACGCCCTGGTCAGGAGCAATGGCAGCGCCACCACGTCCCGGACGCCGTCGTTCGCCATCCGCTCCAGCACCTGCGGCACGGACGGCGCGTTGAAGTCGAGGAACGCCGTCGACACACGCAGCCCCGGACACAGCATCCGTACGTGCCGTACCAGGGCGTGCACGGTCGCGGCATGCCGCGGGTCGCGGCTGCCGTGGGCGATGACGAGGAGGACAGGGCCGTACATCAGAGGAACTCAGCTCTTGACGAGCAGCCCGCGGCTGCGCAGCACACGCCGCTCCAGCGGGCTGAAGATCAGCAGGTCGATCGCGATGCCGACGACGAGGATCAGCAGGATGGCGAGGAAGACACCGGCCATGTCCTGCGTCTCCCGGCCCGCCTCCAGCAGCTGGCCCAGACCGAGGCCCAGATCGGGGGACGCGGCGATGATCTCCGCGGCCATCAGGGAGCGCCAGGAGAACGCCCACCCCTGCTTGAGCCCCGACAGGTATCCGGGCAGCGCGGCCGGCATCACGATGAACCGGGCGCCCTGGAGTCCGGTGGCGCCGAGGGTCCGGCCGGCCCGCAGATAGAGCGGGGGCACCTGGTCGATGCCGGAGACCAGACCGTTGGCGATGGACGGCACGGCGCCGAGCAGGATGACCGCGTACATCATCGAGTTGTCCAGGCCTAGCCAGATGACCGCGGGCGGCACCCACGCCACCGAAGGCAGCGACTGCAGACCCGACAGCACCGGACCGATGGCGGCCCGGACGAACTTCACCCGCGCGACCAGCAGACCCAGCGGCGTGCCGATGGCGAGCGCGATCAGGAAGCCGGACAGGCCGCGCCAGACGCTGGTCCAGACGACCTCGAGCAGGGTGCCCTGCAGCCACATGTCGGCCAGGCTGTTCCAGACCGCGGCCGGCGGCGGCAGCTTGTAGTCGTCGGTGACCCTCGCCCAGACCAGCAGCTGCCAGACCACCAGCACCAGGGCGACGGCGAGCAGCGGCGGCAGCACCTTCTTCAGCAGGACCTCGCGCACCGGGGTGCGATGGGCCTGTACGGCATCGAGCGCGTCGAGGCCGGCCTCCAGGTCCGCCAGATCGTGGGTGACCGGCTTCTTGGCCTTCGCCGTCGAATCGGTCGTCGTATCAGTGCTGGCCATGACGGCGGATCTCCCCACGCAGTTCTTCGGTGATCTCGACGGACAGCTCCGCCACGGCGGCGTCCTCGATGCGGCGCGGCTGCGGAATGTCCACCGTCCACTCGCGGGCGATACGGCCCGGACGCGAGGACAGCAGCACCACGCGCTGCGCCAGCCGCACGGCCTCGCGCACGTTGTGCGTGACGAACAGGACGGACAGGTTCGTCTCTTCCCAGATCCGGGTGAGCTCCCCGTGCAGCACGTCACGCGTGATGGCGTCGAGCGCCGCGAACGGCTCGTCCATCAGCAGCAGCTGGCTGTCCTGCGCGAGCGCGCGGGCCATCGCGACGCGCTGGCGCATACCGCCGGACAGCTCGTGCACCCGCTTGCCGTAGGAGCCCCCCAGCCGTACGAGTTCGAGCAGCCGCTCCGCCTCCGTGCGGCGCTCGGACTTGGCGACACCGCGCAGCCGCAGGGCCAGTTCGATGTTCTTGCCCGCGGTCAGCCACGGGAACAGCGCGTGCTCCTGGAACATCAGGGCGGGCCGCCCGCCAGGGGTCTCGATGGACCCCGCGGTCGGACGGTCGAGCCCCGCGACCAGATTGAGCAGCGTCGACTTGCCGCACCCGGAGGCCCCCAGGAGCGTGACGAACTCGCCCGGGGCGACATCGAGACTGATGTCGTCGAGCACGAGCTGCTGACCGCGGGGTCCGGCGAAGGACTTCGAGACGTGCTCGATGCGGGCGGCGTGCGTCACCGCGGCGCTGTCCTGCGCACGGTCCGCGGCCTTGGCGATGGCAGTGGCCATGGTCGTCACCTCCTGGGGTTCTGGGATCCGGGTGTGGGTGGTTACTGCTTGGCGCCGAGACCGGCGTCGGCGACCTCGGGCTTGCCCGCCGCCTTGAGGGCCTTGTTGAGCGGCTTCAGGTCGTAGATGCCGTTCAGGTCGGGCTTCTCCAGCAGTCCTGCCTTGACCGCGTGGTCGGCCTGCGTCTGGAGCGTGGCGGCCAGCGGGTCGTCGAGGAACTGGATGGACGGCCACGCGCCGTCGATCACCTCGGCCGGCAGTTCCTTGCCGTTGAACTTCTTGATCGCCGCGTTCGCCGAGGCCTTCGCCTTGTCCGGGTTGGCGTTGATCCACGCGTTCGTCTTCACCGTGCCGCGCAGTACGGCCTCGACGACGTCCGGGTGCTCCTTGAGGAACTTCTGCGACACGATGATGTTCGTGATCACGAATTTCTTGTCGGGCCACAGGGTGGACTCGTCGAGCAGCACCTTCGCACCGTCCGAGACCAGCTTCGACGCGGTCGGCTCCGGTACCCAGGCACCGTCGATGGAGCCGGACTTGTAGGCGTCCGGGGTGGTCTTGTTGTCCGTGCGCAGCACGGAGACGTCACCCTTGCCGCTGTTGGCGTCGACCTTCCAGCCCTTTTCGGCGATCCAGTTGAGGAAGGCGATGTCCTGCGTGTTGCCCCGCTGCGGGGTGGCGATCTTCTTGCCCTTGATGTCGTCAAGGGTCTTGATCTTGTCCGGGTTGACGACCAGCTTCACACCGCCGGACGCGGCGCCCGAGATGATGCGCAGGTTCTGGCCCTTGGACTTCACGTAGCCGTTGATGGCGGGGGAGGGGCCGATGAACCCGATGTCGATGGACCCGGCGTTGAGCGCCTCGAGCTCGGACGGGCCGGCGTTGAAGGTGGTGGACTTGAGCGCGGTCCCGCCCAGCTCCTTCTGGATGATGCCCTCCTGGTCGCCCACCAGAGCGGTGGCGTGCGTCAGGTTCGGGAAGTAGCCGAGCTTCACGGTGTCGACGGAGAGCTTCTCACCCTTGGGCGTGACCTTGGTCTTCTGGTCGTCCGCGGCCTGGGAGCCGTAGCCGCAGGCGGTGAGTGCCACGGCCAGCAGCGGGAGGGCGGCGGCGACGACGGCGCCGCGGCGCAGGGTGGAGCTGATCGTACGGGTGGCAGGCACGGGAGGCGGTTCCTCTCGGAGGCCCGGTGCTCACGTCCCCCGGTTACTCCGGGAATGTCGGGACGCGGCCGGGAAGTCGGCGTGTTTTCGGCGGTACAGGTACTGCTCGTGGGGGGTGCGGGCGCGCAGGCAGTGCGCGTACGTCATCGCGCACATCGCGCCACCCCGCCCGTGCCCGAGCCGAGCACGCCGCTGCCCACGCGGCCGCCCTCCTTGGCGAAGGTCGCGAAGACGTCCGTCATCAGAAGTCCCACCCCTCGTCGTCCTGTTCGGCCGCGGAGGCCTTGGCACCGGCGAAGGACTCGCCCGCCATGCCGGCCGCCAGGGTCGTACCGTCTGCCGGGTCGATCAGCAGGAACGATCCGGTACGCCGGGAGTCCGCGTACGCGTCGAGCGCGAGCGGTTCGGCGGTGCGGACCAGGACCTTGCCGATGTCGTTGGCCACCAGCTGCCCGGGAGCCGGGTGCTGGGAGAGGTCGTCGAGCGTCAGCTTCGACGGGATCTCCTTCACGATGGCCTTGACCGTGCGGGTGGTGTGCTTGAGCAGCACCCGCTGGCCCACCGCGAGCGGCTGGTCGGCGACATGGCAGACCGTCGCCTCGATGTCCTGGGTCGCCGACGGGACATCGCTGCTCGGCACGATGAGATCACCGCGCGAGATGTCGATGTCGTCCTCCAGCAGCAGCGTCACCGACTGCGGCGTCCAGGCCACGTCCACCGGCTCGCCGAGCAGATCGATCCCGGCGACCTTCGACGTACGGCCCGAGGGCAGTACGGTCACGCTCTCGCCGACCCGGAACGTACCGGCCGCGATCTGGCCCGCGTAGCCGCGGTAGTCGGGGTGCTCGGCGGTCTGCGGGCGGATCACGTACTGCACCGGGAAGCGCGCGTGGCAACCGGTCAGATCGTGGCTGACCGGGACGGTCTCCAGGTGCTCCAGCACGGTCGGGCCGCCGTACCAGTCCATGTTGGCGGACGGCTCCACGACGTTGTCACCGGCCAGCGCCGAGATCGGGATGGCCGTGATCTCGGGGACGCCGAGTTCGCTCGCGTACGCCGTGAACTCCTCGGCGATCGCGGCGAAGACGGACTCCTCGTAGGCGACCAGGTCCATCTTGTTGACGGCGAGGACGACGTGCGGGACGCGCAGCAGCGCGGCGATCGCGGCGTGCCGGCGGGTCTGCTCGACGACACCGTTGCGGGCGTCGACGAGGATCACGGTGAGCTCGGCGGTGGAGGCGCCGGTGACCATGTTCCGGGTGTACTGCACGTGCCCGGGGGTGTCGGCCAGGATGAACCGGCGCTGCGGCGTGGCGAAGTAGCGGTAGGCCACGTCGATGGTGATGCCCTGCTCGCGCTCGGCACGCAGGCCGTCGGTGAGCAGCGCGAGGTCGGGGGCCTCCTGGCCGCGGGAGCGGGAGGCGTGCTCGACGGCCTCCAGCTGGTCGGCGAGCACCGACTTGGAGTCGTGCAGGAGGCGGCCCACCAGGGTGGACTTGCCGTCGTCGACGGACCCGGCGGTGGCGAAGCGCAGCAGGGTGGTGGCCGAAAGTCCGGCCAGGTGCTCGTTCGTGGTGGTCATGACTAGAAGTACCCCTCGCGCTTACGGTCTTCCATCGCGGCCTCGGACAGCTTGTCGTCGGCGCGGGTCGCGCCCCGCTCGGTGAGCCGGGAGGCGGCGATCTCGGCGATCACGGCGTCCAGCGTGGTGGCGTCGGAGTCGACGGCACCGGTGCAGGACATGTCGCCGACGGTGCGGTAGCGGATCAGCCGCGTCTGAGTCGTCTCGGTGTCCTTCGGACCGCCCCATTCACCGGCGGTCAGCCACATGCCGGCGCGCTGGAACACGGGGCGCTCGTGGGCGAAGTAGATCTCCGGCAGCTCGATCTTCTCGCGCTGGATGTACTGCCAGACGTCCAGCTCGGTCCAGTTGGACAGCGGGAAGACGCGCACGTGCTCGCCCGGTGCGTGGCGGCCGTTGTAGAGCTGCCACAGCTCGGGGCGCTGGCGGCGCGGGTCCCACTGCGAGAACTCGTCACGCAGCGAGAACACCCGCTCCTTGGCGCGGGCCTTCTCCTCGTCACGGCGTCCGCCGCCGAAGACGGCGTCGAACCGGTGCTGCTGGATGGCCTCGGTCAGCGGCACGGTCTGCAGCGGGTTGCGCGTGCCGTCGGGACGCTCGCGGAGCTTCCCGGCATCGATGTACTCCTGCACGGAGGCCACGTGCAGCCGTAGCCCGTGCTCGGCGACGACGCGGTCGCGGTACTCGATGACCTCCGGGAAGTTGTGCCCGGTGTCGACGTGCAGCAGCGAGAAGGGGATCGCGGCCGGGGCGAACGCCTTCAGCGCGAGGTGCAGCATGACGATGGAGTCCTTGCCGCCGGAGAACAGGATCACCGGCCGCTCGAACTCGCCCGCCACCTCGCGGAAGATGTGCACCGCCTCGGACTCCAGCGCGTCCAGGTGCGACAGGGCGTACGGATGGTCAACGTCCTCGTGGACGGTGGTCGCCGTCGTCATGCCAGCTTCCTCTCGATGAGCAGCGCGTGCAGCGCCGCCGCGGACTCCTGAACGGTCTGGGTGTGCGACTCGATGCGCAGATCCGGGTTCTCGGGGGCCTCGTAGGGGTCGTCGACCCCGGTCAGCCCACTGATCTCGCCCGCCGCCTGCTTGGCGTACAGGCCCTTCACATCACGCTCGGAGCAGACCTCGACCGGAGTCGCGACATGCACCTCGAGGTACGACGTGCCCTGGGCGCCGTGGCGCCCCCGGACGGCCTCGCGGCTGTCGGCGTACGGAGCGATCACCGGGACCAGGACCTTCACGCCGTTCGACGCGAGCAGCTCGGCGACGAAGCCGATCCGCTGCACGTTGGTGTGCCGGTCCTCGCGGCTGAAGCCGAGGCCCGCCGAGAGGAACTCGCGGATCTCGTCGCCGTCGAGCACCTCGACCCGGTGGCCCTCGCCGCGCAGGCGGCCGGCCAGTTCGTAGGCGATGGTGGTCTTGCCGGCGCTCGGGAGCCCCGTGAGCCAGATGGTGGCCCCAGTCACGTCCTTCTCCAAAGAGTTCTGATCGGTCGTCATCAGCCGTGCAGTCCGCACTCGGTCTTCGCCCGGCCGGCCCATCGGCCTGCCCTGGCGTCCTCGCCCTCGAGCACCCTACGGGTGCAGGGGGCGCAGCCGACAGATGCGTATCCGTCCATCAGCAGGGGGTTGGTGAGGACGCCGTGCTCGAGGACATAGGCGTCCACGTCGTCCTGCGTCCAGCGTGCGATCGGCGAGACCTTGACCTTCTGCCGCTTCTCGTCCCAGCCGACGACCGGGGTGTTCGCACGGGTCGGGGACTCGTCACGGCGCAGTCCGGTCGCCCACGCGTCGTACGCGGTCAGGCCCTCTTCCAGCGGCTTGACCTTGCGCAGCGCGCAGCACAGGTCGGGGTCGCGGTCGTGCAGCTTCGGGCCGTACTCGGCGTCCTGCTCGGCCACGGTCTGACGCGGGGTGAGCGTGATGAGGTTGACGTCCATCACGGCCTCGACCGCGTCCCGGGTCCCGATGGTCTCCGGGAAGTGGTAGCCGGTGTCGAGGAAGACGACGTCCACGCCGGGAAAGACGCGGGAGGCGAGGTGGGCGACGACCGCGTCCTCCATGGAGGAGGTGACGCAGAAGCGCGGGCCGAAGGTCTCGGCCGCCCACTTCAGGACGTCCAGGGCGGAGGCCTCCTCGAGGTCCCGCCCGGCCTGCTCGGCGAGCGCCTTGAGCTCGTCCTTGGTCCGCTCGGTCTGAACCGCCGTCATATCTCGTTCCCTCCACCGTTGTTGGTGCGCTGAACTCCACGGGCGAGCAGCCCGAGGAACTTCAGCTGGAAGGCTCGGTTGCACGCCGCGCATTCCCAGGCGCCGTGGCCCTGCTCGTTGGGCCGCAGGTCCTCGTCGCCGCAGTACGGGCAGTAGAAAGGTGCCGCTCGCTCGCTCATGACAGGGACTCCTCAGAAGCGCGGGCGACCCAGGTGGCGAAGCGCTCGCCGTCCTCGCGCTCCTCCTGGAAGCGCCTGACGACACGCTCGACGTAGTCAGGCAGCTCGGCCGAGGTGACCTTCAGACCGCGCACCTTGCGGCCGAAGCCGGCCTCCAGGCCGAGCGCGCCGCCCAGGTGGACCTGGAAGCCCTCGACCTGGTTGCCGTCGTCGTCCAGGACCAGCTGGCCCTTGAGACCGATGTCCGCGACCTGGATACGGGCGCAGGCGTTCGGGCAGCCGTTGATGTTGATCGTGATCGGCTGGTCGAACTCGGGCAGACGGCGCTCGAGTTCGTCGATCAGCGAGGCGCCGCGGGCCTTGGTCTCGACGATGGCCAGCTTGCAGAACTCGATGCCGGTGCAGGCCATCGTGCCACGCCGGAACGGGGACGGCTTGACCCGCAGGTCCAGCGCCTCAAGACCGGCGACCAGCGACTCGACCTGGGACTCCTCGACATCGAGGACGATCATCTTCTGCTCGGCGGTGGTACGCAGCCGGCCCGAGCCGTGCGCCTCGGCGACCTCGGCGATCTTGGTGAGCGTCGATCCGTCGACCCGGCCGACGCGCGGCGCGAAACCGACGTAGAAACGACCGTCCTTCTGCCGGTGCACACCGACGTGGTCACGCCACTGCTGCACCGGCTGCGAGGGCGCGGGGCCGTCGGCCAGCTTGCGCTTCAGGTACTCGTCCTCGAGGACCTGGCGGAACTTCTCCGGGCCCCAGTCGGCGACGAGGAACTTCAGCCGGGCGCGGGTGCGCAGACGGCGGTAGCCGTAGTCGCGGAAGATCGAGATGACGCCCTCGTAGACGTCCGGCACCTCGTCCAGCGACACCCAGGTACCCAGGCGGACACCGATCTTGGGGTTGGTGGAGAGGCCGCCGCCGACCCAGACGTCGAAGCCGGGGCCGTGCTCGGGGTGGTCGACGCCGACGAAGGCGATGTCGTTGATCTCGTGCGCGACATCGAGGAGCGGGGAGCCGGAGATCGCCGACTTGAACTTGCGGGGCAGGTTGGAGAAGTCCTTGTTGCCCACGATGCGGCGGTAGATCTCGTCGATGGCGGGCGTGCCGTCGATGATCTCGTCCTCCGCGATGCCGGCGACGGGGGAGCCGAGGATGACACGCGGGGTGTCACCGCACGCCTCGGTCGTCGACAGGCCGACGGCCTCCAGCCGGTTCCAGATCTCGGGCATGTCCTCGATCCGGATCCAGTGGTACTGGACGTTCTGCCGGTCCGTGATGTCGGCGGTGCCGCGCGCGAACTCCTGCGAGATCTCGCCGATGACACGCAGCTGCTCGGTGGTCAGCCGGCCGCCGTCGATACGGACGCGCAGCATGAAGAACTCGTCGTCCAGCTCCTCCGGCTCCAGGATCGCGGTCTTGCCGCCGTCGATCCCGGGCTTGCGCTGGGTGTACAGGCCCCACCAGCGCATACGTCCGCGAAGGTCGGCTCCGTCGATGGAGTCGAAACCACGCTTGGAGTAGATGGTCTCAATGCGTGTCCGCACATTGAGACCGTCGTCGTCCTTCTTGGTCTGCTCATTGGCGTTGAGCGGAGTGAGGTGGCCCATCGCCCACTGGCCCTCGCCGCGGTGGCGTCCGGCCTTGCGGCGGGGCGTGGCGGAGGCGGGCTTTTCGGGGGTGGAGGCCATGACGATACGTCCTTCGGGACTGCAGGAGGGCGGCTCTGACCTGCGCACTCGCGCACGGCTGTGGGTGCGGCGCGGCTGTGCGCAGAAGACGGGGGAATCTCGTGGATCGTGGCGGTGCTGGTTCTAACAGCCCGTCCGACAGATGGCGCTGGACATGCGGCCGAGGTCGACGTGCCGCCGACTCACCAAGGCAATTCCAGCTCGAGACATGACGGAAGCGTGGCACGGGAGTTTGGACCCAGTCCACCGCTATCCATATTGTGGACAAGAGTGTCCCGCATCGCGAGACGGTGTGTCCTTGATCACTCGGTGATCGCTCCGCGCCCGTCCGCTGTGGCCACCTCGGGCCGACGCGTCGGGTGGACGCGCCGGGTCAGGCGTGGGGTCGGGAGCCGGATCAGGAGTCGGGTCAGGCGCCGGGCCACGGGCCGGGAGTGTCCGACTCGGGCTCTTCCTCGATCTTGGTGTCGAAGAGCGTGAAGCCGCGGCGCAGGTAGTTGTCCATCGCGTGCGGCCCGTCCTTGGAGCAGGTGTGGAGCCAGACCCGCTTCGTGGGCGTGCGCCCCGGCCAGCGCTCGGCCAGGTCCCAGGCGCGGGCGGTGCCGTAGGAGAGGAGGTGGCCGCCGATGCGGCGGCCCCGGAAGGCCGGGATCAGTCCGAAGTAGACGATCTCGACGACGCCGTCGTCCTGGGGGTCGAGCTCCACGTATCCGGCGGGGGTGCCCCTCTCGTAGGCGACCCAGGTCTCCACGCCGGGCCTGCCGAGGGACTCCTGCCACTGCGCGTGGGTGAGCGAGAGCCGGTCCGTCCAGTGGATGTCCCCGCCGACCGCCGTATAGAGGAAGCGGCTGAACTCGGCGGAGGGCACCTCCGCCCGTACGATCCGCAGGTCCGCGTCCGCGGCCGGCTCGGCGGCCGGGCGCAGGTCGTCGGGCGAGGTCTGCTCCAGGGACCACGTGGTCACGGTGATGCTCATGACGGCCAGGGAACCACGTCCCCGGCCGCAGCCCCAAACATCCGCTCCGTCGCTACTCCGCGTCGCAGCCGCTCACCCGATTCGGCCATTCGCGGCTCCGGCCGTTCCGGTCGCCTCGCGCCCGCGACGAGGCGACTGAGCTGAGGTGAATGGAGTCCGGCGCGGGGCGGACCTCGCGGCTGATGTGATCGTTCCGCTGGCCGGAACCGGGGCAGCGCACGTCGCGCACGCGTTCGAATCCTGGCTGAGTTCAACAGAATGTGGATAGCTTGTGACGGCCCGCATGGGGAGTGTGGGCCTTATGGGCGTCCTGTGGCGCTCTGTCGCTGCTCTGGGGAGGACGCGGTGCGCGTGCACGGCGAACGGTTCGGGGTACGTCTGTCCACGCGGTGGCGGCCGCTGACGGTCGGAGCGCTGGTGCTGGCCCTCGCGGCGGGCACGCTCTCGGCGCAGGCCGCGCCCGCGCCGTCCGGTCCGTCGCGGTCACCCGCCGCGGTGGCGGCGAGGAGCACCACGCCCTCGCCGCCGGCCTCTGCGCCGACCTCTGCACCGCCGTCGAAGGCCGGTCCCGCACGATTACGGCCCACGGCCGCTGACGCTGCGCCGACGACGAGCAATGCTGTGTACGCGTACGACGCGGCCGGCCGCCTTGTCGGTGTGACGGACCTGGCTGGTGAGACGGCCCGGTACCGGTACGACGCGGCCGGGAACCGTCTCGGCATCGACCGGTTCGCTTCCGCCACGTTGTCGGTGCTCTCGCTGGTGCCGGTGCGCGCGGCGGCCGGAGCGACGGTGACCCTGTCCGGTACGGGCTTCTCGGCGACTGCGGCGTCCAACGCGGTGTCGTTCGGTGGCGCGGCGGCCGAGGTGGTCTCGGCGACGCCGACGCGCCTGGTGGTGACGGTCCCGGCCGGGGCGGTGGGCGGCAAGGTCACAGTGACGGTCGGCGGGGTGACCGCGGCTTCTGCCGAGGTGTTCACGTCGGCCTCGGGTGGGCCCCGGGTGACCGCGGTGACTCCGGGGGCGGGCCTGCCGGGCACCCTGGTGACCTTGACGGGTTCAGGTTTCGCACCGGTGATCACGGACAACGTGGTGCGGTTCAACGGCCAGCTGGCCAGGGCGGTTTCGCTGACGCAGACGGCCTTGACCGTGGAGGTGCCGCCGGGAGTGAGCTCGGGCGCGGTCGAGGTGGCGACGCCGGACGGGGTCGCCACGGCGCCCGGGGACTTCACGGTGCCGTCGGAGGGTGTCGTCTTCGACTCGTCGGAGCGGACATCGGTGTCGGCGCAGCAGGGTGCGGTTGTCTCGGTGACCACGGCGGGGCATCAGGCGAGGGTGTTGTTCGACGCGGAGGTCGGGGACGACATCGGCTTCGGGTTCACCGAGAACACGTTCACCGGCAACGTGACGGTTCGGCTGATCTCCCCTCTGGGGCGGCAGCTCGGCGACGACACCTTCGGCGCGGGTGAGCAGAACTGGGAGGCTGCGAATCTGCCGGTGGCGGGGACCTACTCGCTGGTGCTGGCACCCGCGGCGGTAGGAGCGGTGCGGGTGACGGTATCCCGGGCCGTAACCGGGAAGCTCGACTTCCTCGGGGACTCGTTGGATGTGCCGCTGTCCCGGCCGGGGCAGGACGCGAGGTTCACCTTCGCCGGGCTGGAGGGTGAGTCGGCGAGCCTGGGTGTGGCCACACCGACGCTGACCAAGGCGACGACCGGAGTGCTGTACGGGCCGGATGGTCTGGAGGTCGCTCAGACCAGCTTCCCGGCCGGGGGCGGCGCTTCACTGAATGTCGACGAGCTGCCGGAGTCGGGCCTCTACACCTTCGTACTCGATCCGCACTTCGCCGGGACGGGAACTCTGCGGGTGCAGGCGTCGCACTACCGACGAGCCGGTCAGCTGGATGCGACAGGACCGGCGAACAGGCTGGAGCTGGCACGGCTCGGGCAGCGCGGCGTGGTGACGTTCGACGCCGAACCGGGCAAGCCCTTCGCACTGGGCCTGACGGACAACAGCTTGACCAAGACGCTGTACACCAGCGTGTTCGCGCCGTCGGGTGCCACGTTGGTCAACCGGGCCTCGTTATCGGCCGGTGGTGCGGATTCGCTCACGCTGCCGGAGGCGGCTGAAGCGGGAACGTACCTGGTGGTCATCGATCCGGACGACGCCGGTACCGGAGGGGTGACGCTCACACTGTCGGAGACAGTGAGGCTGAACGTGCCGGTGGACGGCCAGGCGGGGACCCTGTCGCTGTCGCGGGCCGGGCAGCAGGGGCTGGTGGACTTCACCGCCCCGGAGGGGAGCCTGTTGGGGCTCGGTGTCACCGGCAACACCTTCGGCGACTACCTGGACGTGAAGCTGCTGGACGCGGCCGGGGCGCAGGTCGAAGCGTTTTCCGTGAGGGGCGGCAGCACCTCGGTCAAATACCTGGACAAGCTCAATGCCGGTGCCCGCTACACGCTGCACCTGGAACCCGAGAAGGCGCTGACGGGATCCGCGTCGCTGTGGCTCTCCGCACCGGTCGAGGCGGGCCGGCTGGACGACAAGGCGCTGACCGGGCAGATCACCAGACCCGGGCAGCAACTGCGGTACACGGTCCAGGCGGCCGCCGGGGACGGTCACGCGGTGGCCTTCCAGAGCAACACGTTCACCAAGACCTCGAACGTCGACCTGGTGCACCCGGACGGGGTGAGGCAGAGCGGCTACGTCGCCTTCGCGCCAGGGGTTACGGGAGAGGCGGATCTGCGGGCGCCGCTGGCGGCTGGGACCTATCAGCTGCTGGTGCGCCCCACCGATGTGACCACCGGCGCCATGACCGCCCAGCGCCTGGCCGATGTGGACGGCGGGCACCTGACCATCGGAAGTCCGCCGCGCCCGGCGGCGATCGCCGCCGCAGGGCAGAACGCCCACTACACCTTTACCGGCTCGGCCGGACAGAAGCTGGTGGTCGGACACAGCGGCTCGCCGTCCGCGTGGTCGATGTCGGTGTCCGGGCCGGACGGAAAGTGGCTGGTGAACAACAAGTCCATCGGCGCCACGGCCACCTCGACCGCACTCGCCGCGCTGCCCGCGACCGGCACCTACACCATCACGGTGGACCCCAGCAGCATGAAGACGGGGACTTGGAATCTCGGTCTGACCGCCGCGCCGGCGGTTGCCGCCAAGGCGCCCACGTCGGCAGAACCTGATCGGGCGAACGCGACGGACACCCCTGGTGCGGTGCCGACTGGCGCGGACACCTGGCAGCCGGGCAGTGCCCAGTTGGCCGGCCGGGACTGGGTGACGGCCCGAGGCAAGGCGCCGGCGGCACCGCCACGGCTGCGGGCGCCGCCGGGAGCCACGGCGCTCACCGGTCACCTGCTCAGGATGGACGGCACACCGCTGGCGAAGGCCACCGTGTCGGTGGGGACGAAGACCACCCGTACCGACGGCCGCGGCCGATTCCTGCTGACCGGCATCGACCCGGCCGCGACGACCGTGATCGTCGACGGCACGAGCGCGAACACCGAACTCCGCACCTACGGGCGCTTCGACATCCGCATCCACCCCAAGGCCGGCCAGAGCGTGGACCTGGGCTTCCCGGTGTGGATGACTCCGCTGGACACGAAGCACACGGTCCGCTTCGTCGCACCGGCCACGGCCGAAGTCGTGCTGAAGACCCCGAAGATCCCCGGGCTCGAGGTCCGTATACCCAAGGGTTCGGTGGTCCGCGACGAGAAGGGCCGCACGGTCACCGAGCTCGGGATCACCGCGATCCCGATCGACCGGCCGCCGTTCCCGCTCCCGAAGAACAGCGTCATCCCGGTGTACTTCACCGTGCAGCCCGGCGGCACCTACGTCTTCCCCGAGGGCGCGCGGATCATCTACCCGAACTACACCCGCGAAGCCCCGGGCTCACGGGTCGAGTTCATGGACTACGACCCGAAGAAGAAGGGCTGGTACGTATACGGCCACGGCCAGGTGTCCGCGGACGGCCGCCAGGTCGTGCCGGACGCGAAGACCCGGGTTTGGGCCTTCCACGGCGCGATGTTCAACACCGGGGACCTGGTGCCCTGGGACCTGTCCTGGTTCAGCGACGCACTGGACTGGATGTCCGGTGACCCCGTGCACCTGGGCACCGGCATGCTGACCGAGACCAGGACCGACCTGGCCGTGGACGATCCGCTGGCCGCCGCCGAGGTCACCCGGACCTACTGGCAGGGCGACACCCGCTCACGCGCCTTCGGCATCGGCAGGGACCTGTCCTACAACGCCTTCCTGCACTCGGACAACCAGTACACCGAAGTGGACCTGTACCTCCCCGGGGGCCAGAAGGTCCACTACGTACGCACCTCACCCGGAACAGGCTTCCTCGACGCCGTCTTCCAACCGTCCGGCACACCGACGGCCTTCCACGGATCGAAGATCGTCCAAGGCAAGGAGAACCCCACCTGGGAGGTCCGGCTCAGGGACGGCACGACGATGGTCTTCCGCTGGTACGGGGCACTGCGGGAGATCCGCGACCGGCACGGCAACCGTGTCCAGATCACCCGGGGCCCGGACGACAAGGGAGACGTCCAGCGGATCACCACCCCGGGCGGACGCTGGATCTCCCTGGAGTACGACGACAAGGACCGGGTCAAGACAGCCACCGACAACACCGGCCGCACCACTGCCTACACCTACGACACCGCAGGCCGCCTGGAGACGGTGACCGACCCAGCGGGGAAGGTCAGCCGCTACACATACGACGGCACGTCGAACCGGATCGCCACCGCGACCGACGCCCGCGGCATCACCTACATGACCAACACGTTCCACACGGACGGCCGGGTCAAGGAACAGACCCTCACCGAGGGCCAGAAGTACAGCTTCGAATACACCCAGAACGGGACCGGGATGGTCACCTCCGCCACGGTGACCCAACCGGGCGGATCCGTACGCCGAGTGGAATACGACCCGGAAGGCTACGGCGTCAAGGACACCGAGGCATACGGCACCAGCCTCGCCCGCACGACGACGTACGAGCGCGGGGGGACGAACCACCGCATCGACGCCGTCATCGACCCGTACGGCCGTCGCACCAAGCTCACGTACGACACCAACGGCTACATCACCTCCACGACCGAACTCGCTGGCACAGCCCAGGCCCGCACCTCCGGCACCGCGCTCTTCGACGGCCCGTACGACCAGCCGACACGCATCACCGACCCCCTCGGCAACGCCACCACCCTCACGTATGACGCCGACGGCGACCTGGACACGGTCACCGACCCCGAAGGCCGGGTCACCAAGCTGGACTTCATGCCCGACGGGCAGCTCAAGTCGGTCACCGACGCCGCCGGAGCGATGACCGAGTACACGTACCGCTACGGCGAGCCGGTATCGGTCAAGGACGCAGAGGGCCGCACCAGCAGCCGGTTCCTCGACGCCGCCGGCCGGCCGACCGTCCTGACCGACGAGGCGGGCTCAGCCACCACCATCGTCTACGACAAGCTCAACCAGACCCGCAGCGTCACCGACCCGCTCGGCCACAGGACCGGCTTCGGCTACGACGACAACGGCAACCTCACCACCCTCACCGACGCCCGCAACAACGCCACCATGTGGGAGTACGACCAGGCCGACCGGCCCAAGGCCGCCACCGACCCACTCGGCGCCAAAGCCCTGTTCGCGTACCACCCGGCCGGCCAGATCGCCAAGGTCACCAACCGCCAGGGCCAGATCGCCACCGCCGACTACGACGTCCTGGGGCGCGCCAGGACCGTGAAGTACGGCGTCGACGTCGCAGGCCAGGCCGAATCCACGGCCACCTACGCCTACGACACCGTCGACCTTCCCAAGACCATCACCGACACCGCGGCCGGCAACCAGTCCTTCACCTACGACGCCTACGACAGGATCAAGACGGTCACCGGCCCGACCGGCACGGTCGGCTACGACCACGACGCCGCCGACCGCCGCAAGGAAATGACCGCAGCCGGCACCACCACGACCTACGGCTACGACAAATCCGACCTCCTCACGAGGATCACCACCGGCGCCCAGAACATCACCTTCGGGCTCGATGCGGTCGGCCGGGAGAAGACCGCGACGCTGCCCGGCGGCATCACACGCACCACCGGCTACGACAAGACCGGCATCATCCAGGACATCGCCTACACCCGGGACACATCGACGATCGGCGACCTCACCTACACCCGCGACGCCCGCGGCCTTCAGACCGGCCTCACCGGAAGCCTCGCAAGCATCGCCATCCCGGCCGCCGAATCCGGCTCCGTCTTCGGCAAGGACAACCGGCTCACCACCTTCAACGGCCGCAACTTCACCTACGACAACGAAGGCCAACTCACCGGCGACGGCCGACGCACCTACACCTGGAACGCCCGCGGCCAGCTCACCGGCCTGACCAAGACCGGCGAACCCTCGAGCTCGTTCGGCTACGACCCACTCGGCACCCGCACCAGCAAGACCCTCGCCGGAACAACCAGCAAGTACCTCACCGACGCCTCCAACCCCCTGGTCGAACAGAACGGTTCGGGGGAGACCGCGGCCACCGTGACCGCCTCGGGTCTCGACGAGTACCTCACCCGCACCGAGAACGGCCAGACACAGGTCTACCTCACCGACGCCCTCGGCACCGTCGTCGGCCTCGCCAACACCGACGGCACCATCGCCACCCGCTACACCTACGACCCCTACGGCCAGCCCACCACCACCGGCGCCGCCTCCACCAACCCGTACACCTTCACAGGGCGCGAGAGCGACGGCACCGGCCTGCTCTACTACCGCAACCGCTACTACGACCCCGAAACCGGCCGCTTCATCTCACAGGACCCCATCGGACACGCCGGCGGCACCAACCTCTACCAGTACGCACTCAGCTCACCCACCACCTACACCGACCCCACCGGCAACAACCCCCTCCTCATCGGCTGCGCCGTCGGCGCCCTCGTCGATGGCGCCATGGACTGGGGAATCCAGCGCCTCTCCGGCCGAAAAGTCAACTGGGGCCAGGTCGGCCGAGCCGCCGCCATGGGCTGCGCATTCGGGATGCTCGGCGCCTGGGGCGGCCTCAAATGGGCGAATCGCGGCTGCAGGAACAGCTTCACCGCCGACACCCCGGTCCTCATGGCCGACGGCACCCGCAAACCCATCAAGGACATCAAGATCGGCGACAAGGTCCTCGCCACCGACCCGGAAACGGGCGAAACCGGCCCACGCAAGGTCACCGCATTGATCCAGGGCAGCGGTGAGAAGCAACTCGTCGACATCACCATCGACACCGGCGGCTCGACCGGTGCCAGGACGGGTCACGTCACTGCGACGGCAGGCCACCCCTTCTGGGTGCCCGAACTGCGTGAGTGGCTTGATGCCGGCGACCTTGAACCTGGCCAATGGCTCCGGAACAGCAGTGGAACCTGGATCCAGATCAGTGCGGTGCGCGGTCGAACCGACACTGCGACGGCGTACAACCTCACCGTCGATAACCTGCACACGTACTATGTGCTGGCAGGTGCGACCCCGGTCCTGGTTCATAATGCATCGAATCGCGTCTGCGATCTTCGAGTCTTCACCGACCTCCAGAGGATGGCGCCGGGGAAGAATGAGGGGGCTACGAGCGCATTATGGACTCCATCGGGTGGTGTGTACTTCGATAGCAGTCGGCTGAGAGCTGCGTCGGACATCAGGAGCCTCCCGCTTTCTCTTCGCCGGGTTGTAGAGCAGACGGGCCATCATGGCGGGTGCGCCGAAATTGGATGCATAGCTCAGGCGATGGAGGCCGGGGATATGGTCCGTGGCAGTCAAAGCCTCGCAATGACACATAAGCCGTTCGGTAATCTCCGCAACAGGACACTCCTGCCTGCCTGTGGTTCATGTCGGGCTTTGATGTCGAGACTTGGGGTAACTGACATGTTTGGAGGGTGAGGATGGGGCGTCTCCTTAAGCGGCTTCCTCGGATCAGCTGGGGACAGTTGCGTGATTCGTCGGGTTCTGCTCAGGAAATTCCGCGACTCCTTGCCGTCGCAGCCTGGGGTGACGAGGTGGATGCGAGGGCGGCAATTGATGAACTAGGCGACCGAGTGTGTGCTCTCGGCTTCGTAGTGTCGGAGGCGACTCCGCACGTGGTCCCGTTCTTGCTGGAGCTGGTGAAAGATGAAGCCGTTCAAGGGCGCGAAGATGTCTTGGTGCTAATTTCTAAGATCCACTCGGCCAGGCAGTGGGAATCTGCTGCTTTGGCGGCATCGCCGGAAAATGCGGAAAAGTATCGGGAGAAAATCCACTGGGAGGCCTCGAGCAGGAATGCCGTTTCCGCTGGCCGTGAGGTGTTTCGCGAATTGACGAGAGACTCGGATTCTAGAATTTCTGAACTCGCGCTAGAGCTTCTTTCGCTCATCGAATAGTGGGCCAAGGGTCGTTGGGTGGGAATCTGGGAGGCCGGGTCAGTGGCGGGTTATTGGTCGCTAAATTTCGTCTTCGCCGACCGGGAGGATAGGTCAGTAGCGGTCCTGCTGTTCGAGGTAGCCCTTCTCGCAGGGGATTGAGTGGCGGGGCCTCAATCAGCTGACTGCCTAAACGCTTGAACTGTTCTGGGGGTGTGGCTTGATGCGACGGAGAACGCTGCTGCTGAGCACTTCGGCCGGGATTGCTGCGAGCGGTGGGCTCTACGCCCTGGGCCAGCGTTCCGAGCAGCAGGCGACAGGGGGTCGAAGCGGCGCGCTCCCGGATCAGCTGCGTGGTACGCGGCCCTTCAGCCATATGACCATGGTGGCCGTCGACCGGACCTCAAGCCGCGCCGACCCGGCGAGTTCTCTGCATACGTTGGCCGGTGGCCTTCGCGCGGCCCGGAGCGCCGGCGCGTCCGCAGCACCGGCGGTAGGCGCCGCGTTGTTCGTTCGGCCCGAGCTGCGGCCGCGTGGACTCGTCACCATGCCCCGCTTTCCGGGCGATCTGCTGGATCCGGCCCGATCGCACGGTGAGGTGCTGCTGCACATCGCGGCCGATCGGCAGGCCACCGTGAAGACGGCGGTTGACCGGCTGCTGGCGAGCGCGCCCGAATGGCGGGTGCGGTGGCGCGCCGACGGATTTCGCAGCGATAACCGGGAGGAGGGCGGCCGAGGGCTGGCTCGCAACCCGTTCCATTTCACGGAGGGGTTCGGGAACCCCGGCACGGAGAGAGAGACCGCGGACCGTGTGCTCGTACGGGCGGATCAGATTGAACCGGCGTGGGCTGTCGGCGGGAGTTACCAGGTCGTGCGGATCATCCGGCTGGCGACCGAGCTGTGGGACACGGATCCGGTCGAGGAGCAGGAGCGGATCATCGGGCGGCGCAGGGAGGGTGGTTGGCTGGACGGCACACCCGACGGGGAGCAGCCGAACCTCGCCGCTGACCCTGACGGCAACCTGACCCCGCTCGACTCCCATGTACGACTCGCCGCCCCAGACCGGCGCAATCCGCCGCCGATCGTGCGGCGCAGCTACAGCTACGACCGCGGCAACGGAGACACCGGGCTGATCTTCTCCTGCTTCCAGCGCGATCTGGCCAAGGGCTTCGAGTCGGTGCAGAAGCGGCTCGAGGGGGAAACCATGGCCAAGTACCTGCTCACGGTCGGGGGCGGGTACTTCTTCGTGCCGCCACCCGGCGACGCGTGGATCGATGCGGCGTTCGCCTAACGAGTATGTCGTCGAGACGGGTAGCTCGGTGGGGTGGTCATGGCGAGTCGGTGCCACCTGAGTGACACCGAGCCTCGCCGCGCGAGCGCGGGCCGCTCCTGCCGTCAGGGGACGTTCTCGCTGCCCCGTGCCCCGTCGGCAGCGACCACGGATCGTGTGAGGGGGATACGGGAGAGCGCGAAGACCCCCGAGACGATCAGCGCCACGCCGAGCAGCTGCGGCACCAGCCACCAGCCGGTGCGGATGTGCTCCTCGTAGAGGACGAGCCCGAGCACCATGCTCAGTGAGGCGTCGCCCAGGGTGATCGCGGGCTGGGAGGCGACCAGCGGGCCCGCCTGCATCGCGTGCTCCAGGAGGAAGAGGGCGCTCCCGCCGGTCACGGCGAACGCGTACGTCTGCCAGGAGGTGAAGAAGGCGGCGACCCCGTAGTCGTCCAGGATGTGCACCGCAGCCTTCATGAGGGCCGCGGTCAGCGCGTAACAGATGGCGGTGGCCGTCCCCAGGCATGCCGCGCGGGTCCGGCCCACGGGGCGCTTGAGCGCGGTGCCCACGAGGACGGCGACCGCGCCCGCCCCCACCGCGAGGGTGGGGATCCAGCGGTCCAACGGCACGTGCGTGCGGTTGCCGGTGGGTGCCGCGGCGGCGAGAGCGACCCCGAGACCCACGACCACGCAGGCGACGCCCACCCAGCCGCGCCGCGGCATCCGCGTGTGCAGCAGGAACGAAGCGACGATCAGGGTGAGCGGGAGTTCGAGGACGAAGAGGGGCTGGACGACGGTGAGGGGCCCGGTGGCCACCGCCACCGCCTGACAGACGCCCGCGGTGATGACGGCGGCGATCCCGGCCAGCCACACCGGCCGCCGCAACAGATCGAGCATCAGCCCGGCCCGCAGCCCGCTCGAACTCGGCACCGCCAGCGCGGCGCTGCGCTGCAGCACGGTGCCGAAGGCGTTGCTCAGTGCCGAGGCGAGGGCGAAGGCGACGGGCAGGAGGTTGTGCACGGGGCGGGCTCCGGCGGGTCTCAGCGGATCTCAGCCGGTGTCGCGACCGGCGTGGGACGGGGGCACGCACGGGGTGGTGGGAGCCCCCTTCGGTCCCCGTACGGGCTGCGAGAGGCAGCGGTCCCGTCCGGGAATGGACAGCCGTCCCACGGTGTGGGACTCGACGATGCGCGTGGAGCACGCCTCGGCAGTCGGCGCGGCGGCGCGCTGGGAAGGCATACGACCATCGTTCCCCGGCCCGCCGTCCCCCGCGATCCGGCCCGGTCGTGGTGGGCGACGCGGTGGGCGCGGCGGCGCGGGCCGGGCTGCGAGGCGGGGACCGGCGGCCGACAATGGCGGAGAGGCGTGGGGACGCGTGTCAGGGGCCTTCGCCCCCGGTCCCCCGCCGGTGCGCTGCCCCGGACCGCGTACCCCGAACGTTCCTTCGGCGGGGCCGGAGGCAGGGCTCCGCTCCGGATCCTTTCGCCCCGGCGGGCCCAAGGGCCCGGTGGTTCCCCGGGGCATCCCCGGGTGACCCCGCGCCCGTCGGCCGTACCGGAGGCCGGGGATTCGGGATCCGGATCCGGGCGTGCGCAGTCCAGGCCCCGGGGCCAAACCTCCGCGGCGGAGAGGAGCGTGCACATGCGCGCGGAGTCGTCGTCGGGCACGCGGGCGGGGGCGTTCATCGCGGTCTCGCTCGCGCTGTTCTGCGTGCAGGTGGACTTCTTCGCCCTCAATCTGGCCATCCCGGGCATCGCGAAGGAGTTCGGTGTCACCGCCTCGGCCGCTCAGTGGACCCTCTCCGCGTACATGCTCGCCGTCGGCTGCTCCTTCATCGTCGGCGGCAGGCTGGGGGACATCTTCGGGCGGCGCAGGACGCTGCTCGTCGGGATCGCGCTGTTCGTGGCCGGTTCCGTGGGGTGTGCGCTCGCCCCCGGGCTCGGATCGCTGGTGGGGGCGCGGATCGTGCAGGGCGTCGGGGCGGGCTTCGTCTTCCCGGTGTCCGTCTCCGTCATCAGCAACGCCTTCCCCGACGCGACCCGCGGCCACGCGCTCGGGGCCGCCTTCGGAATCGCCAACATCGGAACGGCGCTGGGGCCGTTCGTGGGCGGAGGCTTCGCCGAAGGGCCCGGCTGGCGCTGGATCTTCTGGCTGCTCGCCCCGATCGGCACGCTGGCGCTGCTCATCGCCTTCGCGTACGTCCCCGACTCACGCGACACCTCGGCGCCCCGCCGGCTCGATCTCACCGGCTGCTTCGCCATCGTGTGTGCCCTGGCCGCGCTCACCCTCGCCGTGGAGCGCGGCAGCGCCTGGGGCTGGGACCACGCCCGCACACTCACCCTCCTCGCGGTGGCCGTGGCGGCGTTCGGGCTCTTCCTGCTGCGCGAGCGGACCGCCCGGCACCCGCTCGTGGACCTGCGCCTGTTCCGTAACGTCCCGTTCGACCTGGTGACCGGCATGGGCACCGTCGCGAACATGGGCTACGCCGTCACCGTCTTCGTCGCGACCCTCTATCTCCAGGACGTGCGCGGGCTGTCCCCGCTGACGGCCGGCGTCGTCTTCCTGGCTCCCGCCGTGCTCGTGGCCCTCAGCGGCCCCCTGGGCGCCCGGCTGGGCACGCACATGCGCCCCACCGCGGTGATGGCCCTGGCGGGTGCGATCGCCGGCACCGGGATGATCGGGCTCAGCCATGCCACGGCCTGGTGGCTGTACGTGCCCGTGTTCGCCTGGTGCGGGCTCGGCCTCGGCCTCGGCTGGACGTACTCGGGCGTCGCCACCCAGCAGGTCGTCGCACCGGCCAGGGCGGGCGAGGCCTCGGGCGTCGTCCTGACCTTCCTGGTCACCCTGGGCGCCATCGCACTCGCCGGGGCCGCCGCCGCGATCACCGCGATGACCCCGGAGCGTCCGCCGGAGGAGGCCTACGACGCGATCCTGCGGTTCGGCGGGGCGGTCATCCTGGCCGCGTCGCTCGTCTGCATGGCCGTACGCCGAGGGCTCGTCGCCCGCGGCAAGCTTCCTCCCCTGTCCATGAAGGCGAAGGCGAAGGTACGGGCGGACATGAGCGGCGGTGGGGTGCGGCCGTGACGGGCACCGACGGCAAGCCGAGCCGTACCGCGATCGTGCACCGGGCGATCAGGATCACCGCGGCGGCGTGCACGGGCTTCTACCTCTGCGAGTACGGGCTCGACCGGACCGTCATGGCCGTCTACGCGCTGTTCGCCCCGATCACGCTCGGGCTGCTCGCCCATATCCCCGGATCCGGGCGGCAGCGCGCCGCCGTCATGCTCCGGGTGCTGCCCATCGGGCTGCTGCTCGTCACCCTCGGGACGGCGCTCGCCGTGCACACCTGGGCGGCGGTGCTCGGGATGCTGGTCGTGGGCTTCGTCCTCGCCTTCGCGGCGGTCGCGGGCCCCCGACCGGCCGGAACGGCCCCGGGCCTCCAGCTCTTCTACATCCTGGCCTGCTTCCCGCCCTACGCCCCGGACACCATCGTCGACCGCCTCGCCGGGCTCACGCTCGGCATCCTGCTGATCGCCGCCGCCGAGGCGTTCCTGCTGCCCGACCCGGTCGTCCCCAGCTACCGGGAGCGCCTGGCGGACGCCGTCGCCCTCGCTGCCCGCGCCGCGGCGGGCGACAGCGCACCGCCGGGCGACCTCCGGGCCGCAGGCCGCCGGATGCGCCTTTCCGAGGTCCCGCCCGCCGAACGCCCCGCCGGCCCCTCCCGCACGGACCGCGCCATGGCCCAGGCCGGCGCCGCCGTCCGTAGACTGCTCGACCAACTCGCGCACCTGGCCGAGGCGGGAAAACCCCCGCCCAGGGATCCCGCCACGGGCGGCATCCCGGCCGCCACCGGCCAAGCCGGTATTCCGGCGGCCGACCCCACAGGCCCCGCCGACCCCACAGGCCCCGCCGACCCCGCCGGCCAGACCGGCCCGGCCGACGGGCCGGACACCAGCCCCGGTTCCGAACGGCCGGGGCCGGAAGCGGGTCCCGGCACCGCCCCCCACCCCGCACACGGTCTGGACGTGTTGTCCCGTCGGCTCCTCCACACCGTCGCGTCGCGCTGCGACGTGACCGCGCGGGCGCTGCGCGCCGGGCGGGCGCCCGCGTCCTCTCGGGACCTGGACCGGGCGATCCGGGAGTTCCAGACGTACCGGGGACGGCAGGAGGCCGGGCCGCCGGACGCCGTGCCGCCCGTGGCCGTGCTGCGTGGGCAGGCCGCGGTGCTGGCCATCGCCGAGTCGGCGCACGTCGTGGTGGTCGCCTCACGCATCGGACTGGAAGGGCGGCGCAGACCGCCGATCGAGCCGCGCGAGCTGTTCTGGTACTCCGGGCTGAGCACGGCCGGCCTGTGGCGGGCCCGTTTCGCGGGCCATATGACACTGCGCTCGGTCCAGTTCCAGAACGCCGTCCGCACCGCGCTGGGCCTGGGCGCCGCCCGGCTGGTGGCCGGTTCGCTGGATCTGCCGCACGGCTTCTGGGTGCTGCTGGCCGTACTGACCCTGGGGCGTACGACCGCGGGGGAGACCTGGTCGGCCATGCGCTCCGCCCTGATCGGGACGCTCGCGGGCGCGACGGCCGCGGGCGCGCTGCTGATCGCGGTCGGGCAGCACACCGACGCGTACGCGGCCGTGCTCGCCCCCGGCATGCTGGCGGCGTTCGCGCTCGGGCCGATGCTCGGGCTCGCCTGGGGGCAGGCGCTGTTCACCCTGGTGGTGGCCGTCGCGTTCGCCCAGATCGCACCGTCCACCTGGCATCTCGCCGAGCAGCGGTTCGTGGCGGTGCTGACGGGCAGCGTGACCGGGCTGCTGTGCGGACTGATCGCCTGGCCCACCGGAGCCCGCCAGGAGGTGGGCCGGGCCATGGCCGACCTGCTGCGCTCCTGCGGACCGCTGATCACCGCGACGGCCGGGGGACTGCTGTCCCCTGGCGCCGCCCCGCCGGACACCCGCCCCGCCCTGCACAAGCTGCGCCTCGCCGAGGCCGCCTACCTGCAGTACCGCGCGGAACCGGGTGCGCACGCGCCCTCCCGGGCGGACTGGCACGCCGTACTCATCACCACGACCCACATCCTGGTCGACGCCCCGTTGCTTCCTCGCGTCGAGGCGCCCACCGCCGCCGTCCCGTCCGAGGCCGCCGCGTGGGCCCGTACGACGGCCGACAGCCTCGCCGGGGCCATGGCACGGCTCGCGGACCTCTGCGTCGACGCGGAGGCGGCCCCCGCCGACGCACCCCTGCCCGCGCACTCCCCGGACATCCACCCCCCGCTGCCCCTGCTGATCGACCTCGAACACTGGCTGACCGGCATCGCGCGGGAGCTCCGGCACATCGAGACCTCCCTGCTCACTCCTCCGTCCGACGTTCGTCCAGCACCGCGGGCGCCGACGAGTGCGGCAGCAGATCCCCCCGACACGGCGGCCGGAGGACCTCCACCTCGACCTCCTCGCTGAACCGGTACGGCCGGTGCGCCAGCACTCCCGCCAGATAGCGGCGCACCCGTGACATCTCGGCACGCACCGTCACCGTACGGGTCGGATCGCCGAACACGTCGGCCGCCAGCTCCGCCGCCGTACGGCCCTTCGGGTGCTTCGACAGGACGTACAGCAGCTCGGCGTGGCGCGGGCTCAGCTCCCGCGTCCAGCCGCCCGCCGGGCCGAAGACCGCGACCGACCAGCTGCGCGCCCGGGTCAGGTCCAGGACGACCCGGCTCGCCGCCCCCGTCTGCCCCGACTCGTCGGGCCGCACGAGCCAGCCGCCCGGCAGCGGCTCGATGGTGCACATGCCCAGCGACGGCATCCAGACCCGGCCCGCCCGCAGCGACTTGGGCAGCGGCAGCCGGTCCACCGGCGCCATGCCCGTGACCGCCGCCGTCCAGCCGTGCACGTCCACGGCCACCGCCCGGCCGCCCACCCGGCACAGGATCGGCGCCGCCACCGAACGCAGCCGCTCGACGGTCCGCACGTGCCGGTCCCGCAGCTCCGCCTCGGCCAGCCGCGCCACCGAGTCGACCAGCGCCAGCGTCGCCGGATGGAAGCTGGACGCCGGCCCGCTGACGTCGACGATGCCGAGCAACTGCCCGTCGCGCGGATCGTGCACGGGCGCCGCCGCACACGTCCAGTTGCGCAGGGTCTGTACGAAGTGCTCGGCGGAGTGGACCTGCACCGGCCGGCGCGCGGCGAGGGCGGTACCGATGGCGTTGGTGCCGGTGGTGTCCTCGCTCCAGGCCGCGCCCTCCTCCAGACAGATCGTGTTGGCCTGCCGGATCACCCCCGCGTGGCCCTCCCGCCACAGCACCCGGCCCTGAGCGTCCGTCACCACCATGATCTGCAGCGACGCGTCCGCGATCTCGGTCAGCCCGCCGCTCAGCGTCCGCATCACCTCGCCGAGCACGGTCGCCCGCCGCCGGTGCTCCAGTTCCTCGCGCTGGAGCAGCACGCTGCTGGTGTCCCGGTCGGGGTCGACCCCCAGCCGGAACATCCGCTGCCAGGACGCGTCGATGACCGGCCGCGGAGCGATCGGCGGCCGTTCGCCGGCGAGTGTCGCCGCGCGGACCTGATGAAGCAGGCGGGTCGCATGGGCGGCGTCCATCGTGGCGAGCCGAGTCATGTCGAGAGCGGTGTTCCTCATCGCGTACCCCCCGCCGCCGACGCGGCGCCGAAACTCTGAGTCGTGAGTCATGAATCGTGGATCGGTGGAACGGTGGTCCCATCGTGCCGCCCGCGCATCCGCTCGGAGGGCTGCTTCCTATAACTGCTGCAACGGTCTGCAACTCTGGCAAAAGCCCGCCCGTTGCACGAAGGTGACTTCAGCCGGGGGTGGTGCCGTGTCGGCGCAGCACCACCCTCCGCTGTCACAGCCAACGATTGTCAGAGGCCGACGACTGTCACAGGTCGACGACTGTCACAGGTCGACGACGGTCAGAGGTCGACGCGCGCCCGCTCCACCACCGCCGCCAGATCGAGCCCGTGCGGCAGCGTCCCGAACGCCGCCCCCCAGTCCCCGCCCAGCCGCGAGGCGCAGAACGCGTCCGCCACCGCCGGCGGCGCCCAGCGCACCAGCAGCGAGCCCTGCAGCACCAGCGCCATGCGCTCGACCAGCCGCCGCGCCCGCACCTCGGCCGTCTCCAGATCGGCCAGCTCGGTCAGCAGACCCTTGATAGCCCTGTCCAGCCGGTGATCGGCGCCCCGGGCCTGCCCGATCTCCCGCAGGAAGGCGTCCAGGGCCTGCGGCTCCCGGCGCAGCGCCCGCAGGACGTCCAGCGCCTGTACGTTGCCGGAGCCCTCCCAGATCGAGTTGAGCGGCGACTCGCGCAGCAGCCGCGGCATCCCGGACTCCTCGACGTAACCGTTGCCGCCGAGACACTCCAGGGCCTCGGCCGTCAGCGGCGTACACCGCTTGGTGACCCAGTACTTGGCCGCGGGCACCGCGAGCCGCAGCAGAGCCCGGTCCGCCTCGCCGCCGGGGCCCTCCGCGTCGTACGCCGCCGCCAGCCGCAGCGCCAGCACCGTCGCCGCCTCCGACTCCAGCGCCATGTCGGCCAGTACGTTCCGCATGAGCGGCTTGTCGATCAGCGGCCCGCCGAACGCGCCGCGGTGCGCCGCGTGATGGACGGACTGCGCCACCGCCTGCCGCATCAGCGCCGCCGAGCCGATCACACAGTCCAGCCGGGTCGCCGCCACCATCCCGATGATGGTGCGCACCCCGCGCCCCTCGTCGCCGACCCGGCGCGCCCACGTCCCGTCGAACTCCACCTCGCTCGACGCGTTCGACCTGTTGCCGAGCTTGTCCTTGAGCCGCTGGAGAGCGAACACGTTCCGCGTCCCGTCGTCCAGCACCCGGGGCACCAGGAAGCACGTCAGCCCCCCGGGAGCCTGCGCGAGCACCAGAAAACCGTCGGACATCGGCGCCGAGCAGAACCACTTGTGCCCCGTCAGCAGGTACTCGCCCTCGGCGGCCAGGGGCTCCGCCCGGGTCGTGTTCGCCCGTACGTCGCTGCCGCCCTGCTTCTCCGTCATGGCCATCCCGAGCAGCGCCCCGTCCTTCCGCGCAGGCGGCCGCAGGGACCGGTCGTAGATCCGCGAGGTGAGGCGGGGCTCCCACTCGGCGGCGAGCGCCGGATCCGTGCGCAGCGCGGGCACCGCGGCATGCGTCATCGACACCGGACAGCCGTGCCCCGCCTCGGCCTGGGTCCACACCAGGAACCCGGCCGCGCGCCGCACATGTCCACCGGGCCGCCCCCAGGCGTCCGTCAGCCCGGAGGTGACCGCCTTGCCCAGGAGCCGGTGCCAGGCCGGATGGAAGTCCACCTCGTCGATCCGGTTGCCGTACCGGTCGTGGGTGCGCAGAACCGGCGGATTCTCGTTGGCCTGCACCCCCCATTCCCGCGCCTGGACCGAGCCCGCCGCGCGGCCGAGCGTCGACAGCTCCGCCCGTGCCTCGTCGAGGAGTTCCGGTGCGAGCGGTTCGAGATGCCGCTCGACCGCCTCGGCGAGCGCGCGGTCCGCGGCGAAGACGTCGTACCCCACCAGGGGCGGAGCCTGGTTGGTCACTGTGTGGGTGGTGGTCGCCATGCCGATACGGTAAGGAGGTGCAGGCAGCAAACGAAACACCCGAGCATCCCCGGGGGCGGCTCCACCGGGCCCGGGCCCTCTACCGCAACGTATCCAAGCGCAAGATGGCCTGGCTGCTGCTGAAGGACACCGTCAATTCGTGCATCGAGTACCGAATCCTCGGGCTCGCGGCCGAAGCCGCCTTCTTCACGCTGCTCTCGCTGCCGCCCCTGATGCTCGGCCTGATCGGTCTCCTCGGCTACATCGACGACTGGACCAACACCACCACCGTCGCCTCCATCGAGGAGAACATCCTCGCCGCGGTTGGCACGGTCCTCTCCGACCGGGGCGTCAACGAGATCGCCAAACCCCTGCTGGCGGATGTCACCCACGGCGGCCGGCCCGACATCATCTCCATCGGCTTCGCGATCGCCCTGTGGTCCGGATCGCGGGCCGTCAACGTCTTCATCGACACGATCACCGTGATGTACGGCCTCGACGGCCACCGCGGCATCGTCGCCACCCGGCTGCTGGCCTTCCTGCTCTACATCGTGGCGCTGCTGATCGGCGCGGTGGTCCTGCCGCTCGCCGTGGTCGGTCCCGACCGGGTCGTCGAGATCGTCCCCTTCGGTACGGAAGTCGTCAGCGTCCTGTACTGGCCGGTGGTGATCCTGCTGTCCATCGCCTTCCTCACCACGCTGTACCACGTCTCCGTGCCGGTCCGCTCGCCCTGGGTGGAGGACATCCCCGGGGCGCTCGTCGCCCTCGGCATGTGGGTGCTGGGCAGCTTCCTGCTGCGGATCTACCTCACGAGCACCGTCGAGGGCCCCACGATCTACGGCTCCCTGGCCGCGCCCATCGCCGTACTGCTCTGGATCGGCATCTCCGCCTTCGCGGTCCTCGTCGGCGCCGCGGTCAACGCCGCGATCGACCGGGTCTGGCCGGCGGCGACCACGGCCGCGGCCCGCGCCGAGACCGAGCGGGCCCGTACGGCGGAGGCCGCGGCGCTGGTGGCACGGGCGAAGGCGGCCGTCGAGGACCTGGACGACGAGGATCCGGACATGCCGTCCGAGTTCCCCGAGCGCTGGTCGAAGTTCCTGCCGCCGGACGACGTGAAGTCCCGCTTCCACAGCACGCGGGAGCAGAAGGCGCCGCGCGACAAGGACAACGGTAAGGACAAGGACAACGGTAAGGACAACGGCAAGGACAAGGACTGACGCTCCGGCCGCTCTAGCTGGAGAACCAGTCGCCGCTGATGAGGCGGCGGAGCCAGGAGAACCGGTCGGGGGCCTGCCGGGCCGGGTCGAGGACGCGGAACCAGCCCCTGTGCGCGGTGTGGTCGGAATCGAAGCCCGTGTAAGGCAGATATCCCTCGGGCGAGCCGAGGCTCTGGTAGAGCACGTCCGTCAGGCCGACGACACACCTGAAGGTCTTCCAGGAGTAAGACCGTGGGACAGCGAGGCCCCTGACCAGTGCCAGGGTCGTCCGTTCCGGCTGACCGGAGTGGACGACCACGTGGAACGGAAACAGATCCACGCCTGAGTTGTTCAGCTGATGCGCGAACACGTTCGTGAGCCGCTCCTCCACGTCGGGCAGCGAGAGGCCCCGCGGGACGGCGACCCGTACCGCGAAGCCCTCCGCGATCCCGGTGACCCTGCCGAGCGTCCGGTCCGCCGCGCCCCGCAGGGCGGGCAGGAAGTCCGGTTCGGGGCCGTCAGGGGCGCTGCCGAAGACCGTGTCTCGGTCCGCCCGCAGGATGAGGAGCTGGAGCCCGTCGCGTACGGGCTGTTCGTCGTCGGCGGACGTGAAGCCCCGATCGAACGGGTCGTCGCTCCGGACCGGGGGCGGCATCTGGCCTTGCGGCACCTGCGGTAGGTCGACCCGGGGCGGCGTCTCACCCTGCGGCTGTGCGACGCGGTACGTGCTCTGCGGTCCGGCCCCGGCGGCCCGCGCCGCGGCCATGTCCCGCCCCGCCTCCAGCAGCCGCCGCCACGAGTTCAGCGTCTCCCTGCGTTCGTCCGCCCACGCGCCCTCGATCCCTCTCAGGGGCTCGCCGTGCCACAGGTCCAGCGCCCTGCCGTACAGCTCGGCGCCGCGCGCGAACTCGCTCGCGCCGACCGCCCGACCGGCCTCGGCGGCCAGCCGCTCGGCGGTCCGTAGATCCAGTTCGGAGCCCGCCAGCCGCAGCCGGTACAGGCCTCCCGAATGTTCGATCACATGGCCCAGTCCCGCCAGTCCGTCGATCAGCTCGGCCAGGAGGCCTTCAGGGTGACCGGGGCCCAGCGCCGCGCGGAGGTCGTCCAGGCTCAACCACTGTTCGCGCTCCACCAGCAGCCGCGCGAGCAGGATCCGCGCCGTCGCAGCCCCGGGGGTGAGGTTCTCGCGCCCTCGCAGGACCGTGAGCGGTCCGAGTACGGCGTACTGCCACGGTCCGATCACCTGCGGCGAGGTGAGCACGCGCGCGCCCAACAGCCGCTCCTCCGGGTCCTTGGCGAGCAGCCGCAGGATCGCGTCCGCGACCAGCCGGGGCAGTTCGGGACGCAGTTCCCTCGGCGGCCGGGGCGCGGAGTCGCGGTGGGCCACGAGGGTCTGCCAGTCGTCGGCGAAGTCGAACGGCGGGGCGCCGGTCGCGAGCTCGTACAGCACGCAGCCGAGCGCGTACAGATCGCTGAGGTGGTCGGCACCCTCACCGGCGGCCTGTTCGGGCGACAGATACGCGGGGACGCTCCGGGCCGCCGCCGCCCGGGCGAGCTGCGAGGTGAGGGTGCTGCCCATGCCGGACTGGAGGATGCCGAAGCCGCGGATCTTCACCGTGCCGTCGGGCAGCAGCACGATCTTGGAGGGCGTCAGGTCGCGGTGCCAGACGCCGCGCTCGTGCGCGTACGTCAGTGCCGCGAGGACCTGCCGCGCGATGTCGGTGATGTCCGAGGCCGGCAGCGGCCGCCCGCCGCCCGCCTCCAGCAGCTCACGGAGGTCGCGGCCCTCCAGCAGCTCCATGACGAGGTAGAAGGTGTTGCCGTGCACGCCGAAGTCATGGATCAGGGTGATCCCGTCATGTCGCAGCGCGGCCACCCTGCGGGCCTCGCGGAGCGCGCGGGCCCGCACGCGGGCCTCGTACCCGGCGCGCTCCGAACCGAGGAGCTCCAGGCGCCTGACCGCGACCCAGGTGCCGGTCGCCGTGTCGTGGGCGAGCCAGACCTGGGCGTGTCCCCCGCGGCCGAGGACGGTGTGCAGCCGGTACCGGCCCGCGATCAGGCGCGGATCGTCCGGCACGGCTTCCGGCGCGGCGTCCGGCACGGTTTCCGGCACGGCGTCGGGCACGGTTTCCGGCACGGCCTCCGGCTCCGGCCCCCGCAGCAGCCGGATGCTCTCCCGGCTCACCAGCGCGAACGGCTCACCCGCCCGGCCCGGACCAGCCGTGCCCACCAGTGCCCGGAACTCGCCCGGCACCGCACCCGCGCGCGCCTCGATCTGCGCGCCCACCCGCTCCAGCAGGTTCACGGTCCGGGCCAGCGCGGTGCGCGGCAGGGCGCCCAGCAGCAGGTCCCGCACACCGGGCCGGAAGTCGTACGTGCCCTCCGGGCCGCCTCCGGGGCGCGCGGTGAGCATCCCGCTGAGCACCACCTCCGCGAGATGCTGCGGCCGTGGATGCTCCTCGACCGCCGTGTGGACGAGCCGCATGACCGGCAGGCTCGGCGGGCCCACCGCCAGATGGGCCGCCAGCCGGAACGCCTGCGGGGAGGCGAGGGAACGGAACCGCAGCACCAGCTCCTCCGCCCCGACGGCCTCCGGAACCAGCCCGCCGTCCTGGTCCCCGGCCGGTGGCGGCAGTGCCCCCAGCAGCGCCGCCGAGCCCGGCAGCCCCGCCCCGCCCGGACCCGCCACCAGCGCGGCCCAGTTCCCGAACCACTCCGGCGACGCCTCCAGCACCGGCACCGGGATCCCCGCGATCCCCGCGACGGGCCCGCCGTCGTACGGCTCGAAGCGCAGTGCCGCGGCCGCCGCACCCGGTCCCGGCGCGGAGAACAGCCCCGGGACGGGAATCAGCGCGGCCTGCTGCCACAGCCGTTCGGGCAGCGGCTGTACGACGGCCAGCGGCAGCTCCCGGGCCCAGCGGTTCAGCGTCCCGTACCACCGCGCACCCGCCGGGCCCTCGCGCCACTGCGGGCCCATGCAGTCGCTCAGGACGAGCACGGCGGTGCGCGCGGGTGCGACGGGCCGGGCCGGGACCTTCCCGTCCGCGCCCAGCCGCTGCACCTCGACCGTCCGGAACGCACCGGTCTGCCCGAACGCCTGGTGCAGATCGCGCGCGAGTGGCCGCCACATCGCCATGGTCGGGCCCGTATCGAGCACGATCCGCAGATGCAGCCACCGCTCCCGCCTCGGACGCAGCTCCGGCAGCCACAGACCGCGCCGGGCGCCGAGCGCGGCGATCCGGTGCGCGGTGGCCGCCTCGTCGAACTCCCGCTCGTGCACCGACGGTACGGTCCGCCGCAGCGGTCGCAGTGCCCGCTGGAGCGCGAGCGGGCGGGCGATCATCGGGGGAGCGGGCGCGAGCACGGAGGCCTCCGCGCCGGCCGCGGCCGGCCGGTGCCGGTCGGGCGGTACGGAGGCGGGCGCGGACGTGCGCAGCGGCACCAGGTCGGGATCCGGGTCCGGCAGCGGGTCGCCGTCGGTGTGGCCCGGCGGGGGAGCGGAACCTGGGCGGCGGACGTCGGCCGACAGCGGCGGGGCTTCGGGGCCGGGGACGCCGGACGCGCCATCGCCGGCGTCCGGCCCGGACGTCATGTGCCGTGCGAGCCAGATCAGTTCGGCCAGCTCCCGGCCGGTCGGCGGATCGCCGCCCGCGCTCTCCAGCGTGCGCCGCAGCGCCTCCAGTTCCGCGCCCATCGCGTCCATCGCGCCCATCGCCCCCCTCGGGCTCATCAGAACGCGTCGGGTTCCGGCGCCCGGCTCAGATAGCGCATGAGGTTCTCCGCCAGTTCGTCGCGCGAAGCGCCGTCGAGACCCGAAGCCCGGGTCAGGTAGATGGCGTTGAGCAACTGGTCGGTGGCCAGCTCCCCGGCGCTGCCCCGCTCCAGGAAGGTCCGCACCAGTTCCCGCGCCCGCTCGTCCAGCTCCCCCAGATGGGCCCGCACGATGTCCTCCAGGTGCTCGGCCACCGGCTGCTTCAACTCCAGCGTCACACAACGCCGCAGAAAGGCGGGAGGGAACTCGCGCTCGCCGTTGCTCGTCAGCACGACGAACGGGAACGCCCGGCAGCGCACCCGCCCGCGCACCACATCGACCCGCCGGTCGGAGTCGGCCACCAGGACCTCGGCCGTCGGCCGCGTCCCCGCAGCCCGGACCAGCTCGGGGATCTCGTACCGCCCCTCCTCCAGGACGTTCAGCAGGTCGTTCGGCAGATCCAGGTCGCTCTTGTCGATCTCGTCGATGAGCAGCACCCGGGGCCGCTCGTACGGCAGCAGGGCGGTGCCCAGCGGGCCGAGCCGCAGATGGTCCTCGATGCCGCTGTTCTCCGGGGTGTGCCCCGCCGCGTACAGCCGGGACAACGGGTCGTACTGGTAGAGCCCGTCGCTGAGCACGGCCCGGCTCGTGATGTTCCAGCGCAGCACGGGCCCGAGCTTCAGCTCCCGTGCCACCGCGTACGCCAGGCTCGACTTGCCGCTCCCCGGCGGGCCCGTGACCAGCAGCGGCCGACGCAGGTACAGCGCGGCGTTGACGAGCTGGACGCTCTGGTCGGTGGCGCGGTAGGCGCGGGCCCGGTGGACCTGGTCGGGGGACGGCTCGGGCTCGTCGGCGGGCGGCCGGACGGGCGGCCCGCCGTTGAACGCGCGCCACGGCGGAGGCGCGGGCAGCCGCTCGATACCGTCGTGCGGCGCGTTCGATCCGGTGTAGACCGGCCAGAGGGACATGCGGGCCTCCAAGAGGATCAGCCGACAGAACTGCGGAGCAGCGGACAGGACTGCGGATCAGCCGACGGGACTGCGGCTCAGCCGGGGGACGGCGGGGAACCAGCGCGGGTCCTCCCAGACGAAGGAGAAGTCGGCGGCCCAGTGCGGGTCGGGCCCCTTGTGCAGGAACGCGTCCAGTCTCAACTTCATGACGAACTGCGGCAGCAGGGACGGCGGCAGCGCGGCCAGCCGCTCGGCGAGCACGTCCAGGAAGCCGCTGCCCGCCGGACACGAGCCCTCGCAGGACTTCTCCTCGCAGCCGACGCGCGGCCACAGGACGATCGGCGCGGGCGCTTCGAGCACCGCTCGGTGCAGTGCCTTGTCGCGTGGGGCGCGCGGCGGCCGGCTGAGGCCCACCGGCCCGTACACCTCCTGCAGTTCGGCGGAGAGCCGGTCGGGCCGGTGCGTACTGCCGCACTCGATCCGGTGGACCGGGGAGCTGTCGCGGCCTTCCAGGACGTTCCAGACCTTGCGCAGCCGGAACTGGAGCCGGTCGTTGGACCTGCGGTCGTGGTCCATGACCACCACGGGCGCCCGGCAGCCGAGCGGCGCGTCCCGGCCCCTGCGCCGGGCCCACTGGTCGACCGGCTGGTTGAGCCAGCCGCGCGGCAGCGCGAAGCCGATCAGCTCCTGCCCGTCACTGTCGATCTCCCCGAACGCCCGGTCGATCCGGTCCAGCACCCATTCGCGCACCCGCGCCCGCGGCAGCCGCTCCTCGCCGACGAGACGGCGGCTGCCGTTCCGGTACGCCGACACCTCGACCACCAGCGCGCCACGGTCCGCCCCGCTGCGTCTGATCTCGACGAGGATCGGCGACCAGCGCCCGGTGGCCCGCTCCGGGGCCGGTGCCGGAGCCGCGGGTGCCCGGACCTCGTGGCGTGCCCGGTGCGCACGCGCCCAGTCGAGCAACTCCCGCCCCGGACCGGGCCGGTCGCCGACCAGCCCGGAGACCCGTACCGCGAGATCGGCCAGCGGCAGGCCGTCCGGCCTCGGCGGCGACTCGGAGAGCAGATACCAGACCGCCTCCCACAGGCTGCCGATCCGTCCGCCCGGCGGTACGACGCCCAGCGGGCCGATCGCGGCACGCAGCAGCGGTCCGACCGGTTCGGTGAGCACCGGCGTCCGCGCCACCAGCTCGCGCAGCCACCGCTTCTCCTCGGCCGGATAGCCCGGCGTGGGCACCAGATCGGCCAGCGGAGGCCAGTGGCGGGCGAGGACGTGGACCGGGATCATGCGGCCGTTGCGGGTCGTCGGGTCGTGCGCGGACACCATCCCGGCCACGGTCCCGCTGTGCTCCAGCATCACGGCCGCGCCACTGAAACCGCGCGCCGGTTCCTGCCCGTAGCCCCGCCAGAACTCCAGCTGTGACCATTCGTCGCGGATCAACTGGCTGGACGTGACCCGTAATTCGCTCTGCACGCCCTCTTCGTCGTACCCGTACGGGAAGCCGTACGCGACCAGCTTCCGGTCCCGTGCCGCGTAGGCCTCGTCGAGCCCCGCGAAACCGGCCGGCGCGATGTCCACGGGCCGCTCCAGCTCCAGGACGGCCACATCGCCGGGATCCCGGTCGCCGCCCGCCCAGCCGCCGCGCCCGGCGACCCTGGCCGGGACCGGCGCCTGGTACGGAGAGCCGGGGAACACGACCTCGGCGCGGTCCGTGGACCGCACCACATGGGCGCAGGTCAGCACCGCGCGGTCGGAGACGAGGAACCCGGAGCCCTCCACCGCACCGCCGATGTCGATCCGCGCGTGCCAGGCGGGCGAGGCCATCACTGCGCCGCGCCGCCCGGGGGCTGAGGCGCGCCGCCCGGCGTCCACGACAGCTTGACCGTCAGATGGCCCTCGGCGGCGCTCTTGGCGATCACCGCGCCCGCCTCCGCCATGATCTTCACGCCGAATTCGAGCTCGACACCGTCCGGCTTGAGCGGACCGTCACGGAACACCGCGAGGGCCGATTCGGCGGCACCGCGGATCCCCTCCAGCGCCTGGTCGAACGTCCGGGTCGCCTGCGCGAGCGAGTCGCCGCCGCGTCCGACGAGTCTGGCACCGGGGGAGTCCCGGTCCACCTCCACCACCACCGTCGCCCCGTCGTCGGTGGTGAACTCCATCAATGCCGCCATCGTCGCCCCGTCCCTCGTACGCGTCCGATCCGCCGACCATTCTGGATCAATGGCCGCCCCGGCGGAGGAGGTTTAGCCTCAACAGCATGTACGAGGAACGGGCCTCACTGCTCGACGGCGCCGTCGTCTGGACGAACCGGCCGTCCGGCCCCGGACCCTTCGTGCCCGTCCTGCCGGACGGCTGCATGGACCTGCTGTGGACCGAGGGACGGCTCCTCGTCGCGGGACCCGACACGCACGCGCACGTCCCGCCCGACACGGGCGCCCACTACGTCGGCCTACGGTTCGCGCCCGGCGCCGCGCCCGCCTTCCTCGGTGTTCCGGCACACGAACTGCGCGACCGCCGCGTCGACCTCGCCGACCTGTGGCCCGCCGCCCGGGTGCGTACGCTCGCCGACCGCGTCGGCGCCGCACGGGACCGGCCGGCGGCCCTGGAGGCCGTCGCACTGCGCCACGCGGAAGGCACCCCGCCGCCCGATCCGCTGCTGCGCGCCGTCGTCGCCGCCCTCGACGCGGGCCGCAGCGTCGCCGCGACGGCGCAGGCCGTGGGCCTCGGTGCGCGCGGGCTGCACCGCAGATCGCTGGACGCCTTCGGGTACGGGCCCAAGACGCTGGCCCGCGTGCTGCGGCTGCAACGGGCCCTGGCGTTCGTACGATCCGGCATGCCGTACGCCGAGGCCGCGCTCGCCGCGGGCTGCACCGATCAGCCCCATCTCGCCCGGGAGATGCGGGACCTGACGGGACTGACGCTCGGCGGCTACGTCGCGCTGGCGGCTTCGATGTCAGCGAACAGCGAGACGCCGCAGCCATCCGGGTCGAGCACGACGGCGTAACGCTGGCCCCAGAACGCGTCCCACGGTTCGAGGTGGCCGCGGTGGCCCGCCGTGATCAGCTCTTCGTACACCTTGTCCACCTCGGCGGGACCGTCGCAGCGGAAGGCCAGACCGACCCTGTCACCGCCCTCGGGCCGGGTCCAGTCCGGGTCGAAGGACCTGACCGTGTCCTCGGTGTCGAACAGCACGCGCAGCCCGCTGGGCAGGGTCGCCTCGGCGTGCGGGGCGGAGTCCGCCTCGGCGGGGACGTCCAGGCCGAGGCGCCGGTAGAAGGAGAGCGATGCGGCCATGTCGGCGACGACCAGGCCGACGGAGTCGAGTTGTGGAGTCAGGGTCATGGGGCCACGGTAGGCGCGGCGCGGATGCCCGGTCTTGTACGAATCGGACACGCCCGGGCCCGGGGGCGCCAACGGCCCGGGGCCCGGGCGGTCTCACAGCGCCCTGTACACGGCCTCCACCAGCGCCATCTTGCGCGGGTCGTCCGAGATGTGCGGACCCATGCGGTTCATGACGTAGCCGAGCGACACCCCCGCCTCCGGGTCCGCGAGGCCGAAGGAGCCGCCGAAGCCGTCATGGCCGACGGCCCGCGGGTTGGGGCCGTACGAGCCGTTCGGGCCGCTCAGCCACAGGCCGAGAGCGGCCTCCGTCTCGTACCGGAAACCGGCGCCGAGTACGAGATCGTGGCACGCCCCCTGCCCCTCACGGACCCTCTCCGCGGCCCCGGCCGAGAGCACGCGCCGCTCGCCGAGGAGGCCGCCAGAGGCGACGATGCCGTACAGGGCCGCCACGGCGCGGGCGGTGCCGTGGCCGCCGGCGGCCGGGATCTCGGCCGCGCGCCACTCCGGGGTGTTGGCATCGGCGGCGGTGACAACGGGGTTGACCAGCGCGGCCAGCGCCGCCGGCTGCAACTGCGAGAAGACCGTGGCCTGTTCACTGTCGGCGGCGGCCGGGGGATGGACGAGCTCGGCGGCGCGGCCGGCCTCCTTCTCGGGCAGGCCGATGGTGAAGTCGACGCCACCCGGGCCGGTGACCTCCTGGCGCAGGAACTCGCCGGGGAGCAGTCCCGTGATGCGCCGGACCACCTCGCCGACGAGGAAGCCGTACGTCATCGCGTGGTACCCGGACCGGGTCCCGGGCTCCCACCACGGCTCCGTCGCGGCCAGCCTGCCGGTCGTCAGCTCCCAGTCGTACAGCTCGGCGAGGGTGTGCGGCTCGCGCAGCCCCGCCAGCCCCGCGCGGTGCGAGAGGAGGTGCCGTACGGGCAGGGTGTCCTTGCCCGCCGCGGCGAACTCGGGCCAGTACGAGGCGACCGGGGCGTCCAGGTCGAGCAGTCCGCGGTCGGCGAGGATGTGCGCGCACAGCGCGGTCGGCCCCTTCGTCGTCGACCACACGTTGACCAGCGTGTCCCGCTGCCAGGGCCGCGTTCCGGCCGCGTCCGCCCAGCCGCCCCACAGATCGACGACGGTCTCGCCGCCCGCCTGTACGGTGACGGCGGCGCCCAGCTCGCCGCGTTCCCGGAAGTTCTCCTCGAACGCCGTGCGCACCGTTGAGAACCGTACGTCGCAATGACCCTCGATCTGCGGCACCGGTCGGGACATGACTCGCTCCTCCGCGCTCGTGCGTACGTCCCCATGAACGTACCGACTGGTCGGACGGTGGTGAAGGTTCAGGACCCGGGAAGCGGGCGGCCGGCCTCGGGCCATCACTCCGTCGAGTGGCGGGCATGTCTGGATCCTTGCGAATGGTGGCAGTCCGGCCAGTCGTCGGGCGGGTCCTGTCTCGGCAGTCTTGACCTTGCACGCGGCAGACCCGATCCGAGTTCAGAAAGAGGCCCCCATGCGCCTGTTCCTCTCCTCCTGGAAGCTCGGCGACAACCCCGAGCGGCTCGACCACCTCGCCCGTGGCGGGCGGAAGGCCGCCGTCATCGGCAACGCCCTGGACGCCCTGCCCGCCACCCTCCGGCAGCAGGCCACCGGCCGGGAGATCGCGGCACTCCGCGAGCGCGGGTACGACGTCACCGAGGTGGACCTGCGCGACTACTTCGGCGACCCCGACGGGCTCGCGCGGCGGCTGGCCGCCTTCGACGTGCTGTGGGTCCACGGGGGCAACCCGTTCGTCCTGCGCCGCGCCATGGCCCTCAGCGGCGCCGACGAGACCGTGACCGACCTGCTGCGGCGCGACGCGATCGTCTACGCGGGCTGGAGCGCAGGGGCCTGCGTCCTGGCACCGAGCCTGCACGGCCTGGAACTCGTGGACGACCCGGAGGACACCGACGCCGCCTACGGCGAACCGGCTCCGTGGGACGGGCTCGGACTGCTGGACCGCGCGTTCGTGCCGCACTACCGGTCGCCGGTCGCGGAGAGCGAGGCGATCGAGCTGGTCGTCGAGCGCTACGAGCGCGAGGGGGTCACGTACCGGGCGCTGCGCGACGGCGAGGTCCTCGTCGTCGACGAGGAGGCCGCCGCCGTCGCGTGAGCCGCGAACTCGTGGAGCTGACCCCGAACTTGCGTACCTACTCCCGAACTTGCGGACTTGATCACGAACATGACGAACCCGGGAACCCGAAGGCCCGCGCGCCCGACCAGTTCTTCAGGACCAGCAGTCGGACTGCTGTTCCCCCTGGTTCCCGATGATTCGGATGATGTGGAGCGATGGACGTGAGCGGACTGCCGACCTGCCCGGACGAGGTGCGGGACGTACGTGACCGAGCGGCCGCGTACGTACGCGACCACGTCATGCCGCGCGAGCCGGAACTGGACGCGGGCGGCCCCGGCGCCGCCACCATCGTGAGCGAGCTCCAGGACGGCGCCCGCGGCGCCGGTCTCTGGGCGCTCCCGCTACCCGTGGAACTGGGCGGCCAGGGACTGCCGTTGGCGCAGTACGCCCATGTCGCCGAGGCCGAAGGTGCCAGCGACCACGGTCCGGACGCCCTCGGTTCGGCACCGCTCCTGGACGTCCTCATGCTGGCCCGGCACGGCACACCGTACGTGCGCGAGCACTATCCGAAGCGGCTCGCCGCCGGGGAGCTCCGCGCCGCCTACGCCATGGCCGAGCCCGAAACCCCGGGCACGGACCCGTTCATGACCATCACGGCGGCCATGCGCCGGCCGGGCAGCTGGGTCGTGAGCGGCCGGAAGTGGTTCGTCGCGGGCGCGAGCGGCGCGGACGTGGTGACTGTGCTGGCCCGCACCGACGGTCTGCCCGGCGACCGCCATGGCCTGTCCCTCCTGCTCGTTCCCACCGACTCGCCCGGCTTCCGGCTGGTACGCGAGCTGCCCGTACTCGGCGGCGGCGGACAGTGGGAGATCGAGCTTGACAGGGTCACCGTGCCGGACGACCACATGCTGGGCGCGCCGGGCCAGGCCGTCGACATCGCCGCCGAACGGCTCCAACTCGGACGCACCCTGCGCTGTTTGCGCTGGCTCGGACAGGCGGAGCGCGCGTACGGACTCATGCGGGAGAGGGCGGTCAGCCGCACCCGCTCCAGCGGCCCGCTCGCCGACCTCCAGCTCGTGCAGCAGCACGTCTTCGATGCCCTGCTCGCGCTGCGCTCGACCCGGCCGCTCGTGTACGAGGCGGTGGCGAAGCTCGCCGCCGGGCACGACGCCCATGTGGAGGTGGGCCTCGCGAAGGTCGCGGCCGCGCGCATGCTGCAGCAGATCGCGGACGCGGCGATCCAGATCCACGGCGCGGAGGGCCTCGGCCCGGACACGGCCCTGCCCACGCTGCTGCGCACGGGCAGGATGGCACGCATCCTGGAGGGGCCGGACGAACTCCACGTCACGTCGGTGGCGCGGCGGGTGCTGGGGGAGGCGTGATCGGAGTCATGGCGCCGGCGGGGCGTCAGGTGCCTTACACGTCCACGAGCCGGTGAGCGCCGCGAGGCCGTAGGGGAGGCCTCCTGGACGGGTTCGTGCCGTACGGCGCTGCCACCACCGGCGTCGTCACGGCCGTTCGGCGCCCTGCCGTCCGGGCTCGCGGATCCCGCCTCGCACAGGGTCTCCGTCACCGAGGTGACGCCGCGTGAGATCCGCCGCGTGGATGCGAGGATGAGGGCGCCATGACGACTGGGCGATGTGCGAGAGGCATACGGGCCGTGGTGTTCGCGGCCGTCTGTGTGCTGCTCACCGCCCTGGGGCACGCCCTCACGTCCGGCGCGACCGTGCCCTGGTGGTCACTGGCGGCGGGCTTCGCGCTGACGGTGACGGGAGCGTGGGCGCTGGCCCGGCGCGAACGCGGGCTCGCCGTGGTCACGGTGGCGGCGGTGGCCGCGCAGGCGGCGCTGCATGTGAGCTTCTCACTCGCGCAGGCGGCGTACGGGCACACCGTGACCCGCGACGCGGGCATGGGCTCGCACGCCATGGGTTCGCACGGCATGGGCTTCCACGACATGGGCTCCCCGGGCTCGGGCTCCTACGACGCGGGTTCGCACACCATGGATTCGCACACCATGGGCGTGACCGACATGGCGGCACACCATATGGCCGCCCCCGACCTGGCGGCGTCCGGCCATCCGCTGGACGGCACGGCGCCCGTCGACATGTTCCTCGCGCACGCCTTCGCCGCCGTGCTCTGCGCACTGTGGCTCGCGCACGGAGAGCGCGCCGTCACCCGGCTCCGGGGCGCCCTCGGCGCGTTGCGCGGTGTCGCGGACCGCCTCGCCGCGCCGTTGAGGCTGCTGTTGCTCCTGCGCCCGGCCGTGCGCCCGCACCGGCCCCGGCTCCGGCGGCGCCCCGACACGGACCGGCGGCGCAGGCTCCGGGGGCGGCTCCTCGTCCACGCCATCACCTCGCGGGGCCCTCCTGTCGTCCCCGCTGTCGTCTGACCGACAGCCGGTTTCACCGGCCGCCCCGCCCGAGCGCGTGCGGCGGCCGTCACGACATGAGCACCGGAACCGAAACCCGAGAGGGACACGAGGCGATGACATCTGCCCTGCCCCGCGTACGCATCCACGACGAGGCCATCACCAACTGGGCGCTGGACGCCCGGGACGGCGACCCCGACGCGGTCGAACGCTTTGTGAGCGCCCTGCACCGTGACGTGTGGCGGTACGTGGCCCATCTGAGCGCCGATCCGCAGGACGCCGACGATCTGACGCAGGAAACGTTCCTGCGGGCGCTCGGCAGCCTGCGCCGGTTCGAGGGGCGTTCGTCCGCACGCACCTGGCTGCTGACCATCGCACGCCGGACCGTGGTCGACAGCCTGCGCCACGCGGCCGCCCGGCCCCGGCGTGCCGACACCGACGACTGGCAGACCGCCGTCGAACACGCCCAGCCGCGCGGGCTGCCGGGCTTCGAGGAAGGCGTGGCGCTGGCCGCGCTGCTGGCCGGGCTCCCCGACGAGCGTCGCGACGCCTTCGTACTGACGCAGCTGCTCGGGCTGCCGTACGCGGAGGCGGCGGCGCTGTGCCGATGTCCCGTCGGCACGATCCGCTCACGCGTGGCGCGCGCCCGGGCGGCGCTGGCGGCACTCTTGTCCGACGCCGAACGACGGGCGGCGGAGCTGCCCGCGGCGGCATGAGGGGGGTGCCTGTGGCGGGCTTCTCCCGCCCACCCCGCTCGCGGACACCGGATCGCCGCCGTCCACGACACGGGCGTCGCGGACGCCGCCTGCCCGGTCCGGTGCCGGAGGGGGTGGTCGCCGGGTTCTCCGTCGCACGCGAGTCGACCACGTGTCCAGGAGGTCGGACAGCGGACCGCGGAAGTTCCCGCCGCCGCGCTGTCAGTGGCATGGGGCAGTCTGGACGGTGTGATGACATCGCACGAAAGAGCCGCCGCCCAGGCCTACTTGCGCCTCCTCGGTGCCGTCCGCGCCGCCCTCGACAGTCCACCCGGAGACACCGCACACGCCGGCCCGCCGCCCGTGGCCCTGACCGCCGCGCCGATGGCGGAGGCGGACCGGGCTCTCGCGGCGGCGGGCTTCGCGGGCAACGAGGCGGAGTTGTTCGCGCTCGTGGGGGGACTGCACACAGGCGGCAGGTGACGTCACGCGTCGTGGCGCAACGGTGTCAGCTGCTCGATGTCGTAGCGGGCGCGCAACTGCGCGATCGCCGCGTGGTCGGGCGGGCCGCCCGCGTCGAGGATCTCCAGGAGCTCCTCGAAGTAGCGCTCGTGGTCCGGCGGCGGGGATGCCTGGAAGAACATCTTCGCGGGCTCCCCCGACCGGTTGGCGAACGCGTGCGGACAGCCCGGCGGTACGACGATGACCGTGCCGGGGCCCGCGCGGACGGTGCGTTTGCCGCCCGGCGACTCCCAGTGCCGCCAGTCGTCGCGCGTCCGCACCCGGGGCTCGAAGGCGAGGACGTCCAGTTCGCCTTCGAGCACGTAGAAGAGCTCCTCACTGCGCGTGTGCAGATGCGCGCCGACATCGAAGCCGGGCGGCACCACCACCTCGAAGCTCGACGCGACACGCGAATGCTCGCCGGTGACCTTGAAGGTCACCTCCTGGGCCGCCGTTCGCAGAGTACGGCCGTGCCCCGTGGGCACCAGCAGCCCATCGGGCGACTCCGCGAAGGCGGCCCCGGCCGGGTTCTTGACGTGCGCGGTCACCACGTCACCGGCAATGACTCGGGACCGCGGATCAACGCGCCGGGACGCCAGCGGAGTTCCTCGACCGGCACGGCGAAGCGCAGGCCGGGGAAGCGGTCCGCCAGGGTGGCGACGAGCAGTTCCGACTCCAGCTTGGCGAGCATGCCGCCCACGCAGTAGTGCGGGCCGTACCCGAACGCCACATGCGGGTTGGGGCTGCGGTCGAGGACGATCTCCTCGGGTTCGGGGAAGACGTCCGGGTCCCGGTTGGCCGCCAGATATGAGACGTAGACGGCCTCACCCGCCTTGATGTCGTGTCCGGCGACCGTCAGGTCCTCCATGGCGATCCGGGACAGCCCGACGGCGCTGCGGTGCGGGATGTAGCGCAGCAGTTCGTCGATGGCCGAGGGACGCAGGTCCGGGTCGGCGCGCAGCCTGGCCAGATGCTCCGGATGGGTGAGGAGGATGTAGACCATGTTGCCGCAGTTGTTGGTGACGGCCTCGCCGCCGATCTGGATGAGCAGCGCGAGCCCGACCGCCTCCGACTCGGTGATCTCGCCGTTCACGACCGCCGTCCCGAGCAGCCCGATCACGTCCTCGCCGCCCGTGCCACGCCGCTTGCGCAGCAGCTCGGCGAAGTACGCGCACATCTGCGTCTTCGCCTGCTCGCTGACCTCCACGCCGTTGGACGAGGACAGGATGCGGTACGTCCACTCGTGCATCCGCGGCCGGTCGGGCTCGGGCACCCCCATCAGCTCACAGACGACGGCGAGCGGGAAGGGCACCAGGAGCCGCTCGGTGAGGTCGGCGGGCGGCCCGTCGCGCAGGACACCGTCGACGAGTTCGTCGAGCATCTCCTGCGCCCGCTCCCGCAGCCGCTCCACGCCGCGCGAGGTGAACGCGGCGGCGACCGCCCGGCGCAGCCGGGTATGGTCGGGCGGGTCCTCGAAGCCGACCGCGCCGTCGACCGGGATGAAATGCGGGGCCAGCCGGGTGACATCGTTCTCCACGACCGCCTTGCGGCTGAAGCGCGGATCGTTCGTCACCATCCTCACGTCGTCGTACCGCGAGACCAGCCAGGCCCAGCCCTCGCCGTTGGGGAGCTTGATCCGGGTCACGGGTCCCTCGCGCATCAGCTCCGCGAGCACCGGATCGAAGTCCACACCGAACAGGTCCTGGGCCGGCCAGAAGCGGACCGGCGGCCTTTCGTCCGTGGTCGTGGTGGTGGTCGTCGTGTCTTTCCGCATGGTTCAGTCAGTTCCTCTGCGCGGGTGAGGGCCCGTCTGGAATGCTCCAGCGGCCAAGGGTCATCTCGGCCGTGATGCCCGGACCGAAGCCGGCGAGCAGCCCTCGCGCCGTGTGCTCCGCACCGCCCTCCTCGAACATTCTGCGAAGGGCGTCCAGAACGACGGCGCTGGCGATGTTGCCGTACTCGGTGAGCGTGGCCCGGCTGAAGCGGAACGCCTCGGGGGCCACTCCGAGGTATTTGCTGAGGTCGTCCAGGATTCGTGGACCGCCCGCGTGGATGATGTAGAAGTCCAGCGAGGCGGCGTCCCAACCGTGCAGCCCCGCGAGTTCCTTGAGCGCCGGAGCGAGCGGTTCCATGGTGCCGGGCACCCGCTTGTCCAGCTTGAAGTGGAATCCGGTCGAACGGATGTCGTACGCGATCCAGTCCTCGGTCTCGGGGACCAGGTACGCGCCGTTGCGCTCGAGTTCGACGCCGTGGCCGCCCTTGCCGCGGACCACGGCGGCGGCTATGCCGTCACCGAACAGGCCGTTGGAGAGCAGGTTGCCGACGTTCACGTCGGTCGGCTGGTAGCACAGCGAGCAGAACTCGCAGGCCACGATGAGCGCGTTGGCTTCCGGATAGGCGGTGCAGAAGTCGTGCGCCCGGTTGATCGCGGCACCGCCGGCCGCGCATCCGAGCTGGGCGATCGGCACCTGACGCGCGTCGGTGCGGAAGCCCATGGTGTTGATCAGCCACGCGGTGAGCGAGGGCATCATGAAGCCCGTGCACGACACGTAGATGATCACGTCTATGTCCGCCGGGCGGAGCTCGGCGTCTTCGAGTGCCTGCCGGATGACGGCGGGTACCCGCGCCTTGGCCTCGGACTCGTAGACCGCGTTGCGCTCTTCGAATCCGGGGTGCCGCAGCGTTTCCTCGATCGGTCGCAGCAGGTGCCGCTTCTCCACCCCCGTGTTCCGGATCAGCCGCAGGGCCAGCTCCAGTTGGGGGTGGTCGGCGTGGACGGACCGCGCCAGCTCAAGGGTCTGCTCCATGGTGATCACATGCTCGGGCACGGACACCGCGGGTCTGCACAGAGTGGCCATGACATTGCGCCCTTCTCTCGCGTCTGTCGCGTTTGATCTGAGGATCACGGACCGCTCGCCGACGCGCGCGCTGGGGAATCCCCCCACATGCCTGGGCCGAACCGGTGATGCGAGGGCTCCGCCGGGCCGATGGAGCGCCGATCGGGAAGGGATGCGGTCTTGACGGGGGGCCGTACCCGTACACCGCGCGTGATCCGCTCACCGCAGCCGCACGCACGCGTGATCACAACACTGGAGTTGAACGCGATGACGTCAGAACCGAAGACGGTGACCGAGCCCGGGGCCCCCGGACCGACCGGTTCCGCCCCGGACACCTGCCCCATGACCGGCGTGGCCCAGGACGGCCGGACGGTCCACGACTGGACCCTGGAAGAACTGCCCGGCCTGGACTTCGACCCGCTGCTGACCATGCTGCTCCGCGACGAGCCGGTGGCCCGGATCCAACTGCCGTTCGGCGAGGGAAACGCCTGGCTGGTGACCCGTTACGAGGACGTCAAGCTGGCCTCGTCGGACCCCCGGCTCAGCCGGAAGGCACTGGCGGAGCGCGCGGTGACGAGCGGCTCGCCGCACGCCATCGCCGCGAAGCACGCGGCCCTCAACTACACCGATCCGCCGCACCTGAACACGCTGCGCCGGGTGGTGGCGCGGGCGTTCACCGGCAAGAGCATGCAGCGGCTGCGGCCCATGGCCCAACGGACCTGCGACGCCCTGCTGGACGAGATGGAGCGAAAGGGTTCTCCGGCGGATCTGATGGAGCATCTGCACGGGCCCTTCCCGCTCTCCGTCGTCAGCGACCTGCTGGGACTGCCGGAGGAGGAGCGGTGGCAGATGACGGACTGGGCGAACGTGATCATGGCGCCGCGCCCGGCCCCGGGCCGCAGCAAGGAGGCCAAGAACACCGTCCGCGACGTGATCGTCAAGCTGCTCGACCAGCGGAGTGCCGAGCCGCGTGACGACCTGGCGGGCGTCCTCGCCGCCGCCCACGAGGCGGGGGAGATCAACAAGGACGAGGCGATCTCGATGGCCACCGCGATCCTCGTGAGTGGCGCGCACGCGGTCCGCAACAACAGCGCCAACATGGTGTACGCGCTTCTCACCCATCCGGAGCACCTTTCCCGGCTGCGCGCCGAACCCGAACTGCTGCCGCAGGCTGTCGACGAACTGCTCCGGTACATCCCGCACCGCAACGGTGTCGGCCTGCCGCGGATCGCCACCCAGGACCTGGAGATCGGCGGCGTCCGCATCAGGGAGGGTGAGGCGGTCTACTCCTCGTACCTCGCCGCGAACCGGGACCCGGCCGTCTTCCGCGACCCGGACGTCATCGACTTCGACCGCGGGCCCATCGCCCATCTGTCGTTCGGGTTCGGTCCGCACCACTGTGTCGGCTCGATGCTGGCCCGGATGGAGTCCGAGGTCCTGCTCGCGACGCTGCTGGAGCGCTGTCCCCGGCTCGCCCTGGCCGTACCGCCGGAGCGGATCGAATGGCAGGAGGGCGCGCTGATCCGCGGCCCCAAGACCCTTCCGGTCAGCTGGTGACGCCGCCGTGAAGGCCTCCTGGGACGTACGGATCGTGCACGGCACCCCCGACCACGCGGAGCTCGCGGCCCTCCTCGCGGTCCTCGCCCTCGCCCGCCACCGCGCCGCCTCCCACGCGGCACGTGAGGCCCGCGCCCGCCGGGCGCACTGGGACCGGGCCTGGGGCGGCGCGTACCAGCCATGCGGCTCGTGGCGCGCGAAGGCGGTGACTGCGTTCGACCCGGGGGTGCGCTGAAGGGGGGCGGGGGTGGGGTGCGTGGCGCCTGCGGCGGGCCACGCGGCGGAGCCGCACATCGATGCTGCTCCCCGCCCCGCCCCTTCCCGCGGTGTCGATTTGCGGCTCCGCCGCGCGTGGGGGGGGGGCTCCGCCCCCGAACCCCCGCGCCTCGAACGCCGGCGAGGCTGGATATGGGGCTCCGCCCCATTCCAGCCCGTCTGGGGGTCCCCCCACGCCCGCCAGGGCGTAGGGGGAGATTGAGGACACGGCCGGAGGCCGTACCGGGGGTCTGGGGGCTTGCCCCCAGTCATCGGGAAGGGGCGGGTAGGGGAACAGCCCGCCGCAGGCGCCCACCCCCCGCGCTCACGCCACCAGCCGCAGCGCCACCCCCGCCATCCCCACCCGCACCACCTGGCCCCACGTCAGCTCCACCGCGTCCGCTTCCATGCCGTCCCCGAACGCCACCAGACGGTCCGACTCCACCACCAGGCGGAGCCGCTGCGAGGCCGTCAGGACGCCCTCCACCAGGGACGTTCCGGTGGCCGGGGACGGCCAGGCCTCGCGTACGTACCAGATGAGGCGCCCGTCGGACGGGCCGGGCAGCGGCCGGGTGCCGCCGCGGTCCCGCCATACCGACCGCAGCCAGCCGGTCGCGCCCGTCCCGGTGCCGACGAGCACTCCGGACGAGGCCTGGGTCTCGGCGGCGTCGGGCCGGTCGTCGTGGCCCAGGCGGTAGCGGGAGGTCTGGTGGTCCGGGCGGCCGAGGTAGATCTCGTTGAGGGCGACCAGCCGCTACGTGTCGTCGGCGACGGCCTCCACCATGGTCAGTTCGTCGACCGGGGCGCCGCGCAGCAGCTTCGCCGCGTCCCCGGGCCGGTGCCGTACGAGAACGCCCGGATTGCGCCCGGGATCGGTGTCGATGCCGATCACGGGCTGGCCCGCCAGGTACTTCGCGGTGTTGGCGACCAGCCCGTCCTGCCCCACCACGACCACCACGTCCTCCGGCCCGAACAGGAACCGGTCGAGGTCGGCGCGCTCCACACGGGTCTGGCGCCACCGCAGCGGTACGGCCGCCGCGACGTCGGCGAGCGCGCGCCGGGCGCGCCGGTGCCGTTCGGCGACCTCGTCGATGCTCCGGCCGCGTGACGACAGGAAGAACTCGGCCTGCCCGTGCGTACCGTGCCGGGCCAGCAGTTCCTCGTACTCGGTGGTGCGGTGCACGAGCACCGCCCGGGGAGCCAGACTCACCCCAGCCTCGCCAGCAGCCCGGTGAGGACATCGGGCGAGAGGGTGACGCTGTCGACGCGCGGCAGGTTCTCGGCGAGCCGGGTCACGGCCAGCGCGCGCAGCGTGGCCGGGTCCACCTCGCCGTGGACGCGCAGCCAGGCGGCCTGGGCGGCGGCCCGCGCCTCGCCGACCTCGCGCGCCGCCTCCGCCTCGGCCTTGGCGAGCCGCACCGTGCGCGCCGCCTCCGCCTCGGCCCGTACGGCGTCCGCGGCCGCGCTCTCCTCGGCCTCGCGCCGGGCGTTGGTGCCCTTCTGCTCGACGAGCCGCTCCTCGCGCCGGGCCAGTTCGATCTTGCTGGCCAGTTCGTTCTCGGCGATCGCCCGCTCGCGCTCGACGGCGACGGCCCGCCGCTCGTACGTGGCGTGGTCGGCCTCCTGCTGGATCTGCTCGCGGGCCGGGGTGCGCAGGGCGCGCTCGACCTCGGGTTCGGGGCGCAGGGCGACGACCCGTACGGCCACGACCTCGATCCCGGTGGCGACGAGCCGGGGCTCGGCGCCCAGACCGGCGGAGATCCGCTCGCGTACGGCGGCGACTCCGTCGACGAGGGCCGCTGACAGCGGCGTACGGGCCAGGACGTCGAGCGCGTGCTGCTGGGCGGTCTCGGTGAGCAGCGTGGAGATCTGCTCCAGCGGGGCGCCCCGCCACACCCCGGTGTCCGGATCGACGGAGAAGTCCAGCCGGGCGGCGGCGGTGGCCGGATCGCTGATCCGGTACGTCACGGTCGACTGCACCGACACGTCCTGGAAGTCGGACGTCCGGGCGTGGAATGTCATGGTCAGCTCGCGGTCGTCGACCGGCACCTCGGAGAGCGCGGCGGTCAGCGCCCGGAACCAGAAGCTCAGGCCCGGCCCGTCGTGCACGAGCCGGCCGCGCCGCTGGTGGCGGACATGGGCGGTGGGTGGGGGTCCCCCCACGCCCGCAGGGCGTAGGGGGAGGAGCGGAGATGGCGCCATCCGAAGCGCCTGGTGATGTCGGCCATGAGACGACCCCCTCGGTTTTCGTCACTGCGACGATATTGGTCCGTGCGGATTATCGTCAAGGGGACGAGATGGGGGAGCCGTGCGTACGCTGATGCCGTGGACACCATCACCGTGCGCAGGGTCTACGACGAACCGGAACCGGACGACGGCACCCGCGTCCTGGTCGACAGGCTCTGGCCCAGAGGGGTGTCCAAGGAGCGCGCGGCCGTCGACGAATGGCTCAAGGAGGTCGCTCCCTCGACCGAATTGCGGAAGTGGTACCACGAGGACTCCTCCCGCTACGAGCAGTTCGACTCCCGCTACCGGCACGAGCTCGAACACGGCCCGGCGGCCGAGGCCCTCGACCATCTCCTCGCACTGGCCCGCAGCGGCCCGGTCACGCTCGTCACCTCGGTCAGGAGCGTCGAGGGCAGTCACGTACCGACACTGGTCGATCTGCTGAAGCGATCGATTTGACGGAGCGGCGGGTCGGGTGAGGAGAGTCCGCAGCCCCGGTCGCCCGGACGGCTCAGTACGCGGAGTCCAGCTTCGCGCGCTGCTCCGCGGTCAACTCCAGCTCCGCCGCCGCCAGACTCTCCTCCAGCTGCGCCACCGAGGAGGCGCCGACCAGCGGAATCGCCGGGACCTCGGCGCCGATGAGCCAGGCCAGGACGACCTGGTTCGCGGTCGCGCCCGTCTCCTTGGCCACCTCGTGCAGCGCCGCGAGCCGGGTGGCCGTGCCCGCGTTCTCGTAGGCGGCGTCGAGCGGCTTGTCCTCGCGTACGTAACTGCCCCCGAGCAGCGGGTGGTAGGCGACGAGCGCCAGCTCGGGCTCGGCCCGCAGATAGCTGAGCAGAGCGCCGTCCGCCACGCCGATCTCGCCGTCCCGGGCACGCAGGGTGGGCCGGTCGGTGCGGGCGCGCAGGTAGCTGTGGTGGTACTGGAGCACCTCGTAGCCCGGCAGGCCGGCGGCCGCTGCCAGGTTCCGGGCCCGCTCCAGCGTCCACGCCCAGTGGTTGCTCGCCCCGAGCAGTCCGACCGTGCCGTCGGCCACCAGCTCCGCGAAGCCCTCCACGGTCTCGCGCAGTTCCGTGTCCGGGTCCTCGATGTGCGCGTACAGCAGATCCAGCCGGTCCACCCCGAGCCGTTCCCGGCTGCGCTCCGCGGCCTCCCGGATCACCGCCGCCGACAGCCCCTCGACATCGCGGGTGAAGCCCGTGCTCGGGGAGTTGGGGCGCGCGCCGAGCTTGGTGGCGATCGTGATCCCGTCGCTGTCCTTGACGCCCCGGCTGCGGCGCCAGCGGCCGATGAGCTCCTCGCTCTCGCCGCCCTGGGTACCGTCGACCCAGAACGCGTAGTTGTCGGACGTGTCGATGAACGTGCCGCCGGCCTCGACGTAACGGTCGAGGATCGCGAACGACGTCGCCTCGTCCGTGACCGTTCCGAACAGCATGGCGCCGAGGCTCAGCACGCTCACTTCGCGGCGGGTGCGCGGATCTCGGCCGATCGTGCGGTAGCGCATACGGACTCCCTCACACAGCGGTGCGGCCCGTCGGAGCGCGGGCGGCGACCGCGAGTATGGATCTTGGAGTGCACTCCAGGTCAACACCGACTCCGACGTCCCGTCCCCACGTCCGGGCCCCGGCATCGGCCCCAACTCCCTTACGCGGAGCGGCCTGTGATGTGCTCCCTGCCATGGCAGACCCTCGTCATGTGGTGATCGTCGGCTACGACGACACGCAGATTCTCGACATCGCCAGCCCCAGTGGGGCCCTCGACATCGCGAACCGGCTCGGGGCGCACCCGCGCTACGCCCTCGAACTGACGACGCTCGACGGCCGGCCCGTCCGCACCACGGCCGGTATCCCGCTCGCCGCGAGCCGCCCGATGGCGGCCGTCACCGGCCGGATCGACACCCTCTTCGTCGTCGGTGGCGCCGGGCACGAGGCCGCCGCCGACGAGCGCCGGCTCCTGCAGCAGATACCGCGTCTGGCGGCCAACAGCCGCCGCGTGGCCTCCGTGTGCACCGGGGCGACCGTGCTCGCCGCCACCGGACTGCTCGACAACCGCCGGGCGACCACCCACTGGAACTACAGCAGGCGCCTGGCGGACAGCTGTCCGGCCGTCGCCGTCGACCCCGCGCCGCTGTACGTCCGCGACGGCCACATCTACACCTCGGCCGGTGTCACGAGCGCGCTGGACCTCACCCTGGCCCTGATCGAGGACGACCACGGGCCGACGTTCGCCCGCACCGTGGCCCGGGAGCTGGTGACGTATCCCCACCGGCCCGCCGACCAGGCGCAGATCAGTACGTTCATGGCCGCTCCGCCGCCCGAGGACCGGCTCGTACGCGACCTCGCCGGCCATATCGCGAGCCACCTCGACGCGGATCTGTCGACGGCGGCGCCGGCCGAGCGGGCGGGGGTCAGCACCCGGCATCTGACCCGGCTGTTCGCCCGGTATCTGGGGACCTCGCCGACCCTCGCCGTGCGGTTCGGCCCGTACGGAGGCGGCCGCCCGGCTCATCGCGGGGAGCGAGCTGCCGCTGGCGGCGATCGCCCGGCGGTGCGGGTTCGGGTCCACGGAAACGCTGCGGCAGGCGTATCTGGGCCGGTACGGCGTCACGCCCTCTCAGGCCAGGGCAACGGCCAGGGCATCGGCCGACAGGCGGGCCGGCGGCTCGGTCAGGGGCGTGGCCGGCGGCTCGGTCAGCGGATCGGCCAAGGCATCGGCCGAGATTCGCAGGAACCCGGACATCGCCCGGGCGGGATGACCCGGTCGGCGGCAACACTCCGGATCACACATCCGACGTGAAGGGGAGTGAGTCGGCTTCGACAGCGAAGGACACCAGCAGACGGGCCGTGGTCCGCGCGGCCGTCGCGACGACCGGGACCATCGCCGGACTGGCGGCACTCGGCACCACACCCGGCGTGGCGGCGACCGGCGCGGCGGCGGCCGGGCGGCGTTCCCCGGAGCGCGGCCCGCGCATCGGCATCCTGCTCCACGACGGCTACAGCCTGCTCGACCCGACCGGCCCGGCCGAGATCCTGTCCCGGCTCCCGGGCGCGACCGCCACGATGCTCGCCGAACGCCGGGGCCCGGTCCGCACCGACACCAGGGACGTGGCGGTCGTCGCCGCCCGGTCCATCGACGAGATCGACCAGCTCGACGTGCTGGTGGTGCCCGGCGCGGGGGAGCGCGGCACCCGCGAGGCCATGGGCAACCCGGTACTGCTGGACTGGATCCGCCGCATCGACCGGCACACCCGGTGGACGACCTCCGTGTGCACGGGCTCGCTGGTCCTCGCCGCGGCCGGGCTGCTGCGCGGCCGCGAGGCGACGACGTACTGGGCGTCGAAGGACTTCCTCGCCCCGTTCGGAGCCACGTACGTTCCCCGGCGCTATGTGCACTCCGGCAAGTTCATCACCGGGGCGGGCGTCTCGGCGGGCCAGGACATGGCGCTCCACCTCGCCCAGCAGATCGCCGGTGACACCGTCGCCCAGGCCATCCAGCCGGCCGTCGAGTACGACCCCGAGCCGCCGTTCGACACGGGTAGCCCGGACAAGGCGGACCCCGAACTCCAGCAGCTGGCGCTGCGCCTGCCGGCCGACTCCCAGAAGTGAGCGGAGGAGCAGGGTCCGGATTGTCGGACCCGGCTGCCACAGTTGCGCGTATGACCGCTGAATTCCTGCGCCCCGATGAGTGGCGCGACCTGACCCGGGTCGAGCGCTGGCTGTCCGACGGCAACGTGCCCGACTCCTACCTGGGAGATCCGGGCGACTCCGACACCCCCTTGCACCGGGCCGTGCGCTTCGGCACCCCTGACGCCGTCGCCGCGCTGGTGGCGCGGGCCCGGGAGGTGGATCTGCCCGACGAATTCGGCCACACGCCTCTGTGGTCGGCCGTGGCGCACGGCCAGGCCGATTCCGTACGGGCGCTGCTCGCGGCCGGAGCCGACCCCTGGCGCCCGGGCGTCGATCACTGGACTCCGGGCCGCCTGGCCCTGACCACCGAGCTGGCCCCGCTTTTCGAGGAGTTGCCGGGAGCGGTCCCGCTGACGGCCGCCGAGCGCCGGGAGCAGGAGCGGGCCGACCGGCTCATAGCCGTCTTCGGAGAGCGCGAGCTGTTCACCGAAGGACTCGACGTGACCTTCGTCGCCGGTCTCGACGAGGACGCGGTCATCCGCCGCCTCGGTGCCGATCCGGCGGACTTTCCCGTACGGGCCCAGGATCAGGCCGACTTGGAGGAGCTGACGTACGGTCGCGCTGCCTTCGGCCTCACCGGGGTCACCGGAGGCTGCATGATCAGCGGGCTCTATGCCGCCGCGCCCGACCATAAGGACGCGCAGCGCCGGATATCCCGTGGCACCACGGCCTACCACGTGTTCTTCAACCCCAAAGGCGGGACTTTCGGCACCCGTTACCGTGACGGCGCCGAGGATGCGTATGAGGAGATCGGCCTCTCGCCCTTCCCGGGGACGCCGGCCGGGCACTGGCTGTACCGCTTCTGGCAGCGGTCCGGCCGGTTCCCCTACGGTGCCAATGTGCTGGCGTACGCCTGCGCGGCGGGCGGAATCACCGAACCAGAGAATGCCTGGGGGCTGAGCGTCGGACCGCGCCGGATGGTGGTGCCGCCGCCACGTTCGTGAGGAGAGGGGCCATGAGGCGATGGGCCCATGAGGCGGCGCGCGCGAGTCCGGCGTTCACGAGTCCGCGTCGGCCGTCTCGCCGGACGTGAGGTGGAACAGCCCGCCCTCCGGGTCCCGCAGGGCCGCGACCCGCCCCAGCGGGGTGTTCTCCGGCGGGGTGACGACGGTGCCGTTCGCCGCGACGGCCCGGCTCACCGCGGCGTCGACGTCGCCGTGGCAGAAGTACACATGCCACCGGGGCCGGACGTCCGGGTCGGGCGAGGCCTCCACGGCGCCGCCGTAGATTCCCGCGACCGTGTGTCCGGCGGTCCGCAGCAGCACGCGGTCGTGCTCGTACCGGACATCGATCATCTCCGGCGCCCGGGAGTCCCAGTCGAACACCTCTCCGTAGAACACGGCCGATGCGAACGGGTCCCTCGTTCGCAGCTCCAGCCACGCGGCGGCGCCGAGGGCGGGCCCGGCATGCCAGTCGGCATCGACGGGGCCCTCCCAGATGCAGAAATTCGCGTCCCAGGGATCCGCCACCCAGGCCATCCGCCCCCGCCCGAACTCGAGCGGCCCCACCGCGACCGTGCCGCCCCGCTCCCGGATCCGGGAGGCGATCGTGTCGGCGCTGTCCGCCACGAAGTAGGCCGTCCAGACGACCGGCAGCCGGACCCCCATGGTCTGGGTGGACTCCATCAGTCCGGCGACCGGCGTCCCGTTCGCGTGCGCGACGACGTACGAGCCCGGACCTTGGACACCCGGCTCGAACTCCCAGCCGAGCACGGCCCCGTAGAAGTCCTGGGCGGACCTGAGGTCCTGTGCCGTCAGGCTCACCCAGCAGGGCGTGCCCTGAACCCCACGCGCTGTGGCCTTCAAGGCCGCTCACCTCACTCCTGACCGCTGCGGCGGGAACCCGACCCCGACCCCGACCCTGAACCCGATCCTCCACCACCCTTCATCACAACCGGGGCGGTCGCCACCTCAGCGAAAAAGCGGTGGCGGCCTGTCGGAACCCGTGGCAGGGTTGCCCTCGATCGATCGAGGAAGCAGGAGGTGAGGACATTGATGACTGTCACCGTGACGCGCGCTGCCCGCGCGCAGGAGTTCATCGTTCCCACCTCTGTGGTCTCCGGCTGACATCCATCCACCATTCGCGCGACGCCGGTCGCGCTGCCGGGGCCACCCATCCGAAGGGTTTCCCCTTGTCTTCCTCCTTCTCACTGTCTTCCTCTGCTCTTCAGGCTTCGCCGTCCTCGCACCCGCTCGCCCCGTACGGCTGGGACGAGGGCTGGGAGGCCGAGTTCGCCCCGTACGCGGAGCAGGGCCTGGTGTCCGGACGTGTCGTACGGGTCGACCGGGGCCAGTGCGATGTCGCCACCGCGGACGGGGTCGTCCGCGCCGACACCGCGTTCGTCACCCCGCACGACCCGCTGCGGGTGATCTGCACCGGGGACTGGGCGGCCGTGGACGCGTCCGGCAGTCCGCGCTACGTACGCGCCTACCTGCCGCGTCGCACCGCGTTCGTACGGTCCACGTCGTCGCAGCGGTCCGAGGGCCAGATCCTCGCCGCCAACGTCGACCACGCCGTCATCGCCGTCTCGCTCGCCGTCGAACTGGACCTCGGACGGATCGAGCGGTTCCTGGCCCTGGCCTGGGAGAGCGGCGCGCAGCCGCTCGTCGTGCTCACCAAGGCCGACCTGGTGCCCGACGCCACGGGGATGTCGTACCTCGTCCAGGACGTGGAGACCGTGGCACCCGGTGTGCAGGTGCTGCCCGTCAGCTCGCTGACCGGGGAGGGCACGGACGTGCTCGCGGCGGTCGTCTCCGACGGCACGAGCGTGCTGCTCGGGGTGTCCGGCGCGGGTAAGTCCACGCTCGCCAACGCGCTGCTCGGCGAGGACGTCATGGAGGTCCAGGCCGCCCGCGACGTCGACGGCAAGGGCCGCCACACCACGACGACCCGCAATCTGCTCGCCCTGCCGGGCGGCGGCGTCCTCATCGACACACCCGGCCTGCGCGGCGTCGGCCTCTGGGACGCCAACACCGGCGTCGGGCAGGTCTTCTCGGAGATCGAGGAGCTGTCCGCGGACTGCCGCTTCCACGACTGCGCCCACGAGTCCGAGCCGGGGTGCGCGGTCCTCGCGGCGATCGCGGAGGGCTCGCTCCCGGAGCGCCGCCTCGACAGCTACCGCAAGCTGCTGCGCGAGAACCAGCGGATCGTCGCGAAGACGGACGCGAGGTTGCGGGCGGAGATCCGGCGTGACTGGAAGCTGAAGCACGCGGAGGGGCGGGCCGCGATGGAAGCGAAGCGGGGCCGCGTGCGCTGAGCGCTCCGCCGGCAGTCCGGTGCGATCCCCGCGGGTGCGTCGTGGCTGGTCGCGCAGTTCCCCCCGCCCCTTCGGGGCGCTGCCGTACCGCACCGGACTTCGCCGAGCCTGCTCAGGTCGTGTCTTCCGGATCGCCTCGCGGACCGGATGAAGGCGCCCGCGATGTGGAGGGCGGCGAGCTGGGCAGATGGTGGCGGTCTCGTCGTAGCGGTTGACGAGACCGCGCCACTGCCTGCGCTTGCGCCGTTTTGACGCACCGTTCGACGGTCCTAGTGGCGGTTCTCGCCGCCGAGGAAGGCCTTGATGACCTGGGCGGTCCGGGTTCCGTCGTGGTGGGTGCGGGCGAATCCGACCGAGGCGTGGCCGACGCGGGCCGTCGCCGCGCGGTCGTCGAGGAGCGACTCGATCACCGTGCGCAGTGTGTCCGGGGTGGCGTTGACGATGGGCAGCGCGCCCTCGGTGACCGCCTTGACCTCGTCGCTGATGTAGCCGATCACGGGCCGGCCGGCCGCCATCGCCTCGACGGCGAAGGTGCCGTAGCTTCCGGTGGTGAACTGGTCAAGCACCAGGTCGCAGCTCCGCACCAGCTCGCGCATCTCCGTCCACGGGATGCCCTCGGCGAGCCTGAACTCGATGACGCCCTTGTCGTGCAGCTCGGTGAGGACCGGCACGATCCGGTCCGTGCCCTTGGTCCAGCGCTTCGACGGGGCGTGCAGCACGACGGGCCGCTCGCGCTCCATGACCGGGTGCTCGCTCGCCCAGGACCTCACGTCCACGACGAGCGGAGCCCACATGGCCGTCGGCAGGTCGTCGAGCAGGTCCGGCGTGGTGACGAAGAGCGGCAGACCGGCCTCGTCGGCGATCCGTTTGTTCAGCTCGGCCTTCGCCCGGAGGATCTCCACGATGCCCTCGGGCGCGTCGTGGAAGAGCGAACAGGCGTGCCGCCGCATGTGGTTGCCGGGGTGCCGGATCTCGCTGCCGTGCGCGAGCAGACCGACCTTGATCCCGGCCTGGCCGAGCGCGGCCAGGTCGCCCTGGACGGACGTGCCGTTGAGGTGGCCGAAGACCGGCATGAAGGCGTCGACGAGCAGGTGTGTGTAGCGTCCGACGATCCGCCCGGCCTGCGCGAGCTGGACGTCCAGATCGCCCAAACGGGTCACGTCGACGTAGACGTCGGCCGGGTAGTCGAACGTGGACCCGACGCGTTGATTCATCACGACCTCGACGGAGACGTCGGGGTCCAGGCGCGTGATGGCCTGTGCGTACGCGGCAGCCTGGCCGGCGTGATTGGCCGGGCCGAGGCCGAGCCTGACCGTGGTGTCGCCGAGCTTCCTCCAGCCGGGCCGGCCGTCGGCGGTCGTGATCGCGACCTCGCGGACCGCGCCGGGGGTCTCCCGGACGGTCCAGGACACCTCGGGCCGGGGGCCGGGCGGGGTCTTCTTCGACAGCTCGCGGTACAGCTGGACCAGCTTGCCGCTCCGCGCCTCCCCGGACGGGTCCATGACGGCCTCGTGGACCGGCGAATCGCCCACGACGAGCGGCAGCTCGGACAGCTGGTGGTCGTTCTTCAGCAGCTCGGCCATCCGCGTGGACACCGTGACGACCGCGTCCGCGCGGCCGATGAACTCGGCCTCGATCGCCGGAAGGGCGTAAGCCTGCCGCTTGTCCGGCCACTCCACGCCCTTGACGTACTCGTGCGCGTCGTACACCCAGGCACAGCGGTGCCCGGCCGCCCGCAGCCGTGCGGCGCTGCGCGCGGCGGTCACGATCACGGTGACGTCACCGGCGTGGATGACGTCCGGCCTGATCTTCTCGATCACCGGGCCGAAGGCCAGGTCGAGATCGACCACCTGCGGCCGGTCACGACGCCAGTCACGCACCGGCGCCGGATCCTTCGGACGGCGCCGCTGCTCCCACTTGAAGGCGCGGACCCGCAGCCGGTGCACCGCGCGACGGGCACGCAGCAGCGCCTTCAGCGACGTACGACGTGGTCCGCCGGACCAGCCGGCCTCGGCGGACTTCTGACGCACCCAGGCACGGTAGGCCGCGCGGTGGCGATTCAGCGCGGCCTGGTCCGGGAGACGGAACTGGGTGGCGGCGGCACGCAGCCGATGCGCCTTGCGCACGTTCACCGCACGGAGGTAGTCGGAACCCACGGGAACCCGGATCACGTCGATCGGGCCCATCGTGGAGCGCTGCACGCGCTGGGTGTCGCTCCTGCCGATCAGGGTGACGTCCCAGCCGTCACGCGCGGCCGCGACGGCGGTCTTCCGTAACCGCGAGTCGTCGGAGATTCCCTGGGCGACGATCACCACGAGCCGTGGCCGGCGGGCTGGGGATTCCATGAGCTGCTTCCTCCGGTGGACGAGTGAAGTCGTACCCGTGGCAGTCACGCGTGTGCTCGCGCTGCTTCACGGGCGGGGTGACGGTGGACGCACGGACGGGCAGTCAGCTCCGGCGGAACATCCCGCGCGGACCCCGGGCCGCGGCCAGATCGAGGAGCCGTTGACGGCCGGGGGCGAGCCGGGCGCGGTCCGGCCGCGGCGCGTCCGCGCGGAAGTCCTTCAGCGCCTTCGTCACCAGGGTGGGGTCGGTGTCGCCCAGGGCGGCCCTCACCTCGCGGCGCGCCCTGTCGAGCCGGGAGCGGGCCGCCTCGACGGGAATGCCGAGCGCCTCGCCGATGTCCTCGTGGCCGAAGCCCTCCCAGACCGCGAGCAGGAGAACATTGCGGTCTCCCGAGGAGAGCCGGGCGAGGGCCGCCGCCAGCGAATCCCGCAACGCCTGGCCCGCGGGCCGGTCGCCGGCCCCGGCCGCCCAGGACGCCGCGACCGGGTCGTGGCCCGTGTGCACGAGGGCCTGCAGATGCCCGACCTCGGTGCGGCGCTGCCGGTCGATGAGGTCGGCGGCGATGCCGCACAGCCAGGGCAGGGCGCTCGCCCGGTCGGTGTCGAACCGCCGGCGAGTCCTGAAGGCGGTCAGGAAGGTCTCCGCCGTGACGTCGTCGGCGACCCCGTCCCCCAGCCTGCGGCGGCAGTAGCGGTGGACGTTCGCGGCGTACCGGTTGTACAGCTCGGCGAAGAGTTCCGGGTGCTGCAGGGACCGTACGACGACCGCGGCATCGCTGTTCTCGGCGCCTTCCCATAGGTCAGTCACGTGAGGTCTCCGTATCGGATGGGCGAGCGCGACCGCGCGCTGCTTGCACCCGTTGTTGCCCCGACGACCCGAACGGGTTCACGGTCCCCCGACGGGCCACGGGGACGTGGCACCGTTCGGGGGAGTGCAGGGTCGTTTCCTCGTCATTCGTACGTGTGACGCGTGGATGCGGGCCCGCCGAATGGGCAGTTGTGGCTGCGGCAACATTCCCACCAGCAGAAAGACCCATTGATGCGTCTTCGCTCCGCCTTCACCGCCGTCCTCGGCGCCGCCCTGCTCGTCGCCGCCGTCCCTGCTTCCGCTTCTGCCGCGTCAGGGCAGTTCCGCTACGAGTACGTGACCGTCGAGGGCTATGAGGCGACCGGCTTCCTCAACGACCCGCCCAGCGGCGAGTGCCGGAATCTCCCCGGTGTCGGTCAGGAGAACCCCGAGCCCGGCCATTCGCCGAAGAACCGCACGAACGCCTGGGCGACGGTCTTCACCGGCACCAACTGCGAGGGTGAGTACTTCCGCCTCCGGCCGTTCACCGGCGGTGCGTCGGAGCGGCTGAAGGTGCGGTCGGTCATCTTCGACTGACACACCGGCAGGGCCCCGGGACGCAACCGCACCCGGGGCCGAACGCCACCTGGTCCAGGACCTTCTCCAACTTCCAGTCGAGGTACCTGGGTGGGCCTTCGTCCAGGTGAGGAACAAGCGCGTACTCGCGCGAGTACGGCATGGGGGATCCGGACTCCAGGGACTCGGCCATCAGCCTGATCATCTCCCCCAGACTCTTCCAGCGGACCGCGGTGACCTCGTTGCTCTCGTGGTCGATCTCGATGACGCTTCCGTAGGTGTCGCCGGGCCGGTGGTCGATGAGGAGGCTCTCCCCCGTGTTCGTACCGGCGATGGGGAGCCACAACGGATCCGCCCACGGATCCAGAATCCAGTACTCGGGATTCTCGTCACGCTGCTCGACGAACTCTTCGAGCATCTCCTCCATGTACTCCGGCCCGCCCTTGAGCGCCTCGACGCCGTACGGGACATAGCCGCCCGGCCAGATGGGGGCGGCCTGAACGGGGACGCCGCCGTGGATTCCGAGCCACTGCACGAGATGCGGATGGAGCGGGTACGGGATGGCGTTCTGGAGGGACCGGACAACCTCCTCGTCGGCAGGCGGACGCAGCGCGGAGAGGGCACTGGTGCACCGGTGCTCCCGAAGCCAGGTCTCGACGCGTGCCCAGGCGTGCAAGAGGTCGTCCGTCAAGGTGTGTCCTTTCCTCGTGCCGGCACTCGGCGAGTGCCGGCACGGTTACGTGTCGGGGCCGGTGACGATGATCGCCACCCACACGCGGGCCACCACGACCCGGGATGCGCGGCCACTCGCGGTGGCGCCCGCAGCGCCGGGGAGCGTCATGTCCGAAAACCGCCAGGGCGTGGCGATCCCGTGGCGGACACTGGACAGGTGAGGGACGAGGACACCAGGTACGAAGCGGTCACCAGCCGGGACGCGCGCTTCGACGGAGAGTTCTTCTTCGGCGTAGCGACAACCGGTATCTACTGCCGCCCCAGCTGCCCTGCCGTCACCCCGAAGCGCAAGAACGTACGGTTCTTCCCGACCGCCGCGGCCGCGCAGGGGCACGGGTTCCGGGCCTGCCGCCGGTGCAGGCCGGACGCCGTGCCGGGGTCGGCGGAGTGGAACGTACGGGCCGACGTCGTGGGGCGGGCGATGCGGATGATCGGTGACGGGGTCGTCGACCGGGAAGGCGTACCCGGGCTCGCCGGGCGGCTCGGGTACAGCGCCCGGCAGGTGCAGCGGCAGCTCAACGCTGAGCTCGGCGCCGGGCCCGTCGCGCTGGCGCGGGCCCAGCGGGCGCACACCGCGCGGGTGCTGTTGCAGACGACCGGGCTGCCGGTCACGGAGATCGCGTTCGCGGCCGGATTCGCGAGCGTGCGCCAGTTCAACGACACGATCCGGCAGATCTACGCCCGTACGCCGACGGCGCTGCGCGCCGAGACGGGATCCAAGGAGGCCGCGAACGCCTCCGGGATTCCGCTGCGGCTCGCCCACCGTGGGGCGTACGCCGCCCGCGAGGTCTTCGACCTGCTCCAGAGCGAGGCCATCGACCGCATCGAGGAGGTCGTCGGCGCGCCCGGCGCCCGCACGTACCGCCGCACCCTGCGGCTGCCGTACGGCTCCGGCATCGTCGCCGTCGACGAGCGCTCGGCCGGGCCGTGGCTGGAGGCGCGGATCCAGCTGACCGACCTGCGTGACCTCACCACGGCCGTCCAGCGGCTGCGGCGCCTCTTCGACCTGGACGCCGATCCGTACGCCGTCGAGGAACGGCTCTCCACCGACCCCGTGCTCGCCCCGCTCGTCGCCGCCCGCCCCGGGCTGCGCTCGCCGGGCGCGGCCGAGCCCGAGGAGTTCGCGGTGCGGACGGTCGTCGGACGGGAGGAGGCCGGGCGGCTGGTCGAGACGTACGGGAAGGTCCTGGACCGGGCGTGCGGCGGCCTCACCCACCTCTTCCCCGAACCGGCCGTCCTGACCGGCCACCCCGTCGCGGGCCCGCTCGCGACCGCGCTCGCCGACGGCGACGTACGGCTCGACCCGGGCGCCGACCGGGACGAGGCGGAGCGTGCGCTGCTCGCCGTGCCCGGAGTGTCTCCGCGGGACGCCGGACTGATCCGGATGCGGGCCCTGGGGGACCCGGACGTGGCCCTCACCCCGGAGGACGGGCCGGGCGACGAGGCCCGGCGGCCCTGGCGTTCGTACGCGATGCGCTACCTGGAGGACACCCCCTAGCGTTCCCGTGGCCGCAGCCTGCGCGCCGCCGGCTCGTTCGCCGCGACCGGCTGGACGGGCAGGTCCGGGCGGGCGCCGCGCTCTTCGCCCTTCCGCAGGGCGACACGGACGACTCCCTCCCGGCGTCCTCGTACGCCGGCGGTGTGTTTCGGCTGAACGGCTGAACGGACGCCGCCGGATACCGGGCGGAGTGGCTCAGCCCCAGACCACGGCGCCCAGCCACGCCCCGACCACCAGCAGACAGCCGAACAGCTCCACGAGCACGCTCGTCCCCGCCGCCCGCATCACCGTCCGGGTCGAGGTCACCGCCTCACCGTGCCCGCCGAGCCGCAGTCGCTCGCAGCCGTAGACACCGCCGACGAAGCCCACGACCGCGCCCACCACCGGCAGCAGCGCGAAGCCGACGAGCGCGCCCAGGCCCGCGAAGGCCGCCATGCGCGGGGTGATGCCCACGCCGCGCATCCGGCGTGGGCCCAGCTGCCACACGACCGCCTGGTTGACGAGCAACACCGCGGTGGACCCGACCAGCAGCCACCAGGCGAGGGCCGTCCTCGCCTGCACGGCCCACCACAGCACTCCGGACCAGACGAGCCAGGTGCCGGGGACGCCGGGGACCAGCACGCCGCAGAGGCCCAGCAGCATCACCGTGCCGGCCAGGAGGAGCTGCCATGCGCCCATCTGCCAAGGGTGCAGGACCGCACGGACGCCCGCAGGTCGCCACCACGGGGCCCTGTGCGCGGGGGCTCCGCGCCCGCACCCTCGCCGGGCCGCTGCCCCGGACCCCGCGCCTCACACGCCGACGGGGCCGGCGGCGGGCGCCGCCCCCTCAGCCCGCCTCGGGCGACGGGGCGGCGGTGACGCCGTAGTGCGTCCGAGGGGCCTGGCCTCACGCCCGGTGGTCCCGGGCCACCCAGCCCTTCTCGTACGCGTGCCAGCCCAGCTGCAACCGCGTCGTCACGCCCGTCAGCTCCATCAGCCCCTTCACCCGCCGCTGCACCGTCCGCAGGCCCAGTTCCAGCTGCTTCGCGACGCTCGCGTCCGTCATGCCGGCCAGGAGCAGTGACAGGATCTCCAGGTCGGTGGCGTCCGGACCCGGTGTCCCGTGCTCGGTCACCGAGCCCGCCGCGCCGAGGCGCAGGGGCAGGGCGTCCCGCCACACCGCCTCGAACAGGCCCATCAGGGACTCCAGCAGTCCGCTCGCGTGGACGACGAGCGCCGCGGGCTCGGATCCGCGGCCGGTCAGGGGGACCATCGCCAGGGCGCGGTCCGCGACGACGAGTTTGGTGGGGACGCGGTCGACGACCCGGACGCGCTCGTCGCGGCCGAGGGCCGCCGAGAGCTCGGTGATTCCGGAGGGGAGCAGCAGCACCTCGCGTTCGACGACGACCCGGTATGCGACTCCACGGCCCGACGCCCGCTCCTCCGCCTCGTTGTCCGAGCCGGTCACCACCACCGGATTACCGGTCACCAGGGCGCACACCTCCTCCGTCGCGCCCAGCTGGAGCTGGAGAAAACGGTGCGCCACCGCGCTCGCGCCCGTCACGACCTCCACCAGGTCGTGCACGGCGGGCTCCAGGGCGTCCGCGGCCTCCGCGCGGTACTCCTCCGCCAGCAGCGCCGCCGCCAGTTCGGCCTGCTCCAGCTCGTGGCGCTGCTGGGTGAGCAGCGCGCCCAGCGCGACCGCCGGCGGCGCCGCCACCCAGCGGCCGGCCCCGCCGGACGACTGCGCGGCCAGACCGTGCCGCTCGAGCCGGCGCAGCGCGCTCTCGGTGTCCGGCTCGGGCAGCGCGAGCCGGTCCGCCAGGTCGGTGACCTCCGCCGCCCCGAGCGCCACCAGCGCGCGGTACGCCGACTCCTGTCTCGCGTCGAGCCCGATCGCTCCCAGCACCTGATTCCTCCCCGGTGGTCGTGGCGGGAATCGGCCACGGCGTAAACCCGCCGCTCGCATCATCCCTGTACCGCTCACCCCTCTGCCAGTGTTGCGCCACCGCAGCACCAACAGCCTCCGGACACCGGGCTTTTGCATGCCCTCGTTCCGGTGTTCCGGACATGAACTGGGGAGAGCGATGCGCCCGATATCGCGTACGGCCCTGGGGGCGGCGACCGCCGCCGTCCTGGCCGCCACCGCGGTCGCGCCGTCCGTGGCCGCCAGGCCGCAGGACGACCCGGCCGGCAGCAGACCGATCACCGGAAGCGCGGCCGCCACCGCGAGAGCCGCCGACGCCGTCACCGTCACCCTCGTCACCGGCGACCGGGTATTGGTGCGCGGCGCCGGCACGGCGAGCCCGGCCGCCGCCGCACTGCCCCGCGAGGACGGCACCGTGCCCCTCCTCCAGACCCGCCAGTCGGGCAAGGACCTGTACGTCTACCCCGAGGGCGCGACGGGCGCGCTCGCCGCGGGCCGGGTCGACGAGGAGCTGTTCAACGTCACCGGGCTGATCCGGCAGGGCTACGACGACGCGCACACCACCTCCCTGCCGCTGATCGCCGTCTACGGCACCGACGTCGCCCGCACCGCCCCGGCCGTCCCGCGCGGCGCCCGGCGCTCCCTCGTCCTGGAGTCGGTCCGCGGGGTCGCCCTCCAGGCCGACAAGAAGCAGGCCGCCGGTTTCTGGGCCGATGTCACCGCCCCGCGCTCCCGCGCCGCCGCCGGGCTCACGAAGCTCTGGCTCGACCGCAAGGTCCAGGCCACCCTCGACCGGTCGACGAAGCAGGTCAACGCCCCGGCCGCCTGGGCCGCAGGACTCGACGGCAAGGGCACCAGGGTCGCCGTCCTCGACACCGGCGCCGACGCGGAACACCCCGATCTCAAGGGCCGGATCACCGAACAGCGGAACTTCACCGACGCGGACGGCACCGGCGACCGCACCGGCCACGGCACCCACACCATCTCCACCGTCGGCGGCTCCGGCGCCGCGAGCGGCGGCAGGATGAAGGGCGTCGCGCCCGGCGCGCAGCTGCTCAACGGCAAGGTGCTGAACGACTCCGGCTCCGGCGCCGCCTCCTGGATCATCGCCGGCATGCAGTGGGCCGTCGACAACGAGGCCGACGTCGTCTCCATGAGCCTCGGCAGCTCCCTGCCCACCGACTGCACCGACCCGATGAGCGTTGCCGCCGAACAACTCGCCCGGAACGAGGGCACCTTGTTCGTCGTCGCCGCCGGGAACGCCGGACCCGCCCTGAACACCGTCTCCTCGCCCGGCTGCGCGCCCAGCGTCCTCACCGTCGGTGCCACCGACCGCGACGACACCACCGCGAGCTTCTCCAGCCGCGGCCCCGCGATCGTCTCGCACACCCTCAAGCCCGAGATCGCCGCGCCCGGAGTCGCCATCTCCGCCGCCGCGGCGGGCGGCCGCGGCGTCTACGCGTACCAGGCCATGTCCGGTACGTCGATGGCCACCCCGCATGTCGCTGGCGCCGCCGCCATCCTCAAGCAGCGCCACCCGGACTGGACCGCGCGGCAGCTCAAGGCCGCGCTCGTGTCGTCCTCGTACGCGGACATCCCCGGCGACGTACGCGAGACCGGCGCCGGACGGCTCGACGTGAAGGCCGCCGTCGGCACGACGGTCACCGGCGCGCCCGCCGTCCAGGGCGGCACCTTCACCTGGCCGCAGCACAGCGGTGACCGCACCACCGTCGAGCTGCCGTACACCAACCACGGCGAAAGGCCGGTGACACTGGACCTCGCCGTCGAGAAGGTCACCGGGAACGACGGCTCGCGCGTCCGGTCGGCCGTCGCCCGCCTCGGTCAGCGATCCGTCACCGTCCCGGCCGGGAAGACCGTCGAGGTCCCGCTCGTCCTCGACCCGTCCGCCCGGCTCGACCGTGCCCAGTACGGCGACATCACAGGCCGCGTCCTCGCGAGGGCTCACGGCACCACCGTCTCCACCCCGTTCGCCCTGTACGTCGAGCCGCGGACCGTCACCCTGCGCGTCAAGCTCGTCGACCGCACCGGAAAGCCCGCCGACGGCGCGTCCTCGCTCGATGTCATCGGCACCGACACCGCCACCGGAGAGCGCCGCTTCAACGAAGGCGCCCCGGAACAGGTCTACCGGCTGCGGCCCGGTTCGTACGTCCTCTCCTCCTTCGTGACCGGCCAGGACACGGTCGCCTATCTCGGCCGTCCGCAGCTGGAACTCACGGACGACACCACGGTCGTCCTCGACGCCCGCAAGGCCCACCGCCTCCAGGTGGCGACCGACCGGCCGAGCGAAACCCGCGGCGCCACCCTCGCCTTCGCCCGTTCCTGGGACGACACCTGGCTGCACGCGGGCACGATCACCGGAGGCCGCCGGACCGGTGCCTACTACGCCTCCGTCGACGGCCGCGCCCACGACGGCGACTTCGAGTTCGGCAGCTACTGGCGCCGGTACGCGCCCCAGATCACCGAACTCGCCGTGACCGGCGGCCCCGTGCTGCACCCCGTGACCGCCGGCGTCGGCTCGGCCAACCTCGACGGCACCGGCTCGGCGCAGCTCGTCGACGCGGGCTCCGGCACGGCCGGGGAACTGGCGGCGGCCGGCGCGAAGGGCCGTATCGCGCTCGTACGCGTCCCCGACGACAGCACGGCCGTCGACGAGCAGGCGCGGGCAGCCAAGGCCGTGGGCGCCCTCGCGATCGTCGCCCACCGGGCCGCGCCCGGCCGCTGGTACCCGTCCGCGGGCTTCCTCGGCGCCCCGCTGCCCGCACTCGCGGTGCCCGCCGACGAAGCCGCGCAGCTCATCACCCTGCTCGCCACGGGACCGGTCGGCCTGCGCTGGCAGGCCACCGCGAAGAGCCCGTACGTCTACGACCTGGCCTTCCCCGAGGACGGCCCGGTCACCTCCGCGCGTACGTACCGGGTGCGCGACGCGAAGCTCGGCGCCACCGAGGCCACCTACCGCGCGATGGGAGTCGGCGGCGACTACGTCGACAGCGCCTCCGCGCGGCGCCCCGGCACCGGGCAGCGGATCTTCCTCGGCTCCTTCGCCGACCTGGTCCCCGCCCCGGGCAGGCGTACCGAGTACCACTCCGCCGACGGCACCGCCTTCGACCGGGCCGTCTCCAGCAGCTTCCCGTGGGGCGAGTTCATGCTCGGCGCCCCGCACACGTACGAGAACGGCGAGCGGCGCACCGAGTCCTGGTACGGCGGCGTGGTCGCACCGACCGCCCCGCGTGACGCCTCGGGCAAGCCGGTCCTCGTCGCCGAGCGGCAGGACAATCTGATCGGCGTCGCGACCGCCTTCTGGGGCGACAGCGAACACGCGGGCGAGGCCGGGTCGTTCGGCGACATCGGCAGTCTGACGCTGAGCCGGGACGGCGAGGAGATCGGGCGCAGCGCCTACCCGTTCGGGGTGTTCGAGGTGCCGGCGGAGGACGCGGCGTACGAACTCACGCTGCGGACAATGAAGATCGGATCGCCCGCCGCCGTGTGGAAGCGCTCGACGGACCTGTCCACCGTGTGGACATTCCGTTCCGCACGCGACGAAAGCGCGTATTCTCAAGGCATCCCGCTCCTCTTTCCGGTGATCGGCCTCCCGGAGGACGGGCTCAAGACCCTCCCGGCGGCGGACGGCCAGAAGCTGACGCTCGATGTGTCGGGACACGCGGGGTACACCCCGGCACGGCTCGTCTCGGCGGAGCTGTCGTACTCGTACGACGGCGGCGCCACCTGGACCGGGGCGAGGACCGGCCGGCAGGGCGGCGTCTGGACGGCGACCGTGGACCACACCGGCCACAGTGGCGAACCGGTCACCCTCAAGACCGAGTTGACCGACGCGAACGGCAACTCCGTCACACAGACAGTGGAACGCGCGTACGACGTGCGCTGACCACTCGAACGTCCGCCGGGCGTCCTTCCCGTGGGGGGTTGGGCCGCCCGGCGGACTCTTGCTGATTTTTTCCGGTTGCGTCGTTTTCGTACGGCCCGTGCGGTGGACAATAGGGGCATGAGTCAGCAGGGGGAGAAGCCCGCCACCGCCGACGACGACTGGTGGAAGAGGCTCTACGACGAGTCCGCACCCGACACCGGGCCGTCCCCGGCGTCGGGCGACACCCTCGACGACCGCTTCGACTCCGCGGTCGACACGGTGGGCATCGCGGACCCCGCGTCCGCGCGCCCCGCGCCGCCCGAGGACCGCCCCCGCGCCTGGTGGGACCCGGGCCCGCGCCAGGACCGCGCCGCACCCTGGGAGCCGCCGACCGTCCCCCGTCAGGCGCAGCCTCCCGGCGCCGCCCCCGCACGCCCGGCCGTCCCGCCCCTGCCGCAGACCCCGCCGCCCGCTCCGGCCGCCCCGCCACGGTCCGCCGAGCGCCCCGGCCCCGGGCACGTCGGCGACCGGCCGCCCACCTACGAGGCCGAGCCGACCGCCCTGCCCGCGGCTCACCCGGAGGAGCTGGACGAGGCGGTCCCCGACACCGTGCTCGACGGCGCCAGGTACGGCGCGTACACCCTGCGGGCCGCGTCCGTGCGCGGGGATTCCGCCCGGTACCGGGGAGAGCCGCGCAGGGACGCGCTGCTCACGGCCCGGTTCGGGACGGGGGACGGCGCGCTCGTGCTGGTCGCCGTGGCCACCGGGGCGCGCGCCACCGACGGGGCCCATCTCGCGTCCGCCGACGCGACCCGCTGGATCGGCGGGGCGGTCGGCCGCAGCCACGCCCGGCTCGCCGACGACATCCGGGCGGGGCGGCGCGGAGACCTCAAGTCCGGGCTGCACCGGCTCACCGACCGCGCGTTCGGCAAGCTCCGCGCCCGCGCCGCCGAGCTCGGCGTACCGCCCGAGGAGTACACGGCGAGCCTGCGGTGCCTGCTCCTGTCGGCCGACCCCGCCTGCCGCACCCGGGTGTTCTTCGGCGTCGGCGGGGGCGGGCTCTTCCGGCTGCGCGAGGGCGCCTGGCAGGACATCGAGCCGGTCGTACCGGACGCGGCGGCGGGCGGACCCGTCGTGGGCTACGGCTCGCCGCCCCCGGAGGCCCCCGAGGGCGACCGGCTCACCATGGGCCTGGGGATCACGACACCGCCGTCGCCGTACGTCGAACCGCCCGTCCCGCCACCCGCCGAGCCCTTCCGCTTCCGCGCCTCCGTGGCCCGTCCGGGTGACACCCTCCTGCTGTGCAGCGCCGGTCTCGCCGAACCGATGCGGGGCGAGTCCGAGTTCGCCGACGAGCTCGCCGGCCGCTGGGCGGGCCGACGGCCGCCGGGCCTCGCCGCCTATCTCGCGGACACCCAGCTCAGGGTGAAGGGGTACGCCGACGACCGTACGGCCTGCGCCGTCTGGGAGGCGTAGGGCCTGTCTTTCGGATCGGGCCGGATCAGGGAGCGGGGTCCGGTGCATGGGGTCTCCCCAGGCCCGCAGGGCCTAGGGGACGGATCGCAAGGCGGAGGAGGGAGGCTGGGGGTACCCCCGTGCCCGAAGGGCTACGGGGGAGGAGCCATGGCGACCGACGACAACGCGGCGAGGCGCGGCACCAGGGCACGCGAGCCCGGCCGGATCTGAATGACAGGGCCTAACCCCACAGGCGTATCCGCCGGGCTCGTGGATAGATGGAGCCATGGCCAAGCAGAACGTCGCAGAACAGTTCGTCGACATCCTCGTCCGGGCGGGGGTGCGACGGCTCTACGGAGTCGTCGGCGACAGCCTCAACCCCGTCGTCGACGCCATCCGCCGCAACGCCGCCATCGACTGGATCCAGGTCCGGCACGAGGAGGCCGCCGCCTTCGCCGCGGGCGCCGAGGCGCAGCTCACGGGAAAGCTCGCGGCCTGCGCCGGCTCCTGCGGCCCCGGCAACCTCCACCTCATCAACGGCCTCTACGACGCCCACCGCTCCATGGCCCCGGTGCTCGCCCTCGCCTCGCACATCCCGTCCTCCGAGATCGGTCTCTCCTACTTCCAGGAGACCCATCCCGACCAGCTGTTCCGCGAGTGCAGTCACTACAGCGAGCTGATCTCCAATCCCCAGCAGATGCCACGGCTGCTCCAGACCGCCGTCCAGCGGGCGATCGGCCGCGGCGGCGTCAGCGTCGTCGCCCTGCCCGGCGACGTCGCTTCCCAGCAGGCCCCCGACAAGTCCATCGAGCACGCCCTCGTGACGGCCCGTCCCACGGTCCGCCCCGGCGACGCGGAGATCGACGCCCTCGTCCGGATGGTCGACGAGGCCGACAAGGTCACCCTCTTCTGCGGCAGCGGCACGGCCGGCGCGCACCCCGAGGTCATGCAGTTCGCGGAGCGCGTCAAGTCACCCGTCGGGCATGCGCTCCGTGGCAAGGAGTGGATTCAGTACGACAATCCGTTCGACGTCGGCATGAGCGGACTGCTCGGCTACGGCGCCGCGTACGAAGCCACGCACGCCTGCGATCTGCTCATCCTGCTCGGCACGGACTTCCCGTACAACGCCTTCCTCCCGGACACCGAATCCGGCGTCAGGATCGCCCAGGTCGACGTCCGGCCCGAACACCTCGGCCGCCGCTCGAAGCTGGACCTCGCCGTCTGGGGCGACGTACGCGAGACGTTGCGCTGCCTCACCCCGCGCGTGCGGGCCAAGACCGACCGGCGCTTCCTCGACAAGATGCTGAAGAAGCACGCGGACGCGCTGGAGGGCGTGGTCAAGGCCTATACCCGCAAGGTCGAGAAGCACGTACCGATCCATCCCGAGTACGTGGCGTCCGTCCTCGACGAAGTCGCCGACGGCGACGCCGTCTTCACGGTCGACACGGGCATGTGCAACGTGTGGGCGGCCCGGTACATCACCCCCAACGGCAGACGCCGGATCATCGGCTCCTTCAGTCACGGCTCGATGGCGAACGCCCTGCCGCAGGCCATCGGGGCCCAGTTCACCGACCGGAAGCGCCAGGTGGTGTCGATGTCGGGCGACGGCGGGTTCGCCATGCTGATGGGCGACTTCCTCACCCTCGTCCAGTACGACCTGCCGGTGAAGGTCGTCCTCTTCAACAACTCCTCGCTCGGCATGGTCGAGCTGGAGATGCTGGTCTCGGGCCTGCCGTCGTACGGGACCGGCAACCAGAACACCGACTTCGCGGCGATCGCCCGTGCGGCCGGCGCGTACGGGGTGCGCGTGGAGAAGCCGAAGCATCTCGCGGGCGCGCTCAAGGACGCCTTCAAGCACCGGGGACCGGCCCTGGTGGACGTGGTCACCGATCCGAACGCGCTTTCCATCCCGCCGAAGATCAAGGCCGAGATGGTGACCGGCTTCGCGCTGTCCGCCAGCAAGATGGTGCTCGACGGCGGGGTCGGCAGGATGCTCCAGATGGCACGGTCGAACCTGCGGAACGTGCCGCGTCCGTAACGCCGCGTAAATCGGGATGCGTGGCGACACGGGGGCGGGGCATGCATTTTGGGAGTGCTTGTTCGAGCAGTGCGGCAGCGACGAGGAAGGACCGTTCCGACGTGCGGTGGGGGATGATGACGAGACGTCAGGACAGGTCCGGCTCCGGACGGCTGCGCCACAGCGTGCGGCGCGCGGATCTCACAGCGGTACCGGAAGTGCGGCGTGCCGTGCGCGACTTAGTGAGGCAGTGGGGCGCCCCGGGCTCGGCCGATGTGGCGGAGCTGCTGGTGAGCGAGCTGGTGACGAACGCGCTGCTCCATACCGACGACGGGGCGGTGGTGACGGCGACGGTGGCGCCCGCGCGACTGCGGGTCGAGGTGCGGGACTTCACGCCGGGGGTTCCCGAGCCGCGCAAACCGGAGCCGGACGCCTCGGACGACTGTACGCACGGGCGCGGGCTGGTCCTGGTGCAGAGCCTCGCGGACGCCTGGGGCGTACGGGCGCAGGAGGCCGGAAAGGTGGTCTGGTTCGAACTGGACGGCGGGCAGGCGTGATCAGGCGCCTGCCCGCCGTCTTCAGCCGAACTGCTGCTCGAGGTGCTTGAGCTTCTGCTCCAGCGAGTCGAGTCGCGGCAGTGTCTGGGTGTCGTCCTCCGCGGTCAGGTCCACGGTGATGGGCTCAGTGCCCTTGACGGCCTGGAGGGAGGGCCGGGAGCGGGGCGGCAGCTGTCCGGGCTCGGATATGGCGGGCTCCGCTACCGGCCCGGGGCCCGCCGCGCCGCCCGTCGAACCGGTCACGGTGCCGCTCACGGTGGTGATGTCGACCTGCCGGCCGCCGCGGGCCCGTCCCCAGGCCCGGTGCTGCCGGTTGAGCGCCCGCAGGTGCGCCCGTTCCAGCTTCTCCTGATCGCGCCTGCGCAACCGGGTCTGCTGCTTCTGGCGCCGGTCCTCGCGGACCTCCTCGACCGCCTCGTCCAGCGTCCGTACGCCTTCGAGCAGCATCAGCGACCAGGCGCCGAACGTCTCGCGGGGCGCCCGTAGCCACCGTACGACCCGGATCTGCGGCAGCGGGCGGGGCACCAGCCCCTGTTCGCGCAGTGCCGCCCTGCGGGTCTGCTTCAGCGCGCGGTCGAAGAGCACCGCGGCCGACAGCGACATGCCCGCGAAGAACTGCGGAGCGCCCGCGTGGTCGATACCGCGTGGCGCGTGGACCCAGTTGAACCAGGCGGCGGCGCCCGCGAACGTCCACACCAGCAGCCGGGAGCCGAGTGCCGCGTCGCCGTGGCTGGCCTCGCGCACCGCGAGCACCGAGCAGAACATGGCGGCGCCGTCGAGGCCGAACGGGACCAGGTACTCCCAGCCGCCGGTCAGGCTCAGGTTCTGCCGGCCGAATCCGACCAGACCGTGGAAGGAGAGGGCCGCGGCGACCGCGGCACAGCAGAAGAGGAGTACGTACGAGGCCGTTCCGTAGACCGCCTCCTTGCGTCTGCGCCGCTCCTCGCTGCGCTCCCAGGAGTCGTCGGCCGCGATCTTGTCACCGGCGCGCTTGCCGCGCGCGAGCACCGCAACCGCCGCCACGACCCCCGCGAGCATCACGCCGCCCGGAAGCAGCCAGTTGATCGATATCTCGGTCAGTCTCATTGCGGGGTCCCTTGCATCTGCATCGCGGTGGGGTCGGCCGCCATATTGGCCGAAGTCCCACAGCGGTCACGGGGTTTCGTGGCAAGTGGACGCCAAGGGGGTGCGAGGGCACGCGGATAGGTGCGTTCTGGTCGAACCTCCGCGTGAATGCCGGGAGTTGAGTTCGATTTACGGGGCCTGTGAACCCGGATACGTCACCGGATCAGGCGGTGGCGCTCAGCTTGCGGACCCGGTCCGCGTCGCAGGTGCGCGGACACGTCACGCAGGTGTCCTCGGGTCGCAGTGTGTAGAACAGGCAGCAGCTCGCCCGGTCACGGGTGGGCAGCGATTCGCCGCGCGGACCGGCCAGCTCACGGAAGCCGGCCGTGCCGACGTACGGCTTCGTGGTGCCGGGCAGCAGGGCCTCGAGTTCCGCCATCGCGCGCGACTCCTCGCCGAGCAGGTGCGCGATGTACCAGAGGCCTTCGACGACCTCGTCGGTGACCATGCCCCACAGCGCCCGCTTGCCGCGCCGCATACGCGGGCCGAATCCGTCGAGCACCGGTCCCATGTGCTCGGCGACCGCGTCCCGGACCTCCGCGAGCAGCGCCTCCTCGTCGGGGACGACGCGGGCGCCGGGCAGGGCGGCCGCGGGGTCCGAGGGGAGGCAGGCGAAACCGCGGACGCGGACGGTCATCCGGCCGAGCGCGCGCTGGAGGGCCACGTCCTCCACGGGCAGCCGGGGGACACGGCGGTGCAGGAACCAGGGGACCGTGATCAGCAGGCAGGCGGGCCAGGCGTAGCGGTGCAGGCCGAAACTGGCGACGACATCGGGCCGGGCCTGCTGTCCGTAGTCACGCAGCACCTGCGCGTTGTCCCACGCGAGGAACGCGTCCAGGTCCGCCCCGCCCGCCGAGAGCTCCGCCGCGCCGACCCATCCGCCGTCCTGTGGGGAGCCCGCGCCGTCCGCGAGTTCCTGGACGAGCAGAGTGGGGAACACCTCGGTCAGGCGCGCGTAGGCGTCCGCGACGGGTGAGGTGAGGGCGGGCGGGGCAGCGGGCAGCACGGCGGGGACGGTCATGGAGGGGACCACCGAATCGCGATCGTTAACAGGTTAGCCTTACCTTACCCGATGCGATCGATGTTTGCCCCTCCGTCCGGAGGGGGACACCCCCGGACCCCCTTTTGTCGTTCCGTCCGCCTATGGTGAAGAGCGCGCCCGTGCCACGCGAGCCGGGCTCGCCACGACGCGGGAGGAGGACCCGAGTGGAGCAGGACCGAGCGCGCGGTGCCGCCGCGGCGCACCCGTACGCGCCCCCGGGAACGGCCCCCGCCGCGTCGTACGCCGCCGCCGACCGCGTACGCATCCCCGAACAGGCACGTGGGGAGCACACCCACAGCGAGCCCCCCGCGCCCCGGACCACCGTCCGGCGCCACTCCGTACGCGGCCAGATCCTCCAGGCGCTGCGCGCGTCCCTCGTCAGCGGCGAGCTGGTCCCCGGCGAGGTCTACTCCGCACCGGTCCTCGGCGAACGGTTCGGCGTCTCCGCCACCCCCGTACGCGAGGCGATGCAGCAGCTCTCCCTCGAAGGCGCCGTCGAGGTCGTCCCCAACCGTGGCTTCCGCGTCGTCGAACGAGGCGCCCGCGAGCTCGCCGAGCTCGCCGAGGTCCGCGCCCTCATCGAGGTCCCCGTGATGCTCCGCCTCGCCCGCAGCGTCCCGGCCGCCCGCTGGGCCGAGCTGCGCCCCCTCGCCGAGGCCACGGCGGCGGCCGCGGCGACCGGCGACCGGGCGAGCTACGCCGAGTCCGACCGGGCCTTCCACCGCGCCGTCCTCTCCCTCGCGGGCAACGACCAGCTCGTCGCCATCGCGGACGACCTCCACCGCCGCTCCCAGTGGCCCCTGAGCAGCGCCCCCGTCACCCGGCGCGCCGATCTGGTGGCCGACGCGGCGGAGCACTCGGCGCTGCTGGAGGCGCTTATCGCCCAGGAGCTCACCGTCGTCCAGTCGCTGGTGCGGGAGCACTTCACGGGCGCGGACCGCTGAGGGCGGACCCTTGCCGGACGCGATCGTTCCCCTGGCGGGCCAGAGCGTACGAGGCGCGGTCTGGGCCCTCGCGAACCAGCTCGGAGTGGTGGCGGGCACCCCGGGCGAGCTGATCGCCGCCCTGACCGCGGACGCGCGCCGAAAGGTGGTCGTCCTGCCGGACGCGCACGCCGCCCGCGATCCGGACGCGATCGCCGAACTGGTCCGCGCGCTGAGGGACCTGGGCCACATCCGGATCGTCACCGGGAAGCGCCCGGCGGCGCCGGATCTGCCCCGCACCCCGCCCGACCTGGACGACCCCGCCGCCGTGTGCGCCGAGGATCCGGCCCGGGTGACCGCCGCCTACACGCACGACAGCGACCCGCACGACGGCCACGGAGGCCTGAGGGCCGCCTGGTTCCGGGCCGGCCAGTCGCTGATCCGCGACCAGCCGGTCTCCGGGCGGGCCCTCGTGCTGCTCGCCGCCCTGGGCGACGACGCCGACCCGCGACTGCGCCCGGCCCTCACCGCACTCGCCGCCGACGCCCCCTGGCGCGTCGACTGGACCCGGGTGCGCGGAGACGTCACCCCGCCCTGGCCGGGCCCCGTGGCCGCGCTGGCCCACGGGCCGGGCCGCTGGGCGGGCCATCTGCTCGTATCGGACCAGCGCGGCACGATCCGTTCGCTGGACCCCGCCGACGCCGTGCCCGCGGCCGGCTCCGTTCCCATGCCCGTACGGATCAAGGCACTCGCGCCCCTCCCCGACGGCACGCTGCTGATGCTGGACGAGCGGGGAAGCCCGCACACCCACGGCCGTACGGCCCTGACCGAAGCCGTCGCCGCGACACTGGTGAAGCACCCGGGCACGGCACTGGCGGCCACCGACGGGCTCGTGGTGGCCGGTGACCGGCACGGCTCGCTGCACGCGTTCGGCCTGGCGGGCATGCGTCAGGCGGCCCCGCACCGCGGACGGGTCACCTCCCTCGCCGTGCTCCACGATCCCGCACCGCTGGTCTGCAGCGGAGGCGTCGACGGCACGGTCCGCGCCTGGTCCCCGGGGCGCTCTGCGCAGCGCGCACCGGTCGCCGAGCGCCCCTGCCCGGTGGTCGCCCTGTCGGGCAACGGGCGGACGCTGGCGGTGGCCTGGGCCGACGGCCTCGTGGAACTGCACCGGCACGGCACCGGCGAGATCCTGGGCTTTCACCCAGGGGCGTCGGTCCGGGCGCTCGCGGTGCCCGCGGACAGATCGGTCGTCATCGGTACGGACGAGGCGCTCATCCGCCTGACGGCACGACAGGCGGAGTAACGGCGGTGTAGGTGGCGGGCGATGACCTGGCCTCCGCCGTACGCCATGCGATCGGCGTTATTCGGCCACTTCCGGGCGGTCGGCAACACAGGCCCCACGGGCCTCAGCGCGTCTCTTCGGCCGCCGGGGCGGCCGCCGGGGCGGGCGGCGCTGCGGGCGTCTCGTCGGGCAGCGGTGCGGGCGTCTCGTCGGGTGCCGCGGTGGGCGCCTCCTCGGGCGCCGATGCGGGCATTTCCCCGGGCGTCTCCTGGGGCGCTCGACGCCCCCGCCACCACGCGAAGGCCCCGAACGCCCCCGCGGCGACCAGCGCGCCCACCTTCACACCGAGCTTGGTCGCGAACCAGGCGGCGCCGAAGGAGAATCCCCAGTCCTGCCACCACACGATCCCAATGCCCGCCAGTGCGACGAGAATTCCCGCCACGACGCCCATGACGGTCCTCGTCCGCGCCTTCTTGTCGGCGTGTTCCCCCGTGTGCACATCCATGGGGATCACGCTAGGCGTCAGGGCACCCGGCCCCCGTCCGCCTGAAGGACGGGACGTCCGCCAACTTTCGTCGCGCACGGGGCGGGTGGCCCGAGCCGAAGGTCTCACGAGCCGGGCCCGCCACCGGCCGACCGGTCGTCAGACCGCCGGGGCGGGGGGCGTCAACTGGTCGGCCAGCCAGGTCGGTACGCCGCCCAGCAGCCGGAACAGCCGCATAGCCTCGGCCCGCAGCCGGCCCGCCTCCGGCTCCGGCTCGGTGTCCGCGAGCGCGGCGAGCGCGGGGGCCGTGCCGATCAGATAGCCCAGCTCCTCGCGGATGCGCAGCGACTCCGTGAACCCGTGCCGTGCTTCGGCGAGTTCGCCGTCGCGCAGGGCGAGGGCCGCCAGATGCCGCCAGGTGAACGACAGCAGCAGTGTGTCGCCATGGGTGACGGCGCCCGCGTGGGCGCGGTGGTAGGCGGCGCGGGCGGCCTGCGGCGAGTCGGCGAGGTGTTCGGCGATCAGGCCGCGGCGGAAGTCCAGCAGCGGGCGGCCCGGCGCCGCCGGGGCGAGCAGGGCCGCCGCCCGGCCGAGCGCGGCACGGGCCTCGTCGGCGCGGTCGCGCACCCCCAGCACCGTGGAGGAGTACGCGAGCTGTCCGCGCTCGCAGGCCGCCGCGCCCCGCTCGTCGTCGTCACCGGCCTCGGCCTCCGCCGTACGCAGGGCGTCCTCGGCGTCCGCCCACCCCTTGCCGGTGAACAGGCAGCGCTCGACGAGGAGCGAGGCCCGCTGGAGGGTGAGGGCGGGAGAGCCCACGTGCCGTTCGAGCAGGGCCGCCGCGTCGGTCCAACAGCCGCGCGAACGCAGCCGCCATACCGCGGTCTGGAGGGGATCGTCACCTGCAGTGGTTCCGGAACCAGACATGGCGGTATGCGCCACATTGCCCTCCCCGAGCGCGCCATTGTGCTGTTGAGTCAGACCGAATCTCAGCATGGATCGGCACGCCGGGCCAAGGGTTCTGGTGAATCAATTCACAATCGTCGGTTGACGGAAAACCGTTCGATGGCCGGTCAGCCGGCGGCCGACCGGGCGAACGAGGCCTCGACCACCTGGTAATCCAGGCCCTCCATGAGGTTGTCCATGGCCAGCAGCAGCCCCTCGGGCGTGGCGCCGAGCCGGATGCGCCAGCCGGCCTCGGTGCCGTACGCCCCCTCCACGGAGGCGGCGCCCTCCGCGTCGAGCACCCCCGTCAGACGCATCGCCTGCGGTTTCTGGTGCCAGGTGTCCACCCACAGCGCCTCGATGGCCCCCGGTGCCTCGCCCTCGGACAGGACCAGCAGGCCCTCTTGGGGCTCGCCCTCGTGCGACCACGCGTACGCGATCTCGTAGGCGTGGCCGCCCGCGTGCCGGGTCACGGTCGCCTCGGCGGGCGAGACGTCGTACGCGTCGTCGGGCATCAGCCGCAGCCCCTTGGTGCCGGTCCACCGGCCGAGCCAGGGGAACATCGTCGCGTCGAGAGCCGTCTGCCGTGTCATGTCCGTCCGCCGTCTCCGCTCGGGATCAGCTCATTCGCAGGGCCAGGAAGAAGTCCAGCTTGTCCTCCAGCCGGGACAGATCGCGACCCGTGAGCTGCTCGATCCGGCCCACCCGGTAGCGCAGGGTGTTCACGTGCAGGTGCAGCCGGGTCGCGCAGCGGGTCCAGGAGCCGTCGCAGTCGAGGAACGCCTCCAGGGTGGGGATGAGCTCGGCGCGGTGGCGGCGGTCGTAGTCGCGCAGCGGGTCCAGGAGCCGCGCCGTGAAGGCCCGGCGCACGTCGTCGGGGACGAACGGCAGCAGCAGGACGTGCGAGGCCAGCTCGTGGTGGCCGGCCGCGCACACTCTGCCGGGCCGGGCGGCGGCGACACGGCGGGCGTGCCGGGCCTCCTCCAGGGCGCCGCGCAGGCCTTCCGCCGAATGGACGGCCGCGCTCACGCCGAGCGTGAGGCGTCCGTCGTCGGCGAGGCCCGCCGAGAGCGGCTCGCGGACGGCGGCGAGGAGCGCGTCGGCGTGCAGTCCCGCGTTGTCGGTGCCGAAGCCGGTCGGGGCGTCGAGCGGGGTGTCGGGCTCGATGGCGGGCGGGAGGCTGGTCGAGGGCAGCGGGACCAGCGCGATCGCCTCGTCGCCGGTGTGGGCGACCGCGATCCGGTCGGCGGACTCCGAGCCGACCGTCGCCGGGTCGACGAGGATCTCCTCCAGGAGCGACTGGGCGACCGGACCGGCCTCGATGGTGGCCCCGCCCTCCTGCTCCCACTCCACGCGGGCGACGACGACCTGCCAGTGCGGCGCGGTGCCGAGGCCCGGGAGCAGCACGGGCGCGGCGACCCGCAGCCGGGCGGCGATCTCGGCGGGCGCGGCGCCCGTCTGGACCAGTTCGAGGACTTCCTGGGCGAGCCGGCGGCGCACCGTACGGGCCGCCTCGCGCCGGTCCCGTTCGACCGCGATCAGCTGGGTGACGCCCTGGAGCAGATCCAGCCGGGCGGCGGGCCAGTCGGAGGCGTCGGCCTCGACGGCGAGCAGCCAGTCGGACAGGACGGTCTCCCGGACGTCACGCGCCGCGGGCGCGGCTCCCCGGCCCGTGTTGCGGATCGGGAACAGCGAATAGGTCGCCCCGGCGGCGTTGGCGCGGTGCGGACCGCGCCGGCCCGTACGGGTCGCGGCCAGATGGTCCCCGGCGAGCGCCGCGCTCACGGCGGGGGACAGGGGCTCCCCGGCGCCGGCGATCTGGCGGCCGGTGGGGGAGAGGACCCAGGCCCGAAGGTCCAGGTCGGAGCCAAGGAGGTCGAGGACCACCTCGGGCCCGCCGCCCGCCGGTCCGGAGGTCATCAGCCGCCGGTGCCGGTCCACGACGGCGGCCAGGTCCCCGGCCCGCTCGCCGGACACCTGCCGCACCACGTACTCGGTGATGCTTGCGAAAGCGACGGACTCGTTGACCGCGAAGAGCGGCAGCCGGTGGCGTACGCACGCCTGAACGAGGTCGTCGGGGATGTCGCCGAGTTCTGCCTCACCGGCTGCGAGGCCGGCGACCCCGGCACTTGCGAGAATACGTACAAAAGGCTCGGAATCGTCGGCGTCGCGTCGCCAGGCGAGCCCGGTGAGGACCAGCTCACCGCCCGAGAGGTAGCGGCTCGGGTCCCGTAGGTCGGTCGTCATCACGCCGCGGACTGTGCGGTCCAGCTCGTCGTCGCCGCCGAGGAGCCGCAGTCCCAGCGCATCGGTTTCCAGGAGTGCGCGCAGCCGCATCTCGTCGCCGCCGATCTGTCTCGTTGTTGCCGTTGGACTGGTCTGAGGGGTGTGCCGTTGGTGTCAGGAGGAAAACGGAGAGGTAGCTGAGTTCCCCCTTTCGTTCGAATCTACAAGACGTGGGTGGCCACCAGCCAACTCCTTCATGTTTTCGGTGACTGCACCGGGCGGGTCCCGGCTTGTGTACTTGGGCCAACCGCGTTAACAGGACATGAATAACCCGTCGAGGGACCGGCCGTCCCGGGCCCCTGCGAACGACCGAATCACGTAGTAGAAGAGAGCCACTCATGGACTTCCTTCGCCCCGCCAGCTGGGAGGAGGCGCTCGCCGCGAAGGCCGAGCACCCCACCGCTGTGCCCATTGCGGGTGGCACCGACATCATGGTCGAGATCAACTTCGACCACCGACGGCCCGAGTACCTCCTGGACCTGAACCGCATCGTCGAGCTGCGCGAATGGGAGGTCGGCGAGGAGAACGTCCGTCTGGGCGC
>NZ_JBEPDM010000031.1:0-87889 GCF_040300305.1 Streptomyces sp. NPDC000410
CCCGGTTACATTCCGAACCCGGAAGCTAAGCCTTTCAGCGCCGATGGTACTGCAGGGGGGACCCTGTGGGAGAGTAGGACGCCGCCGAACAAATTTTGGGCCGTGGCCCCTGGATTTCGATCCGGGGGCCACGGCCATTTTTGCGTTCTGGGGGCATGCGACCTTCTAAGCTGGGTGGCATGACTGAACGCCGACAAGCGGCCGAGGGAGAGCCGGACGGCCCTGAGGACGGCCGGCCGGCTCCTGAGGACGCTCAGACGCCAGCTGAATTCGTCGCGGTGATGCGACAGTTACGGCAGTGGGCGGACCTGAGCTATCGCCAGTTGGAACGGCGTGCCGAGGCAGCGGGCGATGTGCTGCCTCGTGCGACTCTCGCCGGCGCGCTGGGACGCCATGAGTTGCCGAGGGAAGAGCTCCTCTCGGCGTTCGTGCGCGCGTGCGGGGCTGACGACGAGACCGTGAAGTCGTGGATGCGGGCCCGCAAGCGACTTGCTGTAGGGCTTCCGCCGTCGGCCGTCGAGGAGAGTGACGGCGCGGATGAGCCGGTCGAGTCGGATGAGCCGGCCCTGGTCGAGCTGGATGAGCCAGATGAGCCGGACGAGGCACAGTCGTACGAGCCCGAACCCGAGCCCGAGCCGGCACCCGTGCCGGGGCAGGGCGACGCTCCGCGCGCGGCCAAGGTCCTGCGCTTTGTGCGGCGGCCCGTGGTGGTCGTCACCAGCAGCGCCGTAGCGGTCCTGCTTGCCGCAGCCGCCACGTTCGTCTCCTCCCCTCCCGATGAGGGACGCCGGGGTACGGGTCCGGGCGCGCCCGGCAAGGGCGGCACCACCCCCTCCGCGTCGGTGCCGTCCGTCCCCGCCCCGAGCAGCGTCGGGTCCGCCGTCCCCGTCACCGATCCGACCGGTTCCGGGAAGAAGGCCACCCGCCCCGCACCGCAGCGGACGCCGAAGGCCACGTCGTCGAAGTCTCCGGGGAAGACGACTCCACCGCCCGGGCGTGAGGATCCGCCACCGCAGTGGCCCACGCAGGACCCGCAGGACCCGCCTCCGTACGAACCCCCGGATCCGGCCCCGTCGTCCTCGTCGCCGACAGGTGGGGATCCGTTTCCCGAGGAGACCTGTTGGGACGCGACCGAGGACTGCGGGATGTGAGCGCGTTCAGGACGGGGTGACCAGCCGGGTGTCGTACGCCAGGATCACCGCCTGGATCCGGTCGCGGGAGCCCGTCTTCGCCAGGATGCGCGTGATGTGGGTCTTCACCGTGGATTCGGCGAGATGGAGGCGCTCGGCGATTTCCGTGTTCGTCCAGCCCTGACCGACGACCGTGAGGATCTCCCGTTCCCGTTCGGTCAGGTTCGCCAGCCGAGGGTCGGTCGGCGCGGGGGCGCCCGGTGCGGGTGGGGCGGACGGCAGGTGTTGGGCGTACGCGTCCAGGAGGCGGCGGGTGAGGCTCGGGGCGACCACCGCGTCGCCGCCGGCCACCGCGCGGATTCCGGAGAGGAGTTCCTCGGGCAGAGCGTCCTTGATCAGGAAGCCGCTCGCGCCGGCGCGCAGGCCTTCGTAGGCGTACTCGTCGAGGTCGAAGGTCGTCACCATCAGGACGCGGGTGCGGGCGCCGGCCGCGATGATGCGGCGGGTGGCCTCGATGCCGTCGAGGCCCGGCATGCGGATGTCCATCAGGGCGACGTCCGGGTGGTGCGCGGCGACCTGGCGCACGGCCTCGGTGCCGTTGGCGGCCTCGGCCACGACGGTCATGTCGTCCTGGCTCTCCAGGAGCATGCGGAACCCGAAACGCTGCATGGGCTGGTCGTCCGCTATGAGCACGGTCGTCACGAGGGGGTGTCCTCCAGGGGGATGCGCAGCCGGACCGCCCAGCCGCCGGCCGGCAGTGGGCCTGCGTCGAGTCTGCCGTCGTACAGGGCCGTGCGTTCGCGCATTCCCGTGATGCCCTGGCCGTCCGGGGGCGGATGTATGCGCGTGCCGGTGTTGGTGATCAGCGCGTCCAAGGACTTCCGGCCGTACGTCAGCGTCACATCCGCCGTGACGGTGTCCGTGCCCGCGTGCTTGAGCGCGTTCGTCAGGGCCTCCTGCACCACCCGGTAGACCGTCAGTTGGCGGCCGGGGGACGGGGAGAGGGCAGGGCGGCTGCCGTGGATCGTGAGGCGTACGGGAAGGCCCGCGCCGCGGACCCCGTCGATCAGGGCCTCCAGGCTGTCGAGCGTCGGCTGCGGGTCGCGCGAGGCGACGGCGTCGGGGGACTGTTCGCGCAGGACTCCCAGCAGGCGGCGGAGCTCCGACAGGGCCTGGCGGCTGGTGGTGCCGATGGCTTCCAGGGCTTGGGCGGCACGTTCGGGGTGCTGGGCGGCGGCGTACGATCCGCCGTCCGCGAGGCCGGTGATGACCGACAGGTTGTGGCCGATGATGTCGTGCATTTCCCTGGCGATACGGGTGCGTTCGGCGGCCGCCGCCAGCTGGGCCTGCTGGTCGCGTTCGACTTCGAGCTGCCGGGCGCGTTCCACCAGCGAGGACGTGTACTCCTTGCGGGTACGGACGGCGAGACCGAGGAGGGCGAGGAAGGCGAAGCCGTACATCGCCGGGACGAACTGCTGGTCCCAACTGCCCACCGGGTAACGGGTGGCGCCGACGGCGACCGGCACCGCCACGATGGCGCACGACCAGGTGAGCGTACGCAGCGGCAGGCGCAGCGCGATGTGGAAGATGGCGACCAGCTGGAGGAGCGAGGCCTGAAGGTGGGCGCCGGTCCAGGCGTTGGCCAGGGCGAACGGCAGCATGACCAGCAGGGTGGTGAGGGGCCGGGTGCGCCGCCACAGCAGTGGTACGCAGAAGCCGAGGGACATCGCGACGACCAGCGCCACCGGCACGTCCTGGTTGAAGGCGATGTTGCGCCAGCCGCCGGCGGCGTCGACGGCCGCCGCCGCCAGCCACAACCCGGTCAGGAGCAGGTCCCACACCAGGGGCCGGCGGCGGTCGTAGGCGCGGAGCCGTTCGGTGAGGCGGTTCAGTCGGCGGGTCAGCGGCTCGGCGCCCGCCGACCAGCCTTGTCCGCCCGGGTCCCTCGGGGCTTCTTCCGTCATGGGCACGTCGACATCCTCGTGCACAGGCCTCTCATACGTCCCGACGCTTCGTCAGCGCACCCGCTGTCACCAGCGTCACCGCCGCCGTCAGTACCAGTGCCAGCAGAGCGCCGCCCGGTGACGCCGCGCCCGCGGCCTGCTGGGTGGTGGTGAGGGCTTCGACCGCTCTGGCCGGGAAGTACGGGGCGGCGTCGCGGACGATGTCGTACGGAAGCATGGTCAGCACCTCCGGGAGGATCATGATCCCGCCGACGAAGGCGCCGATCGCGCCCGGTACCGAGCGGACCAGTGAGCCGAGGCCGAGGGCGATCAGACCGAGCAGCGTCAGGCCGGCGGCGCTGCCTGCCAGGGCCCGCAGCACACCGGGGTCGTTGAGCGAGGCCGCCTGGTCGGTGCCGGAGAAGAGGGTCTGGGCGGCGAGGAAGGTGGTGAGGTGGGTGAGGAACGTGACGGCGAAGGCGACCGAGCCGAAGACGGCGGCCTTGGACCACAGCACCGGTGTGCGGCGCGGTACGGCGGTCATCGAGGCGCGGATCATGCCGCCGGCGTGTTCGCCCGCGATGGTGAGGATGCCGAGGACGGCGATTGCCACTTGCGCGAACTGGGTGCCCATCAGGGTGATGACGACGACGTCCATGTCGGCGGCGTCGCCGCCGGGCTCGTAGGTCGCGCCCATCATCAGGCCCATGCCGAGCGTCAGCCCGCTCGCGGCCAGCAGGGTGATCCACGTCGAGCGCAGCGTCCACAGCTTGTGCCATTCGGAGCGCAGGACGCGGCCGGGGGTGATGCGGTACGTCTCAGGGGCGATGGGGGTCACGGTGATCATGCCGCGGCTCCTGTCAGGTCCATGAAGGCCTGTTCGAGCGAGGCCGTCAGCGGGGTGAGTTCGTGCAGCGGGATGGCGTGGGCGGCGGCCGTGCGGCCGATGTGCTCGCCGTCCGTGCCGCGCACCTCCAGCTCGCCCGGGGCGCGGGAGGTGATCTCGACGCCCGGTGCGGCGAGCAGCTCGGCGAGGGTCCCTGCCTCGGGGGAGACGACCTTCACGGCGTTCGCGCCCGAGGTCCGTACGAAGTCCTCGACCGTCGTCTCGGCGAGGAGCCGGCCGCGGCCGATGATGACCAGATGCTCGGCCGTGAGCGCCATTTCGCTCATGAGGTGGGACGAGACGAAGACGGTGCGGCCCTCGGCGGCCAGGGACTTGAGGAGCGTACGGATCCACAGGACGCCCTCCGGGTCGAGCCCGTTGACCGGTTCGTCGAGGATCAGGGTGGCCGGGTCGCCGATCAGCGCCGCCGCGATGCCGAGGCGCTGGCCCATGCCGAGGCTGAAGCCCTTGGTGCGGCGGTGGGCGGCGTCGGCCAGGCCGACGGTTTCCAGGACTTCCGTGACGCGGGAGCGCGGGATGCCGTGGGTGTGGGCGAGCGCGCGGAGGTGGTGGTGGGCGGTGCGGCCCGGATGGACGGAACGGGCCTCCAGCAGCGCGCCGACCTGGGTCAGCGGGGCGCGGTGGGCTGCGTAGGCGCGGCCGCCGACGGTGGCGCGGCCCCGGGTCGGGGCGTCGAGGCCGAGGAGCATGCGCATGGTGGTGGACTTGCCCGCCCCGTTGGGGCCCAGGAACCCGGTGACCGTGCCGGGGCGGACGGTGAAGGAGAGGTCCTGGACGACGGTTCTGCCGGTTCGGCCGCCGTACCGTTTGGTGAGTTCGTATGCCCTGATCATGTCGTCGACGCTACGGAGCGGGCGGGGGCGGGGCGTCCGACCGTGGGCGGGAGCGGGGCGCGGGGGGTCGTACCGGGGTACGACGGAATTCCGTTGTCGGGTGTGGGCCGGGCGGGCCAGTATCGGCGGATGGACTACGTCATCCGGCCCGTACGCGCCGACGAGTGGGAGAAGGTCCGCGAGGTTCGCCTCGCCGCCCTCCAGGACCCGGCCGCGCCGCTGGCCTTCCTCGATACGTACGAGCAGGCCGCGGTCCGGCCGGCGGAGCACTGGCAGGAGCGTACGAGTGCCGCGGCGGCGGGGGTGAGGTCCCGGCAGTTCATCGCCGAGGGGCCCGACGGGCGGTGGGACGGGACGGTCACCGTGCTCGTCGAGCGGGTGGGCGACGACCTGCGGTTCGGGGCGGCGGCGCGGGTCGACCAGACGCATGTGGTGGGGGTGTTCGTACGGCCCGGGGCGCGCGGCGGCGGGCTGGCCGATGAGCTTTTCCGGGCGGCGGTCGAGTGGTCGTGGTCGCTGGAGGAGCCGTGGATCGAGCGGGTACGGCTGTATGTGCACGAGCGCAACGCACGGGCCTCCGCCTTCTACCGGAGGATCGGATTCACCGCGTCCGGGGAGACGATGCCGAAGCCCGGTGATCCCTCGGCGCGCGAGGTGGAGTACGAGATCCGGCGCCCGGCGGGGCGGCGTGGGCACCTGGATGCCGGGGAGGGCGGGGGCTCACGCGGGGTGGGGTGAACGGAGGTTCGGTGGCCCGGGTGTCGTGGACACGCGGGGGGCCGACACCGACCGGGGCCGTCGGCTGACCGCTTGTCAGTTCGAGGCTTTCGGTGCGTCTCTCCCTTGCCTCCCTCCACCGATTTGTGAGTGCCGCCGAGAACCGGACGCGTCCCGACGTGCGTGATACCGGAGAACGCGTTGGCATGCACACGGGGGCGGGGGAACGCGAGTGGGATCAACAGCACGCGCGAGAACGGCGGCACTGGCCGCCGTGGTGGCCGGGGCGCTGGCCATGGGAGCGGCATCGGCCGGCGGCCAGGCGGCGCAAGCCGCCGGCTCCGCCGCGCATGAGGGGGCGAAGGCCCCGGCGAAGGCGAAGCCACCGGCGACCGTCACGCTGATCACCGGCGACCGCGTGGTCGTCGGCTCCGACGACCGGGTGGTCCGGCTCGTGCGCGGCAAGAGTCGCGAGGGGATCGGCTTCTCGGTGCGGCGCCAGGCCGGCCACGCGTACGTGATCCCGCAGGACGCCCTGCGCCTGGTCGCCGACGGCGTGCTCGACCAGCAGCTCTTCGACGTCGCGCAGCTGGTCAGGGACGGGTACGACGACGCTCACCGCACCACGCTGCCGCTGATCGTCGGCTACCGGCAGGACGGCGCCGAAGCAAGGGCCTCCACCGCCGCCGACGACCCGTTCGCGGGCGTGGTCGTCCGGGAGCGCCGTGCGCTGCCCGCGGTCGGCGGCGAGGCCTTCGAGGCGCCCAAGGCCGGTGCGCCGGCGCTGTGGGCGGCCGTCACCGGCCGCTCCAAGGCGCGTACGGCAGGCGGTACGGCCGCTCCCGCACGGCCCGTCGCCCACGTCTGGCTGGACGCGAAGGTCCGGGGCTCCCTGGCCGAGAGCGTGCCGCAGATCGGTGCGCCCGCGATGTGGAAGTCGGGCTACACCGGCAAGGGCGTCACGGTGGCGGTCCTGGACTCGGGCGTGGACGAGACCCACCCGGACCTCAGGGGCGTCGAGATCGCGCAGAAGAACTTCAGCGAATCCCCCGACGTCAAGGACCGCTTCGGGCACGGCACGCACGTGGCCTCCGTCATCGCCGGGAGCGGTGCGAAGTCCGACGGCCGCTACACGGGCGTGGCGCCCGGCGTGAAGCTGCTGGACGGCAAGGTCCTGGACGACGACAACATGGGATCGACCTCGAACATCGTCGCCGGCATGCAGTGGGCCGTCGACCAGGGCGCGAAGATCGTCAACCTGAGTCTGGGCTCCCTCGACACCCCGGGGGTCGACCCGAAGGAAGCGGCCATCGCCCGGCTCTCCGACAAGGCCCTGTTCGTGGTGGCCGCGGGCAACTCCGGCGCCGGGCCCCGCACGCTCTGGTCGCCCGGCAGCGCCCCCGCGGCACTCACCGTCGGCGCCGTGGACAAGCAGGAACAGATCGCCGACTTCTCCAGCCGCGGTCCGAACCTCGACGGTACGCCCAAGCCGGACATCACCGGCCCCGGCGTGGACATCACCGCCGCTCTGACCACGCAGAACGAACTGCCCCCGAGTGAGGACTACGTTCCGCTCTCCGGCACGTCGATGGCCACCCCGCACGTCGCGGGCGCCGCAGCCCTGGTGCTCCAGCAGCACCCGGACTGGAGCGGAGCCCGGCTGAAGGCGCTCCTGACCGGTTCGGCCAAGCCCAACCCGCTGCTGAACGCCCATCAGCAGGGCGCGGGCCGGGTGGACCTGGCGCGCGCCGCCACCGCCTCGGTCGCCTCCGAGCCGGGCTCCCTCGGCTTCGGCACGCACGCCTGGCCGCACGCCGACGACAAGCCGGCCGCCAAGACCCTCACCTACCGCAACTACGGCACCCAGGCCGTCACCCTGAAGCTGAGCGCCTCCGGGACCGACCCGGCGGGCCGCCCGGCCCCGGACGGCATGTTCACCGTCAAGGACGCCCAGCTCACCGTTCCGGCCGGCGGCACCGCGAAGACCACCGTCACCGCCGACACCCGCAAGGGCACCGTCGACGGCGTCTTCGGCGGCTCCGTGCTGGCATCGGGAGGCGGCCAGGAGGTACGCACCGGTCTCGTGGTCGAACGGGAGGTGGAGTCGTACGACGTCACGGTGCGGCACATCGACGCCGACGGGGCGAACCCGCCCACCTACGCGACGATGGTCACCCCGGTCGGCGGTCACGGCGCGCGCATCGAGCTCCCTTACCGCGCGAACGGCACGGTGGTCCAGCGGCTGCCCAAGGGCACGTACCAACTGGAGAGCATGGTCTTCGCCAAGGACAACGAGCTGGGCTTCTTCGTCCAGCCGGTTCTGCGGGTGACCGGGAACGTCGCGGTCACCCTCGACTCCCGCAAGGCGAAGCCGTTCGCCGTGAAGGTCCCGGATCCGGCCGCGAAGCTCGTCACCTCCACCGTCGGGTACGACGACGAGGCCACGGGCGCGTCCAACACCTGGTCCAGCAACGGCGTGCCGCCGATGCGCACCGCCGCCCTCGGCCCGGCGTCCGACACGATGCGGGCCCAGTTCATCGGGGTGTGGAAGAACCCCGGCGCGGCCGGCAAGAACGTCGACTACCGGCTCGCCTTCCACCGCAAGGGGAGCTTCTTCACCGGCCTGACCCGCACCGTCACCCGGGCCGATGTCGCCGAGGTGAAGCTCGGCTTCGGCGCCTCCGTCACCGGGGCGAAGGGCCAGGTCCTCATCACGCCGATGGACGAGCGCGGGATGACCGTCGGCACCCAGGAACCGCTGGAGCAGAAGCTTCCGCAGGCCACCACGCACTACCTCAGCACGACCGGCGTGCGATGGTCCTGGTCGGCCACGCAGCTCAACGCCGGCGGCGAGGAGCGCATGCAGTACACGAAGGAGTGGGTGGCCTACCGGCCGGGCTCCAGCCACACGCTGAGGTTCAACACCGGTGTGGTCGGCCCCGATCTCGCGGCGGGGAGCCCGGAACAGCAGGGCGCCGAGCGGACCGGCGACCACATCAGTGCCAGGATCCCGCTGTTCAACGACGGCAGCGGCAACCCGGGGTCCTCGGTCGTCACCAGCGGCTTCGCCCGGCTGGAATCCGGTGGGCGGATCCTCGGCGAGGGCTCGGCCACGGACTGGCTGAGCACCGAAGTTCCCGCCGCATCGGCCGTGTACCGCCTGACGGTCGCGGCGAGCCGCTCCGCCGAGGACACCTCCACCAGCACGAAGGTGGCAGGGGTGTGGACGTTCACCTCGGCCCGGCCGGCGTCGGACGGCACGGCCAGGCTGCCCCTGTCGACGGTGCGGCTCGCGCCGAAGCTGAGCCTGCACGGGACGGCTCCGGCGGGCAGCACGCTCACGGTGCCGCTGAAGCTGAGCGGCGCGGCCGCCGCGGCCGGACAGGTCGCCGCCCTGACCGTGAACGTCTCCTACGACGGCGGCCGGACCTGGCAGCCGCTCACCGTGACGACCGACGCGAAGGGGGCGCGCTCGGTGAGCGTGAAGCACCCGGCGACCGCCAAGGCCGTGTCCTTCCGGGTGGACCTGAAGGACAAGGGCGGCAACACCGTGCGCGAGACGATCACGAACGCCTACCGGCTCGCTCCGTGAGGTGACCCCGCGACGTTGACCCTCCGACGGTGGCCGTGGCACGGCGCCAGGGCCGTCACGAAGGCGATGACGACAACCGGCGCCGGTGCTCAGCAGATGGTGACAACCGGCGCCGGCGCTCAGGAGCTGAAGGTCTGCTCCGGCCAGCGGGACCGGGCCTGTTCGCGGGAGCGGAGCAGGACGAGCGTGGGCAGGCCCTGGTCCTGGCCGCCTGCCAGCAGCTCCGGGAGCTGGGGGAGCGGGGCCACGGCGGCGATGTCGTCGAGGACGAGGGTGAGTGGTGGGTCGAGCCGACCGTCGGATGACCGTGCGGCCATGCGGCGGCCGTGCTCGACCACGCTTGAGGCGAGGGCGGTGAGCAGCGGCATCGCGCCGGGGCGGCTGCGCGGATCCTCGATTGCTTCACCCACCACATAAAGCGTGCCCGCCTCGGCCACGAATGATTCCAGGGCGAGCGAATCGGCTCGGTTGGGCGTGCAGGCCTCGCGGATGTGGATCGAGGCCAGGCAGGCGAGGGCACGGGCCGTCAGTTCCTGGGCGGTCTCGCGCCGTTCGGGATGCGCGGTGAGCGCGGATTCGAGGAGCCCGGCGAACCCGGAGGCGGCCTTGGGGTGGGTACGGAGGATACGTACGGGCTCATGGGCGCCGCTGCCCTGGGCCCACCGGTGGACCTGCTTGAACGGGCGGCCGTCCACGGCGGCGGCGTGCAGCCAGCAGCGCAGCAGCGTCTCGGCGGTGTCGGCGACGGCCGCGTCGATGCGGGCGTGGGGACGTACGGGCGCGAGGAGCGCGACGGCGCGGGCGGCGGCGGCGACCGGGTCCTCGCAACCGGTGGTGGGGGACCAGTGGACGCGGGCGGGGGTGTCGCAGAGGTGGCCGGGGTCGTAGACGAGGACGGGGCCGAGTTTGGCGCGGGCGTCCTTGGTGTCCGCCCAGACGGTGGGGTCGGAGGTGACGACGAGGGCGGGGCCGTCGGCGTCCTGGATGGCCTGGAGGGTGGAGGGGCGGCGGGTGGGCGGGTCGCCGTAGAGGATGTGGGGGGCCGGGGAGGGGGTGCGGGGTTCGCGGGGGGCGGGGACCGTGGGCTCCGCCTGGGGAGGGGTGCTCTCCTGCACGATCGTGGTGGCGGGGACCGGGGCCGGGTGGGGCTCCATGCGTTCCGCGTGGGCGGGCGCGGCCGGGACGTACTCGCGCGGGGCCCGGCCCGCGGCCCGTCGCCGGGCCCGTACCGCACGCCACCGCGCCAGCGTCCCCACGACGAAGACCGCGAGGACCACCAGCACCATCAGCTCACCGATGAGCAGCCCCCAGAACAGGCCGTACCCGGAGAGCTGCCCCGCCGGGGTCCCCGGCCAGGCGCCCGGCAGGTCCTGCGGCTGCGCCACCAGGCCGCGCACGGCCACCGGCGTGTTCCCGAAGGTCACCCCGTCCGGCCACGCCCCGTGCGCGAGGAGCCCCGCCAGGCCCGTCGCCGACCAGACCAGCACGGTCAGGCCGAGCAGCAGGGCCAGCAGGGCCACCAGCAGGCCGTCCGGGACGCCGCCGCGTGCCTCGCGGGGGCGGTCGTCGCGAGCCGTCGCCATCGCCTGCGCCCCCGCCTACGCCACCGTCGACTCGGACGAGTCGCGTTGGTGATGGCGCTGTTGCTGCTGCTCGATGAGGGCCGCGCGCTGTTCCGCCTCCCACTCCGCCGCTCGTACGTCCTCCGGCAGATCGTCGGACAGCCCGTCGGCCGGCGAGGACTCCGTCATCGCCCGGTCCGTGTAGACCAGTGGTCGTTCCGCCTCGGTCACCAGGTGCTTGACCACCTGGACGTTGCCGTTGACGTCCCACACCGCGATACCGGGCGTGAGGGTCGGGATGATCTCGACCGCCCACCGGGGCAGCCCGAGCACCCGCCCGGTGGCCCGTGCCTCGTCGGCCTTCTGGGCGTAGATCGTCCGGGTCGAGGCCATCTTGAGGATCGCCGCGGCCTCCCGGGCCGCCGCCCCGTCCACCACGTCGGAGAGGTGGTGGACGACGGCCACGAAGGACAGACCGAGCCGTCGGCCGAACTTGAGCAGCCGCTGGAAGAGCTGGGCGACGAAGGGGCTGTTGATGATGTGCCAGGCCTCCTCGACGAGGAAGATGCGCTTCTTCCGGTCGGGGCGGATCCAGGTGTGCTCCAGCCACACGCCCACGATCGCCATCAGGATCGGCATCGCGATCGAGTTGCGGTCGATGTGGGAGAGGTCGAAGACGATCAGCGGCGCGTCGAGGTCGATGCCGACGGTCGTCGGCCCGTCGAACATGCCGCGCAGGTCACCGTCGACCAGCCGGTCCAGTACGAGCGCGACGTCCAGGCCCCAGGCCCGTACGTCGTCTATGTCGACGTTCATCGCCTCCGCCGACTCGGCCTCGGGATGGCGCAGTTGCTCGACGATGTCGGTCAGGACGGGCTGGCGGTCGGTGATCGTCTCGGTGACGTAGGCGTGCGCGACCTTGAGGGCGAAGCCGGCCCGCTCGTCGAGGCCGTGCCCCATCGCGACCTCGATGATGGTGCGCAGCAGCGCCAGCTGGCCGGTGGTGGTGATGGACGGGTCGAGGGGGTTGAGCCGGATGCCGCCGTCCAGGGCGGCCATCGGGTCGAGCCGGATGGGAGTTATTCCCAGCTCCTGGGCGATGAGGTTCCACTCGCCGACGCCGTCCTCGCCCTGCGCGTCGAGCACGACGACCTGCCGGTCGCGGAAGCGCAGCTGGCGCAGGACGTACGTCTTCTCCAGCGCGGACTTGCCGTTGCCGGACTCGCCGAGCACCAGCCAGTGCGGGGCGGGGAGCTGCTGGCCGTAGAGCTGGAAGGGGTCGTAGATGTAGCCCTTGCCGCTGTAGACCTCGCGCCCGATGATCACGCCCGAGTCGCCGAGTCCTGGCGCGGCGGTCGGCAGATAGACGGCCTGGGCCTGGCCCGTGGACGTACGCACGGGCAGCCGCGTCGTCTCGACCTTCCCGAAGAGGAAGGACGTGAACGACTCGGTGAGGACGGAGAGCGGATCTCGCATCGGATTCAGGGCCCCTATCGGCGCGCGGCGCTATCGGCGGATGCCGGTCGCGAACGGCAGTGTGTTCACAAAGGCCCGGTGGTGTTCGCGGTCGCACCACTCCAGCTTCAGATACGACTTGCCGGCCGAGGCCCTGATCGTGCGCTTGTCCCTGGCCAGGGCCTCGGGCGTACGCGACGACACAGTGATGTACCCGACAAGGTTGACGCCTGCCGCGCCACTGGCGAGATCTTCACCCCGCTGGTCGAGCCTGCCGTGCGCGGCGATGTCGCGGGGGTCCACGGTGCGGTTCATCTTGGCGGCGCGGCTCGCCTCGGCCTCGTCGTTGGTCTTCTCGGTCAGCATCCGCTCGATGGCGACCTCGGTGGGTTCGAGGTCCATCGTGACCGCGACCGTACGGATCACGTCCGGGGTGTGGACGAGCAGCGGGGCGAGGAAGTTGACGCCGACCGGGGTCATCGGCCACTCCTTCACCCAGGCGGTGGAGTGGCACCAGGGGGCGCGGGTGGACGACTCGCGGGTCTTGGCCTGGAGGTACGTCGGCTCCATCGCGTCCAGCTCGGCGGGCCACGCGTTGCGCTTCGTCATCGCCTGGATGTGGTCGATGGGGTGGTCCGGGTCGTACATCGAGTGCACGAGGGAGGCGAGCCGGCCCTGGCCGAGGGGCTGGCGTACGCGGATGTCGGCCTCGGCGAGGCGGGCGCAGATGTCGGTGAGCTCGCGGGCCATGACGACGGCGAGGCCCGCGTCCTTGTCGAGCCTCTTCGCGCCGGAGGCCTGGCGGGCGGCGCGGGCCATGGCGTGGGCCTCGGCGGCCAGTTCGCGGCTGTAGTGCATGCAGGCGACGAGGTACGCGCGGTGCTGCTCGCTGGAGGTCGACACCATCGACTGGAGCTGCTCGTACGACTGCTGGAGCCAGGTGGGGGAGTTCGCGTCGCCGCGCTGGGCGACGTCCTTGGCGTGCGCGTCGGGGTCGGCGGGCAGGGTGCGGGCCAGCATCTGAAGGCGGGTCACGAAGCCGTCGCCGTTGGCCACGTGCTTCAGCAGGGTGCCGAAACGGTCCACCAGGGCTTCCTGGTCCTCGCTGTCGCGCAGGCCGACGCCCGGTCCCTCGATCTCGATCGCGGCGGTGACGGTACGGCGGTCGGCGTGCAGGAGGACGGCGATCTCGTCCGGACCGAAGGGCGCGGCGAGCCAGTTGATCCGGCCGATGCCCGGCGGCGGGCCGATCTCGACCTCGCGGCCGTCGATGCGGGTGCCGGACTCCATGGCGGCGGAGCGGTAGGTGGTGCCTCGGCGCAGGCTCCGCTTGTAGGAACGGTTGATCTCGAACCAGCGGTAGAAGGTGCGCTGTTTGTACGGGACGTACACGGCGGCCAGCGCGAGCATCGGGAAGCCCGTGAGCAGCGCGATCCGCAGCGGCAGGAGGGGGACCAGCAATCCGCTCATCATGCCGAGGAACGCGCCGGCGATGATCAGGGCGATCTCGCCGGTCTCGCGGTTCTTGCCGACGATCGCGTTCGGCCGGGCCCGGCCGATCAGATACGTGCGGCGGGGCGCGATGGGCTGGGACTGCGTCGTCAACGCCCTCCCCCTCCTGTGTTCCCTGTGGTTCCGGTGCCGCGGTTGGTGCGGCTGCTGTGCGGGGTGCCCGCGGTGGGGCTGGTGCTGCTACGAGGCGGAGGTGCGGCGGAGGGGACAGTTCCGCCGCCGACCCCGCCCCCGGTTCCGATGCCGCCTCCGCCGCCGCCGATGCTGCCGCGTGAGCTGTGGGCGGCGACCCCGCTGGTGACCGCGTTCGCGGGGCGGGGGGCACCGCCGCCGCCTCCGCCCTGCTGGTCGCTGCGGGTGGAGTGGGTCTTGATCCCCTGCGAGACCAGGCTGGCGGGGGAGCTGATGACCGCGGCGGCCTTGTTCTCCGCGCCGCCCTGGACGCGGTTGTTCCGGGAGGCGATGATCTCGTCGCCGAAGCCCGGGACAAAACGGTAGATCATCGCGGACGCGAAGATCGCCAGGAGGATGATGGCGAGGCCTGTGACGACGGCGGACATGGCGTCCGGCCCGTCATCGGTGGCGAGCGCCCCGGCGAGGCCGACCACGATCACGATGACCGGCTTGACCAGGATCACCGCGATCATGATCCCGGCCCAGCGGCGTACGTGCCCCCACAGGTTCTTGTCGACGAGGCCCGCGTACACGACGACTCCGAGTAGCGCGCCGACGTAGAGCAGGATCGCCCGGATGAACAGTTCCAGGAACAGGATGCCCGCGGCGAGCACGGTCACGAGGGACACGATGATCAGCATGATCGGCCCGCCGCCGATGTCGTCGCCCTTCTGGAGCGCCTGTTTGAAGGTCCCGAAGAAGGCGTCCGTCTGGCTGCCCGTGCCGGACGCGATGACCTCGGTGATCGCGTCGGTCGCGGAGACGACCGTGTAGAGGATGAGCGGCGTGAAGGCCGAGGCCAGGACCGTCAGCCAGAGGAACCCGATCGCCTCGGACATGGCCGTCATGAGCGGGACGCCCCGGATGGCGCGCTTGGCGACGGCCAGCAGCCAGAGGAGGAGGGTGAGGAAGGTGGCGGCGGCGAAGACGATGGCGTACTGGGTGCGGAAGGTGGCGTTGGTGAAGTCCACGGTGGCGGTGGAGTTCAGGGTCTTGGAGAGGTAGTCGACGACCCACACGGCGGCGTCGGCGCAGCCCTTGGCCAGGGAGGCGAGGGGGTCGAGGGCGGTGGTGGGGTCGTCGATGGAGGGGGCACGGCGGGCGGGGCCGGTGCCGGCTTCGCCGGTTTCGCAGTAGTCGCGGGCGGGGCCGGCGATCAGCTCGCAAGGGTCGCTGCTCTGGCCGGGTGTCGGGGTGGGGCTTGGAGTCGGTGCCGCGATGGCCCGGGTGGCGAACAGGATCAGCGCGGCCTGGACGGCTGCCAGAGCCGCCAGGATCGAGAAGGGGCGGCGGGGGGCACTAGCGGGCATACGTGAACCCTCCGAATTCCTCGACCGCGCCAGCAATCTCGTCGGACCCCGAAACGGGGTTGTCTCCGGTCACGGGAGTCGGGCCGGTCTTCTGGCTCGTCTCCAGGACCTTCCAGTCGGAGCCGTTCCACTTCAGCTTCACGGTCACTGTGAACCAGCCGCTCGTCACCGGCTTGGTGGACTGCTCGCCGGTCAGCCCGAACAGGCCGACGCACCACACGTCTACCTCGGCCGCGTTGCTGGTGAAGTTGTTGACCTTCGCGCCCGCCGGGAGCGTGCGGTTTACGAACGTCGCCCCGGCAGGAGCGCTGCCGTCCGCCTTGAGGCCGATCTGGGCCAGGAAAGCCGGCGAGTAGTCGGCGTCGAATCCGGACTGGAGCTCGCTCCTGGTGCTGGAATCGGCGATGGAGTCCACGATGTCGTGACGGGACTGTTCGTTGAACATGCCGTCAGAACCGAGCGCCACCGCGTAGTTCGCCGCCGCACTCTGCGCCCCCTGCTCATCCCGCGCGAACCCCGCCGGAATCTGCCCGTTCTTCCCCGCCACCGGCCGCACCCCCGTCGCCGCCGTCGGCTCCGACTGCGGGCCCTTCGCGGTGCTGCCGCCGCCGGACTCCTCCTCGCCGCCCCCCCGATTGGCGAACGCGATCGCCGCGATCAGCAGCACCACCACGCCCACCACGGTGATGAGGGAGCGCGAGCTGCGTACGGGCCGCCGGGCGCCCCCGTAGACGTCGCCGCTGCCGCCGCCGTCCGGGAGCCGGGTACGGGTCTGGCCCGTACCGCCCATGCCTCCGCCCCCGCCGAAGTCGTCGTTCTCGTCGCCGAAGCTCATGCCGTGCACGCCCCCTCAGCCGTGTGCGGTGCCGCGCCATATCCGTAATAGGACGGTAGTAGCAGCCGTGCTGGTTCCCGCGCGGGCGCGGTGTGGTGACTCGACATCAGGGGGACGCAACCTCTGCCGGTGGGCACGACGGGCGGATGGGCTCGGGGGCGGGTGGAGTAGTCGGGTGGTGCGACGGGACGTCAGACAGCCATTCCGTACACAATCGTGAAAAGGGTCCCCAATGACCCGATGATGAAGACTCCGGTCAGCCCGGCGACGATCAGGCCCTTGCCCTGTTCCGCGCTGAACGTGTCGCGCAGCGCCGTCGCGCCGATGCGCTGCTTCGCCGCGCCCCAGATCGCGATGCCCAGGCAGAGCAGGATGGCTACCGCCATCACGACCTCGATCATCACGCGAGCCTCGTTACCCAGGCCCCCGAAAGGCCCCCAGTTCGGGGCGATTCCACCGATGATGGTTGTGATGTCACCCTTCTCGGCTGCCAGGATCATGTAACTCACCGCCCCTGTCGGGTAGTTCGACGCCCCTGCCCCACGGCACGGGTCACCCTCTATCTTCGCTGATGAAATCGGTCTCGTGCGCCGACTTGCCCGGTCTCTTTACCCGACTCTCGCACAGCTGACCGACCCGGCCACCATGACCTGCGGCGGTGGCGGGCTGGTCCTGCGCGAAGAAGCGTATGGTCACTCTGTGTATCACGGTGCGTGACCCCGAGCAATGACTGTCGTTATGCCACCTCTGTGGGTGATCCATGCGGCGAGCCCCCTGGAGTGCATACGCCGAACGGGCCAACTCCACCCCTCGCCCGCCCGGTTCGAACTAGCTTGGCCGCATGACACATGCGACCACGCCCGGCCCGGACAGCCGTATCGACACCTCCCGCCCGCACACCGCCCGTATCTGGAACTACTGGACCGGCGGCAAGGACAACTACGAGGTGGACCGGGAGGCGGGTGACCAGATCCGGAACCTTCACCCCGGTATAGGGGAGTACGCCATCGCCGACCGGCGTTTCCTGGGGCGCGCGGTGCGGTATCTCGCCGCCGAGGCGGGCATCCGGCAGTTCCTCGACATCGGTACGGGGCTGCCGAGCGCGGACAACACCCACGAGGTGGCCCAGCGCGTCGCGCCCGAGTCGCGGATCGTGTACGTGGACAACGACCCGCTCGTCCTCGCGCACGCCCGCGCGCTGCTGACCAGTACGCCCGAAGGCAGGACGGACTACCTCGACGCCGACCTCCGCGATGTGGACGCGATCCTGGGGCAGGCCGAGAAGACGCTCGACCTCAGCCGGCCGGTGGGGCTCATGCTGCTGGGCGTGGTCATCTTCATCGAGGGTGACGAGGAGTCGTCCGGGCTCGTACGCCGCCTCATGGACGCCCTTCCGTCCGGCAGCCACCTCGTCCTGTCCCACACCATCACCAGCCCCGCGATGCCGGACGTGGACGCGGCGGTCGCGTTCTGGAACGAGCACGGCACGCCCCGGCTCACCCAGCGCACGCCCGAGCGCGTCGCGCGCTACTTCGACGGCCTGGAACTGCTGGAGCCGGGGGTTGTCTCCTGCAACCGCTGGCGCCCGGACGCGCGCGTCGTCGGGGAGCCGGAGGAGGTCGCGATGTACTGCGGCGTGGGCCGCAAGCCCTAGCCTTCCGCGACCAGGTGGTCGAACTCGCCGGCCCGTACGCCCAGGACGAAGGCGTCCCACTTCTCGCGGGTGGTCGTGACGACGTCGGCGTCGCCTCCTTGGAGCCGGACGACGTCTCCGGGGCCGTACGCCACGTCACCGCCGCCCCCGGCCCTGATCGTGCGGAGCAGCTCCGCGAACGCGTCGGGGGCGAGGGTGACGATGCCGCGTGAGGGGTCGGCGCTTTCGGTGAGCTTGACCGTGCGATCGGCTGCGCGGGCGACGTGTATGCAGGATTCGCCTTCGCCGCAGTACGACGACTTCTGCCAGTTGTCGGGGAGCAACGGGACTCCTTACAGGTGTTTGGCGATGGTGTGGATGAAGTCGCTGGACGCCGCAGGGGTGAGAGCCAGGTGCTCCAGGCGGTCAAGGATCCGGCGGTACTTGTCGAGCTGGGCCTCGGCGTCCAGCAGGGCGATGCCATGGGACTGGTCCAGCTGCACGGTGTCGAGCTGGGGCACGGGCCCGTGTACGTAGTAGATGGGCTGGCCCGAGCCGGGGTACCCGTCAGCGTCGAACGGGATCACGAGGATGGTGATGTGCTCCCGCTCGCCCATGGCCAGCAGGTGGTGAAGCTGGGCTCGGGCGACGTCCCGGCCGCCGAACCGCATGCGCAGCGCGGCCTCGTGGACGACGGCCCGGTACGGGGTCGGGGCGTCCTGGTACAGGACCGCCTGCCGCTTGATGCGGAACGACATCCGGTGCTCGATCTCGGGAGGGGCCAGTTCCGGTACCACCTGCCGGAAGACGGCCCGAGCGTGGTCGGTGGTCTGGAGGAGGCCAGGCAGGCCTGACGTGTGCGCGGTGCGCAACGCCGTGCCGTGGTGTTCGAGTTCGGCCAGGTCCAGCAGCCCGCTGGAGAGGGTCTCGCGGTACTCCTCCCACCAGCCGCGCCTGCGCTCGCCGGTCATGGCGGCCAGTGCGTCGACCAGGTCCTGGTCGGGGCAGTCGTAGTGGCAGGCCAGAGTGCGCACGCGGTCGGCGCTGACGCCGTAGCGGCCCGCCTCGATGTTGCTGATCCGTGCCTGGTTGCCGCCGAGGAGCTTGGATGCCTGCGTTGCGGTGAGGCCCGCGCGCTCGCGGAGCCTGCGGAGTTCGGTGCCAAGTCGTTGACGACGTGCCGTCGGGGTGGTGCTGGGCGTCATCGACCGCTCCCTGTCTCCCTGGTGTGCGTCACCCACATGAGCGTACCTGGGTGCAATTCCATGGAAGCCCTGGAATGTATTCCATGGAACGCCCTACGGTCATTCCCAGGACAACCGCTTGGAAGTGCACCGCTCGACACAGCGGCAGAGCCACCAGGCGCCCAACAACAGTGCCGCGAAGGAGACTTCCGATGGCAACCGTATCCCCGCCCTGGGCCTACACCCTCCAGCTCCCCCACGACCCCCGCGCCCCCGGCGTCGCCCGTCACGCACTGCGGACCGTGCTGGCCGCGCACGACATGGCCGAGCTGTCCGCAATGGCCGAGCTCCTCGCGAGCGAGCTGCTCACCAACGCGCACCTGCACTCCGACGGGCCGTACACCCTCCGCCTGCGCGTGATGGAGCACGACCGGCTCCGGGTCGGTGTCTGGGACAGCAACCCCGACATCCCGCCGCCCTTCAAAGGCGGCGCCGCCCCGCGCCCGCCCGACGACCAGGAGCGCGGGCGCGGGCTTCACCTCGTCCAGATGCTGGCCGACAACTGGGGCGCGTACCCGCTCGGCGCGGGCGGGCCCCTGGGGGAGGGTGGCGGGAAGCTGCTCTGGGTGGAGTGCAAGCCCTGAACGGCTACGGCTTGGCGAGGACGCCGCCGTACTCGTACAGGCCCTTGTTGCGCTCGGTGGCACCCAGGTAGGGCGCCAGTGCCGGATGTACGGAGGCGAGGGGCGGCTGGCCGGGGTCGGGGCGCCAGTCGGGCAGGTTGACCAGGCCGGGCTCCACCGGCTTCAGCCCGTCCAGGAGAGCGTCGAACTCGGCCGGGGTCCGGGTCTGCCAGGGGATGCCGCTGGCCGTGATGTGCGCGCTCATCTCGGCGCCCCGGGCCGGGTCGTCGCAGACGACCTGCGACAGGGCCACATGGCTGCCGGGTGCCGCGTGGTCGATGACCGTCCGCAGGATGCGGCGGGGGTCGTCCGCGTCCTTCAGGTGGTGGACGACGGACAGGAAGAGCACCGCCACCGGCTCGTCGAAGTCGATCAGGCGCTTGATGTCGGGGTGGTTCAGGACCGCGTCCTGGTCGCGCATGTCGCCCGTGATCACCGTGGTGGAGTCGTCGTCGGCCAGCAGCGCCTGGCCGTGCGCCAGCACGATCGGGTCGATGTCGACGTAGACGACCCGGGCATCCGGTGCGAAGCGCCGGGCGACCTGGTGGACGTTGTCGTCGGTGGGGAGCCCGCAGCCCATGTCGATGAACTGGCGTATCCCCGCCTCCTGCGTCAGGTGGCGCACCGCCCGGTACAGGAACTGACGGTTCTGCCGCGCGATGTCCACGCATTCGGGGAAGGACGGCAGGGTGGACAGGAGGAAGTCCCGGTCGACCTCGTAGTTGTCCTTGCCGCCCAGCATCCAGCCGTAGGCCCGCGCCGAGGTGGGCACGTCGTAGGGGATCGAGGCCGTCCCGGGCTGAGGCCCGTCACCTTCGGGCCGGGGCTCGTGCTCGGGCTCTAACCGGTTCTCGCTCACCACGCGTGCTCCCCGTCTGTCTGTCAGGCCTCGGTCAAAGGCGTGCGCCGCGAGGCTATCAACTCGGCTCAGTCCGAAGGGAGTCGGCGGGGACGGCGGGCTGCGCCGGGTTCCAGTCGTCCGGTACGACTGCCGCCTCGCGGGCGGCCTCGGGGGCGGTGAGGAAACTGCCAGTGTCAGGCCCATGACTTAACGTGACTGAATGGGTGACGAGCCTGCCGATTCGACGGAAGGGGACCGGGATGTCCGAGGCCCACACATACACGTGGCAGTACGGTGGAGGTGCCGCCGAGCGGGACACAGGACCTCCCCCTGACCCCACTCGCGCAGCCGAGAAGCCCGAACCGGCGAGAAGGGGGCCGCACATCATGTCCGAACTGCGCCCCCTGCGCGCGTACCCGGGACAGCTGCGTGAAGTCGCCGAGCAGATCGAAGAAGCAACAGGTCTGCGCGTGCAGATTGTGGGAGGAAGCCTCATGATGTCCCCGACTCCCCGTGGGAAGCACGCGGGTGTGGTCTACCGGCTCGAGGAAGCGATCCGGCCGCATCTGCCGGACAGTCTCGTGGCCGCCGAGCTGGCGTCCATCGAGATGCCGGGTGATCCGGACGACTACGTGACGCCGGACCTCACCGTGTGCCCCGCGGAGTTCCTGGAGTCCGACGACTGGCTGATCGATCCGGAGGACGTCGAGCTGGCTGTCGAAGTCATCTCCCAGTCAGAGAAGGCCCGGGACATCTCCCAGAAGAACGACTGGTACGCCGTCGCAGGCGTCAGGGCCCTCCTCGTCATCGACCCCCGCCACGGCACTTGGGCGCTGCGCACCCGCCCTGCGGACGGTCGCTACGAGGACGTCCTCCCTGGCAAGTACGGCGAGGACATCCCGCTCCCGGAGCCGCTGTCGCTCACCCTGGCCACGGACCGCCTCCCGGTCTATGGGCCCCAGGCGAAGGCGAGCTGAGGGCGGGACAGCCTAGGCCTGTTCGGCGCGGCGACCTGGCCGGACGCGCGGGTGTGGCGCAGGCGGGGGACTTCTGGGGGTGCCTGTGGCCTGCCGCAGCGCGTCGTACGCGTACGCGGCGGATGCTGGGCGCATGTCTCATCACCTCAGCGGACCCAACCTGCGGTCCCCCATGGGCGACGCCCGGCTCGACATGACGGACCTGTTCGCGTTCACCGTGCCCGGCGAGCGCACCGTCCTGATCATGAACGTCAACCCGATCGCGCCGACCGGCGGCGACGCCTTCCACCCGGACGCCGTCTACCGCGTCAACGTCGACACCGACGGCGACCACCAGGCCGACGTGGCGTTCAGCTGCGTCTTCTCGCAGCCGCGCGACGGGCGGCAGACCGTCACCGTCCACCGGGCGACCGGGGAGCGGGCGCGGGACCACGAGCCCGGCGGGGAGGCGATCATCAGCGACGCACCGGTCAGCTTCGGCCCCGAGCCGGCCGTGGTCGACGCCGGGGCGTACACGTTCTCCGCCGGTCTGCGCAGCGATCCGTTCTTCGCCGACCTGGACGGCATCGTCAAGGACTTCCAGTGGACCGGCGTCGACTGGGGCGCCGACAAGAACGTCTTCGGCATCGTGCTGGAAATGCCGAACGAGGAACTCGGCAACGACCCGGCCATCGGGGTGTGGGGCCGGGTCAGTGTGCGGCAGAACGGCCGCCTCACGTCCGTCGACCGCGGCGCCCACCCGTCCCTGACCGCGTACTTCAACGCCGATGAGGTCAAGGACGCCTACAACCAGGGCGAGCCCGCCGAGGACTGGGACACCTACCGCGAGCCCTGGACCGCGGTGCTCCAGCACCTCGGCGGCTACGATCCGCAGGCCGCCGAGCAGGCCCTGCGCACGGTCCTGCCCGACATCTTGCGCTACGACCGCGCCAAGCCCGCCGCGTACCCCAACGGGCGTGCGCTCACCGACGACGTCACCTCGGCACGGCTGGCCATGGTCACCGGCGGGAAGGTCGCCAGCGACCACATCGGCCCGCACACCGACCTGCTGCCGCGGTTCCCGTACCTGGGGACCCCGCATCCCGTGCCGCCGGGCACCTGACGCACGGCGCGCACCGGCCGGCCGCAGGAGAGCAGCAGCCGGGGACCGGCAGCTGGAGACCGGCAGTCCGGTCGGCCTGGTCGGTCCGCTCACCGGTCAGTCCCCTCAGCCCGCCGTGATCCGGGCAGCCAGCTTCAGTCGCTCGTCGATCCCCTTCCTGACCGCGGCGAGCTCTGTCGCGTGCTGCTCGATCATCTGCTTCTGGTGGGCCACGTCGACCGCGTACCAGACCCCGGTGACGTTGTTGTCGATCTTGCACTTGGCGTCCGCGGTGGCCGTGGCCTTCTCCTCGGCGGAGCCCGGCTTGGCGGGCCAGCGCTTGTCGTTGCTCGCCTCCATGGGGCTCGCGTACGCGTACCCCTGCTTCTTCATGCACGCGGACCACTTGGCGAAGGCGTCCTGGACGCGCTTGTCCTCGAGGGACTTGGAGAAGCTGTTCAGGTTGACGTCGTTGGCGATCTGCGCGTCTCCGATACCGGACTCGGGTGTGCCGCCCAGCTTCTGCCTGGCCTCTCCGATGCAGCCGCCCTGCGGCACCTTCTGGCCCCGGAAGTTCTGGCCACCGGTCTTCCCGGCCGAGTGGGCGGCGGCCTTGGGGTCGGTGGTGCCGAGGAGGACCAATCGCTCGTCCTTGGACATCCCGGCGCTGTCGTCCTGCGCGGCAGGCCCGCCGGCCGCGGCCGATGCGGCGAGCGCGGACGGCGTGCGGTAGCCGTGCTTGCTCGTGTACTGCGGGTCGAGCACTCCGTAGCGGTACTCCGACAGGGTCTGCCCCGGGACCTGCTGCTGCGGCGTGGAGGTCTTGTACGTGAGGCCGAACCGCTGCATGCAGCGCTGACGCAGCACCTCGTCGGCCTTGCCGAGCTGGACCCACTGTTTGTCGGACAGCAGATAGCCCTCGATCGGTACGGGCTTCTCCACCCGCGTGGTGAGCGTGGGAATGCTGTCGACGGTTGCCGCCTGGGCGTTCGTATCAGCCCTGCCGTTCCCGGCCGAGGCGCCCTTCGAGGAGCCGTTCGCGGAACCGGCGGAGCAGCCGGTGAGGGCGGCGAGGGTGCCGAGGGCGATCACGGGCAGCAGCGCGGTCAGCTTCGGGGCGCGCGGGCGGAGCTGGGACACGAGCTCAACTTCCTTGGTGCGTCGGTGCGTCGGTGCGGCGGCGCGTCGGTGCGGTGGTGGCTGCCGGTCGGAGGAGAAGCCACAGCGCAGCCCGCGCGGGTGTGGTGCGCGGGCTGCGGGGCATACGCGGCGGGAATACGGGAAGGCGATGAGCGGGGCGCTCCGCCCGATAGCGGCGGGCGGGGCGCCCGTGAGCCTTCCTCGGAGGGCCGCCGGGGTCTTTTCCTTAGATGAAGCGGCCCGAGGCGTTGTTGTTCTTCATCGTCGAGTTGAGGTTTCCGGCCGTCCAGGCACCGAACGTCTGGTAGGCGTAGCTGGTGCCGTAGTTGGAGTTGTAGTAGACGCGGAAGCTCTTGCTGGTGTTGTTGTTGTTCACCGACGCGGCGTTGTTCTTGACGCCCTGGCCGGCACCGCTGCCGCCGTTCGGGTAAGCGGAAGTGACGAACTTGTAGCCGTCGTAATTCGCAATTCCGCCGGTCTGGGAGAAGATGGCGCCCTCGAAGTCCGAGTTGTAGAACAGGCAGGCGGCCTGCGACGGGCAGCCGGCCGCGGCGTTGGCCGGGGCGGCGGTGGCGAGACCGGCACCGGCGATGGCGAGAACGGTGGCGCCGACGGCGGCGAAACGCTTGAACTGCATGAGAAAAACTTCCCTTTGGTAGGTTTTCCAGAACGGAACCGGGAAGCACTGCATAAGCGGACCCCAGCCGCTTATTGCCCCCCGACGGCGATGACCGTAGCACTGATTTTCGGACAATGGATCATCAATTCTTATGCGAATAAAGGGAATTCAAGAATCCGGCAAAGGGTGATGGAATTCAGGTGAACGGCAGGTGGATTTCTCTTGCTGTCGCCGTGGAGGGCCGTATCCAGCGTGAGGCGGAGGCGGATCGTCCGCCGGTGCCCGGCGTCGCCGGCCCGGCCGTGGACATGCCCCGGGCGGCGTAACCGTGGCGCAAAGTCGCCTTCGTGCGCCCCCCTGAACCGGCACCCCCGCGCCTACACTGGCGCTCGGAGGACTCCTGTGTGGTGAAGGGCGGTTGACGGTGCGTAAGGCATGGCTGGTCACGGCAGGCGCCGTCGGGCTGTGTCTGAGCTTCGTCGCGCTGCTCGTCGTCGGGACGTACACCGCCGCGGCCGGGATCGCCAAGGGCGGGGGCGGCGGTGCCGTCGCCCTGGTCAAGGGAGCCGTGCCGGCGCTGTACCAGCCGCTGGTGGAGAAGTGGGGCACCCTCTGCCCGGCCATCAACCCCGCGCTGCTCGCCGCGCAGCTGTACCAGGAGAGCGGCTGGAACCCGAGGGCGCAGTCCCACGCCGCCGCGCAGGGGATCGCCCAGTTCATCCCGGGGACCTGGGCCACGCACGGCATCGACGGCGACGGTGACGGGGACCGCGACGTGTGGGACCCGGCCGACGCGATCCCGTCGGCGGCCTCGTACGACTGCGAGCTCGCCGGGTACGTGAAGAAGGCGCCCGGCGACCCGACGGACAACATGCTCGCGGCGTACAACGCCGGGGCGTACGCGGTCATCAAGTACGGCGGGGTGCCGCCGTACAAGGAGACGCAGAACTACGTCAAGGTCATCCGGTCGCTGGAGAAGAGCTTCGCCAGGCCCGTCGGGCGGGTCGCGCCGTCGCGGCAGGCGGCCGGAGCGATCTACTTCGCGCAGCAGAAGCTCGGTACGAAGTACCTGTGGGGCGGGAACGGGACGCCGGAGCAGGGCGGGCGGTTCGACTGCTCGGGTCTGACGCAGGCCGCGTACCGGACCGTCGGGATCGAGCTGCCGCGCGTCGCCAACGACCAGTACAACGCGGGGCCCCATCCGTCCCGTGACGAGCTGTTGCCCGGGGACCTCGTCTTCTTCTCGGACGACCTCACCAACTCGCGGGCCATCCGTCACGTGGGCCTGTACGTCGGCGGCGGGTACATGATCAACGCTCCGTACACCGGCGCGGTGATCCGCTTCGACAAGATCGACACGCCTGACTACTTCGGGGCGACTCGCGTCACGAAGGACGGCGCCGCCGCGCTGCCGACCGCACGGCCCGCAGCGTAAGGGAATGTGACGGAACGTCGGATGTGTGCCGGCGAAACGTCGGCAATGGCCGGAACTCTTCGTTAAGCGCAGGCCCTGAGCTGCGGTGATGCGTCACTCTTCGATAACGTCATGGTGATCGTTCCGTGGAGAGTGGAACGCCCCCGGCCAAAGGGTCGTTCCCTGGAGTGGAGCAGTAGACCAGTACGGGGGCCAGTACGGGGGTCGGTATCAGGAGCGGCGCACACGGGCGTGTGCCGCAGCAGGCGACAAGGCAAGGGGCCGCAGCAGATGGCTGAACTCGCACTGGACGGGGCGAACCCCGACGTCGGCCTGCTCTACGACATCAACGGGCTGGCGGTGTCCGCGCCGGACTGGTTCGACCGTGTCATGGAGTTCACCGGCGAGTACGGGATCATGCTCGCGATGGTGCTCGTCGTGCTCTGGTGCTGGTGGAGCGTGCGCCGGCGCGGCACCGAGGAGGACGCGGTCGCGACGGTCGCCGGGATGGTCTGGGCGCCGCTGGCCGCCGGAGTCGCGCTGCTGATCAACATCCCGATCCGCGGGTTCGTGGAGCGGCCGCGGCCGTTCCTGGACCACGAGGGGATCGAAGTGCTCGTGGACGGAAAGACCGACTTCTCCTTCGTCAGCGACCACTCCACGATGGCCATGGCCCTCGGCGTCGGCCTCTTCGTCGCCCACCGCCGCTTCGGGCTCGCCGCGATCGGCCTCGCGCTGGCCGAGGGCTTCTGCCGGGTCTACATGGGGGTGCACTACCCGACGGACGTGGTGGGCGGCTTCGCGCTCGGTACGGCCGTCACCCTGCTCCTCGCCCCGCTCGCGCTGGCGCTGCTGACCCCGCTGGTGTCGGCCGTCTCCCGGTCCGCCCATGCCGGATGGCTCGTACGGTCGCGGCGCGCGGCCGTGCTGGACCGGCAGCGGCGGCACGAGACGCTGGACATCGCGGAGCCGCGCCAGGGGGCGGAGCCGGGCGAGCGGGACCTGGCGGCGTAAGCGGCGTAACACGCGCCTCCCGCGAGCCGCTTGCGACGCGTCAGCGACCCGCGCGCGCTGACGCCTGAGTCCTCACGTACGTCCTCACGCCTGAGTCCTCACGTACGTCCTTACGCCTGAGTCCTCACGCCCACGCGCGCACGGCTACGCGTCGACCGGCGGGTTCGCGGCGTGCAACTGGGCATCCGTCCTCGCACGTTCACGTGAGCGGCGGGCCGGGCCCGCCCAGCCACAGCTGCAGCGCGCGATGCAGAAGGAGCCACGCTCGTCGGTGCGAGTGTCGTGTTGCCTATGCACATCCCCACGGTACCCCGGCGTGACGACACGCCGAGGCCGTCGTTATCCGGGGCGGGTGGGTCCAGGAAGGGGATGGCCGGTGACGGTGAAGCGGCAGCACAGGCTCATGGGCGGGGTGTGCGCGGTCGTCGCCGTGCTGGGTGCCGGGGCGAGCACCGGGTGTTCCGCGGGGAAGGACGCCGTGGCCGACGCAGGGCCGCCCGGGGATGCCGTCGCCGCCGTGCGGAGCGCCGCCGACGTGCTGGCCCTCGCAGGGACCTCGAAGGCGCGCACCTCCATGGAGATGGCGGCCGGCGGGACCAGGGTCACGATCCGCGGCGAGGGAGCGTACGACTTCCGCCGGAGCATGGGTCACCTCAGGGTCGTCCTGCCGAAGGACCCCGCCGGGGCGGACGAGCACCGGCCGATCACCGAGCTGCTCGCGCCCGGCGCCCTCTACATGAAGAACCGCGGCGCGGGGGTGCCGGCCGACAAGTGGGTCCGGGTCGATACGACGACCCTTCAGGACGGGAACCTGGTCACCGGCGGCGCGACCGACCCGGCCGCCGCCGCCGAACTGCTGCGCGGGGCGCGGACGGTGACGTACGTCGGCCAGGAGGAGCTGGCCGGGGTGAAGGTCACCCACTACCGCGGCACCGCGGACATCGCGCACGCCGCGAAGGCCGCCTCTCCGCGGGCGCGGGGCGCGCTGGCCGCCGCGGCGAAAGGGTTCACCAAGGACACCGTGCCGTTCGACGTGTACCTCGACGAGGAGGGGCGGCTGCGCAAGGTGCGCCATCAGTTCAGCTTCGTCAACCAGGGGCGGTCCGTGGCCGTCGCCTCGACGACGCTGCTGTACGCGTTCGGCGCGCCCGCCGACGTCACGCTTCCGCGGCGCGGGGACATCTACGCAGGGAAGATCCGCGCCTAGGCCATGCCCGGACACCCTCCGGGGCGGGTCCGGGCTGGCTTGATCTAGACCATCGGGGTGCCGGGAAATGGTCCGGACGTGCCATGCGCGGCAAGTGTCCGGCTCCCTACGCTAGGAAGCCGACGAAGTCGACACGGGCTGACACGGGCTGCCGAAAGTCGACACCGGCCGGAAGAGGTGACCGCACGTGGCTCCGCTCAGTACGCCGACCGTCCAGGACCACGTCGCCCTCGCCGAGATCGAGCTGTGCGGTGAGCTGATGATCGCGGCGTCCGCCGCGAACGAGGAGCGGCTCAGCCCGGACCGTATCGACGAGGTGCTCAATGTGACGGCGTCGTCGCTCGACACCGACTGCGGGGACCGGCGGGACCGTCGGGGCTGACGGGACCCACGGGGTGGGGGCGCGGCGGCCGCGCCCCCGGGTCATGTCCGCATCATCCGGGCGATCGCCTTCGTCGCCTCCTCGACCTTCGCGTCGATCTCGTCCCCACCCTTCAGTGCCGCGTCCGCGACGCAGTGGCGCAGGTGCTCCTCCAGCAGCTGGAGGGCGAACGACTGCAGCGCCTTGGTGGAGGCCGAGACCTGGGTGAGTATGTCGATGCAGTACGTGTCCTCGTCGACCATGCGCTGGAGGCCGCGGATCTGGCCCTCGATCCGGCGCAGTCGCTTGAGGTGCTCGTCCTTCTGCTTGTGGTAGCCGTGCACGCCCTGGTCGTGGCAGGGCTCCTGGTCGGGTCCCTCGCCAGGGGTCGTGCTCGTCTCGTCCGTGACCGGAAGGCCGGCCGTGTCCGTGGTCGTCATCGCGTCCTCCCGTTGTACGCCGATATACCCCTCGTGGGTATATGGTACCGATCCCTGTCGGTTAGTGGGGCCCTGTGCTGATCACAGTGCCTGATGGGCGACACTGAATGGACGCCGGTTAGCCGTGGCCGGATGATGCGCCTAGCATCAGCCTGACCGAAACCCAGCACCCATGAGGACCCCACGTGCGATTTCGTCTGACCCCCAGGGAGACGAGCTTCTACGACATGTTCGCCGCGTCCGCGGACAACATCGTCACGGGCTCGAAGCTCCTGATGGAACTGCTCGGAGCGGATGGTCCCGCCCGAGCCGAGATCGCGGAACGGATGCGGGCAGCGGAGCACGCCGGGGACGACGCCACCCACGCGATCTTCCACCAGCTGAACTCCTCGTTCATCACACCGTTCGACCGTGAGGACATCTACTCCCTCGCGTCGTCCCTCGACGACATCATGGACTTCATGGAGGAGGCCGTCGACCTCGTCGTCCTCTACAACATCGAGGAACTGCCGAAGGGCGTCGAACAGCAGATCGAGGTTCTGGCGCGGGCGGCCGAGCTGACGGCCGAGGCCATGCCGCATCTGCGGACGATGGACAACCTCACCGAGTACTGGATCGAGGTCAACCGGCTCGAGAACCAGGCCGACCAGATCCACCGCAAGCTGCTCGCCCACCTCTTCAACGGCAAGTACGACGCGATCGAGGTGCTCAAGCTGAAGCAGATCGTGGATGTGCTGGAGGAGGCCGCCGACGCCTTCGAGCACGTGGCCAACACGGTGGAGACCATCGCGGTCAAGGAGTCCTGAGGCTTCGTGGAGACCTTTGCGTTGGTCGTGACCATCGGGGTCGCGCTCTTCTTCACGTACACGAACGGCTTCCACGACTCCGCGAACGCGATCGCGACCTCGGTGTCCACGCGGGCACTGACGCCGCGCGCGGCGCTGGCGATGGCCGCGGTGATGAACCTCGCCGGTGCGTTTCTCGGCAGCGGGGTCGCCAAGACCGTCAGCGAAGGGCTGATCGCGACGCCGGAAGGCTCGCGGGGCATGGGCATCCTGTTCGCGGCGCTCGTCGGCGCGATCATCTGGAACCTGGTGACCTGGTACTTCGGGCTGCCGTCGTCCTCCTCGCACGCGCTGTTCGGCGGCATGGTGGGCGCGGCGCTGGCGGGCGGGACCGAGGTCATCTGGTCCGGGGTGCTCGACAAGGTCGTCATCCCGATGTTCGTGTCGCCGCTCGTCGGTCTCTGCGCCGGCTATCTCGTGATGTGCGCGATCATGTGGATCTTCCGCAAGGCCAACCCGGCCAAGGCGAAGCGGGGCTTCCGTATCGCTCAGACGGTGTCGGCGGCGGGCATGGCGCTCGGCCACGGTCTCCAGGACGCGCAGAAGACGATGGGCATCGTGGTGATGGCCCTCGTCATCGCCGATGTCGAGGACTACGGCGACCCGATTCCGGTGTGGGTGAAGATCGTCTGCGCGGTGATGCTGTCGCTGGGGACGTACGCGGGTGGCTGGCGCATCATGCGGACGCTGGGGCGCAAGATCATTGAGCTGGACCCGCCGCAGGGGTTCGCGGCGGAGACGACGGGGGCGTCGATCATGTTCGGGTCGGCGTTCCTGTTCCACGCGCCGATCTCGACGACGCATGTGATCACTTCGGCGATCATGGGTGTCGGGGCGACGAAGCGGGTGAACGCGGTGCGGTGGGGTGTCGCGAAGAACATCGTGCTCGGCTGGTTCATCACGATGCCGGCGGCGGCGGTGGTGGCGGCGTTCTCGTTCTGGATCGTGAACCTGGCGTTCGGCTGACGCCGCGGCTCGGGTGGCGGACGCGGCTGGGGTGCGCGGGTGGGGGCGCCTGCGGCGGGCTTTTCTCCCCGCCCCGCCCCTTCCCGAAAACTGGGGCTCCGCCCCAGCCCCCGTTGCGGGGGCTCCGCCCCCGGACCCCCGCGCCTCAAACGCCGGCGAGGCTGGATTGCGGGGCGGGTAGGGGAAAGCCCCGCGCAGCGGCTCCCGGCACCCGGTCACCGGCCCCGGCACCCGGCCCCGGCGGAGACGGAAATGGGCCCGCCCCCTGCTCGGTAGAGCAGAGGGCGGGCCCGTTGCCTTGCGGTGGCACCGCCATGCAGCACCGTAAGGCAGTCCGGAGGGAGGCCTAGCCGAAGCGGCCCGAGATGTAGTCCTCGGTGGCCTGGACCGACGGGTTGGAGAAGATCCGCTCGGTCTCGTCGAGCTCGATCAGCCGGCCGGGCTGGCCGACCGCCGCGAGGTTGAAGAAGGCCGTGCGGTCCGAGACACGCGCCGCCTGCTGCATGTTGTGCGTCACGATGACGATCGTGAAGCGCTCCTTCAGCTCGCCGATCAGGTCCTCGATCGCGAGCGTCGAGATCGGGTCCAGGGCGGAGCAGGGCTCGTCCATCAGCAGGACGTCCGGCTCGACCGCGATCGCGCGGGCGATGCACAGACGCTGCTGCTGGCCGCCGGACAGGCCCGAGCCGGGCTTGCTCAGGCGGTCCTTGACCTCGTTCCAGAGGTTCGCGCCCTTGAGGGACCGCTCGACGATCTCCTCGAGCTGACGCTTCTTGTAGCTGCCGTTCAGGCGCAGACCCGCCGCGACGTTGTCGAAGATCGACATGGTCGGGAACGGGTTCGGGCGCTGGAACACCATGCCGACCGTGCGGCGTACCGCCACCGGGTCGACGCCGGAGCCGTACAGGTTCTCGTCGTCCAGCATCACCTTGCCCTCGACGCGGCCACCGGGGGTGACCTCGTGCATCCGGTTCAGGGTGCGCAGGAACGTGGACTTGCCGCAGCCGGACGGGCCGATGAAGGCGGTCACGGAGCGGGGCTCCACGGTCATCGAGATGTCCTCGATGGCCTTGTGGGAGCCGTAGTAGGCAGTCAGGCCGCTGACGTCGATTCGCTTGGCCATTTACATCACTTCCAGGTGGCCTTAGCGGCCGGTCTTCGGGGCCTTCCAGCGGGCGATGCCGCGGGCCACCAGGTTGAGGATCATGACGAAGGCGATCAGTACGAGGGCCGCTGCCCAGGCGCGGGCGACGGCGGCGTCGGTGCCGACGGCGTACTGCTCGTAGACGTACAGCGGCAGCGAGGCCTGAGCGCCTTCGAAGGGGTTGCCGTTGATCAGCTTCGTACCGAAGACGAGCAGCAGTACGGGAGCCGTCTCGCCGGTGATACGGGCCACCGCGAGCATGACGCCCGTGGTGATGCCGCCGATCGCGGTCGGGAGGACCACCTTCAGGATGGTGCGCCACTTCGGGACGCCCAGCGCGAGCGAGGCCTCACGCAGCTCGTTGGGGACGAGCTTGAGCATCTCCTCGGTGGAGCGGACGACGACCGGCATCATCAGGATGGCGAGCGCCATCGCGCCGGCGAATCCGGAGGGCCCGAAGCCCAGCATCAGATTCCAGGTGGCGAGGACGAAGAGACCCGCGACGATCGACGGGATGCCCGTCATGACGTCCACGAAGAAGGTGACGGCCCGCGCGAGGCGCCCGCGGCCGTACTCGACCAGGTAGATCGCGGTCAGCAGGCCGATCGGGGCCGCGATCACGGTGGCGATGAGGACCTGCTCGATGGTGCCGAGCAGCGCGTGGTAGACACCGCCGCCCATCTCGGCGTCGAGGACACCGCTCATCGAGTGGGAGAGGAAGTACCCGTCGAGGACTTCCACGCCCTTGCTGATCGTGACCCAGGCGAGGGAGAGCAGCGGGATGACGGCGAGGACGAAGGACACCCAGATGACGCTGGTGGCGACCCGGTCCTTGGCCTGGCGGCTGCCCTCCACCTTCGTGGTGATCAGATAGCTGGCGAGTACGAAGACCAGGGCGGCCAGGAGGCCCCACTGCACCCGGCTCTGCAGACCCGCCCCGACGCCGATGCCGATGCCCGCGGCGAGGGAGCCGACGGCGATGGCCGGCTGGGCCCAGCGGGGGAGGCGGGCGTGGGAGAGGTGGTTGACGCGCACGGCGGGCGCCGGGCGCTCGTCCTGGATGGTGTGGCTCATGCGTTGGCCCCCGAGTACTCCTTGCGGCGGGCGATGATCCACCGGGCCGCGCCGTTGACCAACAGGGTGATGACGAAGAGCACCAGGCCGGAGGCGATCAGGGCGTCCCGCCCGAACTCGTCGGCCTCGTTGAACTTCGAGGCGATGTTCTGGGCGAAGGTGCCGCCGCCCGGGTCGAGCAGGTGCCCGGAGATGAGGAAGCTCGGGGAGAGGACGACCGCGACGGCCATGGTCTCGCCGAGCGCGCGGCCGAGGCCGAGCATGGAGGCGCTGATGATGCCGGAGCGGCCGAAGGGGAGCACCGACATGCGGATGACCTCCCAGCGCGTCGCGCCGAGCGCGAGCGCGGCCTCCTCGTGCATCTTCGGGACCTGGAGGAAGACCTCACGGGTGACGTTGGTGATGATCGGAAGGATCATGATCGCCAGCAGGATGCCGACGGTGAAGAGGCTGCGCGCGGGGCCGTCGCCGGCCTTGTCGAAGATGTACGTCCAGCCCATGTACTCGTCGAGCCACTTGTTCAGGCCGTCCAGGTAGGGCACGAGGAAGATCGCGCCCCAGAGGCCGTAGATGATGCTCGGCACGGCGGCGAGCAGGTCGACGACGTACGCGAGGGGCGCGGCGAGCCTGCGCGGCGCGTAGTGCGAGATGAAGAGCGCGATACCGACGGCGACGGGCACGGCGATGGCCATGGCGATGATCGAGGAGACGATCGTGCCGAAGGCGAGGACGGCGATGCCGAAGACCGGCGGGTCACCGGCCGGGTTCCATTCGAGGGTGGTGAGGAAGTTCCCCTCGTCCTTCGAGATGGCGAGGAACGCGCGGTAGGTGAGGAAGCCCGCGATCGCGGCCATGATCACCAGGAGGGTGATGCCGGATCCACGCGAGAGGCCCAGGAAGACACGGTCTCCCGGGCGGGTCTTGGACTTCATGGTGGCTATGGCCGGCCCCGGTGGGGGCGGAGCTTCGTTGTGTGTGGTGGTTGCCATGAGTTTCTCCGGTCTGCGGAGCCTTGCAGGCTCCCGGCGGCGGTGCACCGGATGCCGGGGCCGGCCCGTCGTGGTGGACGGACCGGCCCCGGTCGGGGTCAGGACAGGGTGGGGACGATCGCGCGGACCTTGGCCGCGATCTCGGCCGGCAGCGGCGCGTAGCCCGCGTCCGAGAGGACCTTCTGGCCGTCCTCGCTGACCGTGTAGTTCAGGAACGCCTTCAGGGCCGGCAGGGTCTCCGCCTTGTTGCCCTTGTCGCAGGCGATCTCGTACGTGACGAGGATGATCGGGTAGGCGCCTTCGGCCTTGGTCTTGTAGTCGAGACCCAGGGCGAGGTCGTTGCCGGTGCCCTTGATCTTGGCGGCGGCGATGGCCTTGGAGGCGTTCTCCGGGGTGGCCTCGACCGGGGCGGCGGCACCGGTGTTCAGCTTGACCGCGTTGATCTTCTGGGCGGTGGCGTAGGACAGCTCGAAGTAGCCGATCGCGCCGTCGGTGCCCTTGACGCCGGTGGCGACACCGGAGGAGCCGCTCGCGGCCTGGCCACCCTTGGCGAGCCACGCCTTCGACTTCGGGTCGTGCTTCCAGTCGGCCGGGGCGGCCTCGCTCAGGTACTTGCCCAGGTTCTGGGTGGTGCCGGACTCGTCCGAGCGGTGGAACGCCTGGATGGTGGTGGCGGGCAGCTTGACGCCGGGGTTCAGCTTGGCGATCGCCGCGTCGTCCCACTTGGTGATCTTGTTGTCGAAGATCTTGGCGATGGTGGCGGCGTCGAGGACGAGGTTGTCCACGCCGTTGAGGTTGTAGCCGATCGCGATCGGGCCGCCGACCATCGGCAGGTTGATGCCCTGGCCGGTCTTGCAGATCTTCTTGGACTCCTCGACCTCTTCCGGCTTCAGCGCGGAGTCGGAGCCGGCGAAGGCGACCTGGCCCTGGTTGAACTTGGTGATGCCACCGCCGGAGCCGATGGGCTGGTAGTTGATCTCGACGCCGGAGCAGGCCGCCTGGAAGTTCTTCACCCAGAGGTCCATGGCGTTCTTCTGGGCGCTGGAACCGGCTGCGAGGAGCTGGCCCTTGGCGTCGTCACACTTGACGTTCGACGCGGCGTCGGTCTTGCCGCCGGAGCCGCCGTTGGTGCCACCAGTGTTGTCGTCCGAACCGCACGCCGTGAGGACCAGGGCGCCGGAGACCGCGAGGGCAGCGAGCGCGGTGGCGCGAAGCCCGTTCTTGCGCTGAAGCTTCACTTTTCGGGTGTTCCTTCCAGGAGCGCCGGTGGTGGACGTCTCGTGACGTTGTACGGCGGCGCGCGTCGGGGTGGATGGTGGCGGCACTGCGCCGGTCACCGTGTAAGCCCGAAATTAGGCAGATCAGGTGAAGCGGCCGACGGAGGAGAGTGAACGGAGGGTGAACCCTGACGGGCGGGGAAGTTCTTGGGCGTGGCGGGCGTGGCGGGGGTCGGCGGAGGGTATTAGGGGGCCCTTCGACCGGCTCGCTCACAACGTGTTTCGGTTACTTGTTCATTGAAGCGCCTGTTCGCCCTCAGGGCGCTCCGAGCGCGCCGCGCGTTCCGAGTTCTGAGATGAGGGCGTCCACGAGGTGGCGGTCGCGGGGCTGGGTGAGGAGGTTGCGGGCCGCGGCAGGGGAGAGCCAGATGATGCGGTCGACCTCGCTGCCCGGGGTGAAGTCGCCGGGGGACTCCGCCTCGGCGGCCCAGTAACTGACCTGCTTGGGGCGGCCGGCGACCATGTAGTGGACGGTGGGGAGGGGCGGGCCGGGGGTGGCGTGATGGCCGGTTTCCTCCAGGACCTCGCGCAGCGCGCCGGACAGCGCGTCCTCGGCGCGCTTCAACTTGCCCTTCGGGTGCGACCAGTCGTCGTAGCGGGGGCGGTGGACGAGGCAGATCTCGATGCCGTGGCCGTCGTCGTCGCTGCCGTCGTCGAAGTGGCCGCTGCCGCTGTCGTGGCCGCGGTGGGGGGAGCGGCGCCAGAGGACACAGCCGGCGGCGTGGACGGTGTCCGGCGTGCTCACGGCGCCGCCACCGCCTGCCGGTGCCAGACGTGGTGGAAGGCGAAGCGGGCGGCCTCGACCTCGTGGCGCTGGTCCGCGTGGAGCACGCCGAGCGCGTACGCCGTCGCCGGGGCGATCCGGGGGGTGCGGGCGGCCGCGGCGGCCGCGCCGGCGGCCTCGGCGGCGTCGCGGTGCCGGTCCAGGGTCTGACCGGCCACGGTCAGCAGCGGGTCGCGGCCGGCGGCCCTGACCTCCTGGGCGTACCGGTGCAGTCGCAGCAGCAGCCGCACCTGGTGCCAGGGGGCGTCCTGGGCCTCGCCGGCGGAGGCGGTGGCCAGGCCGTGCACGAGTGCCTCCGCGTTGTACGGGTGCGCGGCGCGGGCCAGCGGCAGCGCGGTGACCGCGTCGAGCAGGCGCCGCTCGACGGTCTCGGCGTGCGTGTCGAGTACGGCGGCGGGCGCGGCCGCGGCGGCCGCGAGGGGCACCTCGGACGCGAGCAGCGCGACGGCGTCGGCGACCGCGTGGAACCGCGACGACCCGAGGGCCTGCAACGCGGCGGAGTGCGCGCGCGTCCGACCGAGCGTCAACTGCCGCTCCAGCAGCGCCGCGGCCCGCGCGGCCCCCACGGTGAGCGCCCCGCGCGCGGCGGCCTGGGGGGTCGCGCCGCCGGCGGCGCGAGCGCCTCGCCCGGCGGGGCGTGCCGCCGCGTCTTTGAGGGGTCGCGAGCCTCCGGCTTCACGACCGGCCCGCCGGGGCGGGGCGCCGGGAGCGGCGGGTTCCGTGCCGGGCGCCGACAGGCTCGTACGGTCGTCGGCCGGCCCGGACCGGGCGGCCTGTGCGGCCGGGGCGATCCCGGCCCCGGATCCGGATGTCACGTCGGCGGTCGCCGAGGCCTCCCGCCCGAGGCCGGCCGCGTTGTCGCTCCGCGCGGAGTCGGCCCGCGCACCGGTGCCGGGCAGGGCGGCGTGGCCCGCACGGGGGGTGGGCGCCGAAGCGCCGGGCACCGCTGTTGGTGCGCCGGGGGCTGATCCCGCTGCCGCCGCGCCCGGCACCTGGGCGGGCGTTGACGCGCCCGGAGCCGATACGGCTGCCGACGCGCCGGGCGCCGATGCCGCTGCCGAGGAGCCGGGCACCTGGGCGGGCGTCGAGTTGGTCGTCGCCGCGGCCGGTGCGCCCGGAGCCGATACCGCCGCCGGTGCGCCGGGCGTCGAGGTGGTCGCCGTCGGCCCGCCGGGCACGGTCGCCGACGCGCCGGGCACCAGTGCCGCGGCCGACGCGCCGGGCGCCTGGGCGGGCGTCGACACGCCCGGCCCCGCTGCCGCCGCGCCCGGCACCGACGCGGCCGCCGCCGGAAGCGTCTCGCCCCGCGCCGCCGGGACCGCGCCCGCGCCCGAGAGGCGGGCGAGGGCGTCGAGGAGGCGGGTGAGGCGGGCGGTGTGGGCGTGCTCCTGGGCGAGCAGGGCGGAGAGCCAGGCGAGTTCGGTGCGCAGCTGGTCCGCCCAGGCGGGGTCCAGCAGGGGGCGGTAGGTGTGCAGGGCTCCGCTGATGCGGCGCGCGGCGCGGCGCAGGGTGTGGGCCGCTTCCTCCGCGCCCGCCGTGTCCGCGCCGCTCTCGCCGTGCACACGCAGGCCGCGCAGGAAGTCCGCGGCCTGCGTGTGCAGATATCCGGCCAGGACCTGGTCGGCGCCGGCCCCCTGCGGCACCAGGGGAAGGTCAGGGCTGTGCACGCCGGCGCCTCCGCGCGTCAATGAGCATTTCCTGTACGTGCCGCAGCGGCTGGCCGTCGGAGTCCGAGGAGTGCCGGGTCCATTCGCCGTCCGGGCCGAGGTGCCAGGACGTCGTGGAGTCGGCCATGCCGGTCTCCAGCAGTCGGCTCAGGGCCACACGGTGTGCCGGGTCGGTGACCCGGACGAGTGCCTCGATGCGGCGGTCGAGGTTGCGGTGCATCATGTCGGCGCTGCCGAACCACACCTCCGGGTCGCCCCCGTTGCCGAAGGCGAAGATCCGCGAGTGCTCCAGGAAGCGGCCGAGGACCGAGCGGACCCGGATGTTCTCCGAGAGACCCGGGACGCCCGGACGGATCGCGCAGATGCCGCGTACCCATATGTCCACCGGCACCCCGGCCTGCGACGCCCGGTAGCAGGCGTCGATGATCGCTTCGTCGACCATCGAGTTGACCTTGATGCGGACGTACGCGGGGCGCCCCGCCCGGTGGTGGGCGGCCTCCTTGTTGATCCGGGAGATCAGTCCGTCGCGCAGCGACTTGGGCGCGACGAGCAGCCGGCGGTACGTCTCGCGGCGCGAGTAGCCCGACAGCCGGTTGAACAGGTCGGACAGGTCGGCCCCGACCTGCGGGTCGGCCGTGAGCAGGCCGAGGTCCTCGTACAGCCGTGCCGTCTTCGGGTGGTAGTTGCCGGTCCCGACGTGCGAGTAGCGGCGCAGGGTCTCGCCCTCCTGGCGGACCACCAGCGACAGCTTGCAGTGCGTCTTCAGGCCGACCAGGCCGTAGACGACATGGCAGCCCGCCTCCTCCAGCTTCCGCGCCCACTTGATGTTGGCCTGCTCGTCGAAGCGGGCCTTGATCTCGACGAGGACGAGGACCTGCTTGCCCGCCTCCGCCGCGTCTATGAGCGCGTCGACGATCGGCGACTTGCCCGACGTCCGGTACAGCGTCTGCTTGATCGCGAGTACGTCCGGGTCGCCGGCGGCCTGCTCCAGGAAGGCCTGGACGGACGTCGAGAAGGAGTCGTACGGATGGTGCAGCAGTACGTCCCGCTCGCGCAGCGCCGCGAAGATGTCGGGCGCGGACGCCGACTCGACCTCCGCGAGGTCCCGGTGCGTGCCCGCGACGAACTTCGGGTACTTCAGCTCCGGCCGGTCCTGCGAGGCGATCCCGAACAGCCCGGTGAGGTCCAGCGGCCCCGGCAGCGGGTACACCTCGGACTCCGAGATCTTCAGCTCGCGTACGAGCAGGTCGAGGACGTACGGGTCGATGGACTCCTCGACCTCCAGGCGCACCGGCGGCCCGAAGCGGCGCCGCAGCAGCTCCTTCTCCAGGGCCTGGAGCAGGTTCTCCGCGTCGTCCTCCTCGACCTCCAGGTCCTCGTTCCTGGTCACCCGGAACATGTGGTGCGCGAGCACCTCCATGCCGGGGAAGAGCTCTTCGAGGTGCGCCGCGATGACGTCCTCCAGCGGGACGTACCGCTGCGGGGACGCCTCCAGGAAGCGCGACAGCAGCGGCGGCACCTTGACCCGGGCGAAGTGGCGGTGGCCGCTGACCGGGTTGCGTACGACCACGGCCAGGTTGAGCGAGAGCCCCGAGATGTACGGGAACGGGTGCGCCGGGTCCACGGCCAGCGGGGTGAGCACCGGGAAGATCTGCTGGCGGAACAGCGTGAACAGGCGCGCCTGCTCCTTCTCGGTGAGCTCGGGCCAGCGGATGAGGTGGACGCCCTCGTCGGCCAGGGCCGGGGCGATGTCCTGCTGGTAGCAGGCGGCGTGCCGGGCCATGAGCTCGCGCGAGCGGTTCCAGATCAGCTCCAGGACCTCACGCGGCTGCAGGCCGGACGCCGAACGGGTGGCGACGCCGGTCGCGATGCGGCGCTTCAGGCCCGCCACCCGGACCATGAAGAACTCGTCCAGGTTCGAGGCGAAGATCGCGAGGAAGTTCGCCCGTTCGAGGAGCGGCGTCGCCGGATCCTCGGCCAGTTCGAGCACCCGCTCGTTGAACGCGAGCCAGCTGCGCTCGCGGTCCAGGAAGCGGCCCTGGGGCAGCTCCGCACCCTCTGTGTCGTCCTCGTACGCGTCGAGGTCGGCATCGATGTCGTGTTCCAGGTCGGACACCGGGGCGGCGACCGTATGCGGGCGGTGCGCGGCTATGGAACCGACGGACGGCTGAACGTGCTGGACCGGGACCTCGGCGGGCTGCTGGCTCATGACCCCATTCTTCCGCGCGAAGGGGTGCTCGGGCGCGTCGGAGCGGGCCGTGATGGAGGGAGGTCGCCCCTTTTTCGGGGCCGGCACGGCGGGCTGCATTCAGAGAGGGTCGCAAGGATCCCTGAATGCCCGGTAACGAGAACATGACACCTGGGCACCGCGCCGGTTCCCGGCGCGGTGCCCAGGGGCCTACGCGTGGTGCCGGCGCAGCACCCGGAAGGCGACGGTCGTGACGAGGACGGCGAGAGCGAGGACGATACCGGTCTCGACGAGCTGGAGCGGCCAGAAGTGGGAGACGGGGTGGTGCTCGACGAACTCGGTGTAGGCCCCCGATTCGTCGTTGCACCACGCGGGCGCCGGGGCGGAGCAGTCCTCCCAGTACAGGCGCTCGCCGGAAGGGCTCAGCCTGCCGTACTCCACCCACCAGTCGTCGGCGGTGTTGGTCAGAGTGTTGGGCATGCCCTTTCCGACCGACAGGACCATGGGCCACAGGTGCTCGCGCACCTGGGCGAGCGCGAGCAGTACCCCGCCGGTGGCGAGACCCGCCAGGCTCATCGCGACGAGCGTACGGCGCACCAGCAGTCCGCCGAGCGCCCCGAACGCGGTGGCCAGCAGCCCGTACGCCACGGCTACGGTGCCGGAGGAGGCGTACACCTGCTTGTCCCAGAGCTGGAGGAACATGCTGTCCTCCACGGCGCCGCGGGTCCACCGGAAGAGGGCCACCAGCAGGGCTCCCCCCGCCACGACGACCACCGTCGGGATCGCCAGCCGGCTCGCGAGCCAGCGGGCGGGCGAGACCGACTGCGTCCAGGCCAGGCGGTACGTCCCCGACTCCAGCTCGCGGGCGACGAGCGGCCCTGCGACGTAGGCGGCGACGAGCAGCGGCAGCAGCATGATCGCCGTGCTGGAGTAGTCCAGCACGATCAGCAGCCAGTTGTACGGGTCCACCGAGGCCGTGACCGGGTCCGCGGTGACGTACCAGGTGCGGGCCACGATCAGGACGGTGGCGCCGACCGCCGCCAGCGCCAGCGTCGTCCTCAGCGCCCGCCGGTGCTGCGCGACGACGACCCAGTGCGTACCGGACAGCCCGCTCATGCGGAGACCTCCTCGGCGGCCTCGGCGGCCTCGGTGGACGCGGAGCGCATATGGGCCAGCAACAGTTCCTCCAGGGACGGTTCCGCGCTCTGCCAGTCGTCGGCGAGCGGAGCTTCGGGGCGCAGGCGTACGAGCGCGGTGCGCTGTCGCCCCGTCGTGCGGGACTCGACGACGGTGTGCGGGGCGAGGCTCGCGGCCGCGGGGCCGGTCACCAGGCGGTGCGCGGCGATGAGGTCGTCGATCGGGCCGGCGAGCCGTACGCCGCCGCCGTCGACGAGCAGGAGGTGGTCGCAGCCGCCCTCCAGCTCGGCGACGACGTGCGAGGACATCACGACCGTCGTGCCGCGCTCGGCGGCGTCGGCGAGCAGCAGGCCCGTCAGCTGGTGGCGGGCGAGCGGGTCGAGGTCGGCCATCGGCTCGTCGAGCAGCAGGAGTTCGGGCCGTTTGCCCATCGCGAGGGCGAGGGCGACGCGGGTGCGCTGGCCGCCGGAGAGGGTGCGGACGCGTGCGCCGAAGTCCAGGTCCCCGGCCTCGACGATCCTGGTCGCGGCCTCGTCGTCCCAGCGGCCGGGGTTGAGCTCGCGCCCCATGCGCAGGGTGTCGTCGATGGTGAGCTGCGGCGGGAGCGGCTTGTCCTGGCCGACGTACGCGAGCTTCTCGCGGGCGGATGCGGGGTCGGTGCCGAGGACGCGGATGGTGCCCTCGGTGGGGCGCAGCAGGCCGGCGGCGAGCGTCAGCAGGGTGGACTTCCCGGCTCCGTTGGGGCCGACGACGGCGCAGATCGCTCCGGCCGGCAGCCGGAAGGAGCAGTCGCGCAGGGCCCAGGCCCGCCGGAACCTCCTGCCGAGCCCGTCGGCCTCAAGTGCTGTGTCCGTCATGTCTCGTCCCCCTTGCGGTCGTGCGTGAAGTGCTCGTCGAGTACGGCGCTGAAGAGTGCGGCCACGTCGTCCCGCTCCAGGCCCGCCGCCCGTGCCCGGCGTGCCCAGTCGGCGAGTTCGCCGCGCAGGGGGGAGTCGGCGGGGGCGGTGCCCAGGGATTTGCGTACGAAGGTGCCGAGGCCGCGCCGGGCCTCGACGAGGCCCTCGCGTTCCAGCTCGCGGTAGGCCTTGAGCACGGTGTTCGGATTGATCGCCGTCGCCTCCACCACCTCGCGGGCGGTGGGCAGCCGGTCACCGGGCTCCAGCAGGCCGAGGCGCAGGGCCTGTTTGGTCTGCTGGACGATCTGCAGATAGGTGGAGACGCCGCTTCTCCGGTCGATCCGGTATTCGATCATGCCTGCATCACCACCCTTTCACTAATCAAGTAGTGAAAGGGTGGTGCAAGAAAGGGGGCGGTGTCAACCGCCCCCTGTCGCGCTACGCGGTCGCGGTCACGTCTCCGTGCGGTACATCAGGTCCACCTCGTGCGTGACGAAGCCGAGCCCCTCGTACACCCGCAGCGCCGCCGGGTTGTCCGCGTCCACGTACAGCATCGCCGTCGGCATGCCCTGCGCCGCCAGATGGCGCAGGCCGATCGCGGTGAGCGCCTTGCCGAGGCCGGTGCCCTGGGCGTCCGGGCTGACGCCGAGCACGTACACCTCGCCGAGCTGCTCCTCGGCGTGGATCTTCGTCCAGTGGAAGCCGACGATCTTGCCGGTGCCGCCCTCGGTGCTCTCGCGCTCCGCGAGGAAGAAGCCCTTGGGCTCGAACCAGGGCTCTTCCTTGCGGTCGTCGAGGTCGCGCTGGGTGAGCGAACCCTGCTCGGGGTGGTGGGCGAAGGCCGCCGCGTTCACCGCGAGCCAGGCCGCGTCGTCCTGGCCGGGGAGGAACGTACGGACCGTCACGCCCTCGGGGAGCCGCGGCTCCGGGATGTCGAGCGGGCTCAACGAGCGGCGCAACTGGCGCAGTTCGCGGAACAGGGTCAGCCCGAGGACCTGGGAGAGGTGGCGGGCGGCCGACTTGCCGCCGTGCGCCCACACCCGCAGCCGCTTGCCGGACGCCGCGAGCAGCGCGTTGCCGAGCGCCCGGCCGTGGCCGCGGCCGCGGTGGCCGGGGTGGACGACCAGCTCGGCGGCCGGGGCCTCGACCGGGTCGGTGTCCTCCAGTTGGGCGTAGCCGCGCAGATCGCCGGCGACGGTGAGCAGGAAGTGCCGTACGCCCTCGCGCCGCCCGTGGCGGAGTACGAGCCGGCCCTGCTCGGAGACGGCCTGCATGCCGTCGGCGCGGGCGGCCACGGACAGCAGAGCGAGGACGTCCTCGGCCTGCTCGGGGGTGAGTTCGTCGAGGATCTGGATCTGCCGGCCGGGCTCGAGGGCGGGGGCTGCGTCAGTCATACGACGAGGGTACGGCGCCGGGCCGCACCTGACGGAAACCCACCCGTAACCCGTTACCCCCTGTCGCGCTACGCGCGTTGACCCTAGGCTGCCCGGCTGAGTACCAATGTCCAAACGCTGAGACTGACAAGGGGACAGATGTCAGCGACACCGCATCAGAAGCGCCGCCGCCTCATCACCGCCGTCGCCGGACTGACCACCATCGGCGCGCTGGTCGCCGCGATGCCCGCCGGGGCCCAGGACCGCGGCCAGAGCCGCGACACTGGTCGCGGCCACGACCACGGCCACGGATACGGCCGCACCGTGGACGTGCAGCTGCTGTCCTTCAACGATCTGCACGGGAACCTGGAACCGCCGGCCGGCTCGGCCGGGCGGCTCACCCACATGAACCCGGACGGCACCACGAAGACGATCGAGGGCGTGGGCGGCGCCGAGTACCTCGCGACGCATCTGCGCGAGGCCCGCAAGGGCAACCGGTACTCGATCACCGCCGCCGCGGGCGACATGATCGGCGCCTCGCCGCTGCTCTCCGGGCTCTTCCACGACGAGCCGACGATCGAGGCGCTGAACAAGCTGGACCTCGACGTCACCTCGGTCGGCAACCACGAGTTCGACGAGGGCGCCAAGGAGCTGGCCCGGATCCAGAACGGCGGCTGTCACCCGACCGAGGGCTGTTTCGAGAAGAAGCCGAACGGCAAGCCCAAGAAGTTCAAGGGCGCGGACTTCCCCTTCCTCACCTCCAACGTGACGCACGAGAAGAGCGGCGAGCCGCTGCTCGACCCGTACTTCATCTGGGAGAAGAACGGGGTGAGGATCGGCTTCATCGGCGTCACCCTGGAGGGCACCCCGGACATCGTCTCCGCCGAGGGCGTCAAGGGCCTGAAGTTCGGCGACGAGGTCGAGTCGATCAACAAGTACACCAAGGTGCTGGAGCGCAAGGGCGTCAAGTCGATCGTCGCCCTCCTCCACGAGGGCGGGGCCCCGGCGTCGCCCGCGTACAACTACAACTGCGACAGCCCCGGCCCCGGTGACGGCATCTCGGGCCCGATCGCCGACATCGCCAAGAACGTCAGCCCGCAGGTCGACGCCCTGGTCACCGGCCACACCCACCAGGCGTACGCGTGCACGATCCCCGACCCGGCCGGCAAGCCGCGCACGGTCACGTCGGCGGCGTCCTTCGGCAAGCTCTACACGGACACGACGCTCACGTACGACCGCCGCACCCGCGACATCGTCCGTACGTCCGTGGCCTCGGCCAACCACGTCGTCACGCGTGACGTGGCCAAGGCCGACGACATGACCGCGCTCATCGACCGCTGGAACACGCTCGCCAAGCCGATCGCGAGCCGTCCCGTCGGCCACATCGCCGCCGACATAGACAACCCCTTCGAGGCGATCGAGAAGCCGCTCGGCAATCTGGTCGCGGACGCCCAGCTGGAGGCCCTCGCCCCGGCCGACAAGGGCGGTGCGCAGCTCGCCATCATGAACCCGGGCGGTATCCGCGCGCCGCTGACGCGCGCGTCCTCCCCCGGTGGTGAGGGCGACGGGGTGGTGACGTACGGCGAGGCGTTCACCGTGCAGCCGTTCACCAACATGATGACGTCCGTCGACCTGACCGGAGCCCAGCTGATCACCGTGCTCCAGCAGCAGGTCAGCGGCGCGAACCAGGCGGCCCCGAAGATCCTCCAGGTGTCGAAGGGCTTCACGTACACCCTGGACATGACGAAGTCCGGCGCCGACCGGATCGTGACGAGCTCCGTGAAGCTGAACGGCGAGGCGATCGACCCGGCGAAGACCTACCGGGTCGCGATGAACGAGTTCCTCGCGGGCGGCGGCGACGGCTTCCCCGTCCTGAGGGAGCACAAGAACAAGCTGGTGGGCGCGTCCGACCTGGACGCCCTCATCGCCTACTTCGCCGCGCACTCCAGCGCGAGCGCCCCGCTGGCACCGCCGGCGACCGACCGGATCACGGTCATCAAGTAGCAGCAGCCTGAGTGAGGGGCGGCGGATCTTTGGTCCGCCGCCCCTCACGTCTTTCCGTGCGCCCCGTAGTTGTGTCATGGCCATGTCTGCCATCATCCGGGTGCCGACCGCGGCTCCCCCACGCCGCGGAGGCCGACGAAGGAGACGGCACATGTCCCTGACCAGACGTGGTTTCCTCATCAGCGCGGCGGGTGCGTCCGCATCCGCCCTCATCGGGGCGGCACCCGCCGTCGCCCGTGTCCTGGGCACCCAGGACTGGATGAGCGGCATCGACGGCGGGCGGTCGCTGGGATCGCTCACCATCCCCGGAACGCACGACTCCGGCGCCCGCTTCGGCGGCCCCTGGTCCGAGTGCCAGAACACCACCATCGCGCAGCAGCTCGACTCCGGGATCCGGTTCCTCGACATACGCTGCCGGGTCACCGGCGGCTCCTTCGCCATCCACCACGGCGCCTCGTACCAGAACATGATGTTCGGCGACGTGCTCATCGCCTGCCGCGACTTCCTCGCCGCCCACCCCGCCGAGACCGTCCTCATGCGGGTCAAGCAGGAGTACTCCCAGGACGGCGACGCCACCTTCCGCGGGATCTTCGACGACTACCTCGACAACCGCGGCTGGCGCCCGCTCTTCCGCATCGGCGACACGCTCCCCGCCCTCGGCGAGGCCCGCGGCAAGGTCGTCCTCATCGCCGACAACGGCGGGCTGCCCGGCGTCAAATGGTGGGACGGCGGCCTCTTCGACATCCAGGACGACTGGAACGCCGCGCCGAACACCAAGTACCCCAAGATCGAGGCCCACTTCCGCAAGGCGGCCGCCGCCCCGCAGCCGGGCAGGCTCCACATCAACTTCGTCAGCACCGCCGCGTACCTGCCGCCCCGCTGGAACTCCGACAACCTCAACCCGCGCGTCCACCGCTTCCTGGACGGCGCCGAGGCGGGCGGCTGGAGGGGGCTCGGCATCGTGCCGATGGACTACCCGAACACCCGCTCAGGGCTGGTCGACTCGCTGATCCGCCACAACTGACGGCGGGACCGGCGGGAGGGGCGGGTCCGGCGGCGGTGTCGGGGCGCCCGGCAGCCGGATGACGGCGACCGTCCCGCCGCCCTCCGCCGGGCGCAGCTCCACCTCGCCGCCCGCCTGCCGCACGGTCCGGGCCACGATCGACAGACCGAGGCCCGATCCGGGCAGCGCGCGGGCGGACGGGGAGCGCCAGAAGCGTTCGAAGACGTGGGGGAGTTCGTCGGGCGGAACGCCCGGCCCGTGATCGCGTACGGTCAGCACGCCGCGGTCCAGCAGCACCTCCACCGCCCCGCCCGGGGGCGAGAACTTCACCGCGTTGTCCAGCACGTTCACCAGCGCCCGCTCCAGCGCCGCCGGCTCCGCCCGTACGTACCAGGGCCGCAGCTCGGCGCCGATCGTGAGCTCCGGGCCACGCAGCCGGGCCCGCTCCAGCGCCGTGCGCGCGATGTCGTGCAACGCCACGACCTGGACAGGTCCCGGCGTCGCGCTGTCCGGACGGGACAGCTCCTGGAGATCGCCGATCAGCGCCGCCAGCTCGGTCATCTGCGCCTTCACGGAAGCCAGCAGCGCGGCCCGGTCCCCGGGCGGCAGCGCCCGGCCCGTCTCCTCGCTGCGCGCGAGCAGCTCGATGTTCGTCCGCAGCGAGGTCAGCGGGGTGCGCAGCTCGTGCCCGGCGTCGGCGATCAGCTGCGCCTGCCGGTCGCGGGAGGAGGCGAGCTGGGCGGTCATCTGGTTGAAGGAGCGCGACAGCCGGGCGATCTCGTCCTCGCCGTCGACGGGGATGCGTACGGTCAGATCCTCGGTACGGGCCACGTGCTCGACCGCGTCGGTCAGCCGGTCCACCGGCTTCAGTCCGGTACGGGCCACCCACAGTCCGGCCGCTCCGGCGGCGACGACGCCGACGCCCGCGAGGGCGGTCAGCAGCAGGGCGAGCCGGTTCAGCGCGGCGTCGATCTCGTGCAGCGGGCGGGCGACCGAGACGGTCACCTCGCCGATGCCCCGCAGCGACATCCGTGTGGTGTGCACCCGTACGTCGGCGCCGTCGTCCGTCGTGCTGCTGTGCAGGGCGTCGGTGCTGAGGCCGCGCGCGACCGCGATGTCCTCCGACTGGACCTTCACCGGTACGGAGTACGGGGTGACGCAGCGGCCGCCGGCCGCGTCGACGACCTGGACGTACGCGAAGGTCGTGCCCGTCCCGGCCACCGCGTTGAAGTCGGAGTCACGGCACTGGGCCAGGGCGGTCGTCACCGCGTCGGCCTGGGCGGTGCTGTTGCGCAGCGAGGTGTCGAGCTCGTGGTGCAGCTGCGTGCGGGCGAGCAACCAGCACGCGACGGCCACCGCCGCCACCGCGACCGCGACGGCCGTCGCGGTCAGCAGCGCGAGCCGGGAGCGCAGGGGCAGCGCCTGGAACCGTCTGATCACTCGGGCGACCCTTCCCGGAGCGCGTAGCCGACTCCCCGCACGGTGTGTACCAGGCGCGCTTCGCCGCCCGCCTCCGTCTTGCGCCGCAGATACATGACGTACACGTCCAGCGAATTGGAGCTCGGCTCGAAGTCGAAGCCCCAGACGGTCTTGAGGATCTGCTCCCGGGTCAGCACCTGACGTGGATGCGACAGGAACAGCTCCAGGAGCGAGTACTCGGTACGGGTCAGCTCGACGCGGCGCGCGCCCCGGGTGACCTCGCGGGTGACCAGGTCCATCCGCAGATCGGCGAAGGACAGCGCGTCGCTGGGGGCGGGCGTGTACGAGCTGCGCCGCAGCAGCGCCCGGATCCGGGCGAACAGCTCGTCCAGCTCGAACGGCTTGACCAGGTAGTCGTCCGCCCCGGCGTCGAGCCCGGTGACGCGGTCGCCGACGGTGTCGCGGGCCGTGAGCATCAGGATGGGCAGCGTGGATCCGGAGGCACGGATGCGGCGGGCCGCCGTCAGCCCGTCCACGCGGGGCATCTGGACGTCGAGCACGACGAGGTCGGGCGCGTACGACTCCACTTTGGCGAGGGCGTCCGCGCCGTCGACCGCGACCTCGGTGGCGTACCCCTCGAAGGCGAGGCTGCGCTGGAGGGCCTCGCGTACGGCGGGCTCGTCGTCGACGATGAGGATGCGATCGGTCATTGCCCCAGCGTCGCACGCAGGCTGTCGAGGTCGGCCTTGACCGTGTTGACCGGGATGGCGAAGCCGAGCCCGACGCTGCCGGGGGCCTGGGCGCTGTTCGCCGCACTCGGCGCGTACATCGCCGAGTTGATGCCGATGATCTCGCCGTTCATGTTGATCAGGGCGCCGCCGGAGTTGCCGGGGTTCAGCGAGGCGTCGGTCTGGATGGCCTTGTAGGTGGTCTTCGAGTCGCCGGTGTCGCCGTTGAACTCCTGCCCGCCGAATTCGAAGGGCCAGTTCTGCCGGGGCTCCTGCTGCGTGCCCCGGTCCTTCGCCACGGTGACGTCTCTGTCAAGCGCGGAGACGATTCCGCTGGTCACGGTCCCGGTGAGGCCCTCGGGCGAGCCGATGGCGACGACCTGTTCGCCGACCGTGAGGCGGTCGGAGTCACCGAGGGTGGCGGCCTTGAGCCCGGTCGCGCCCCGCAGCTTGACCAGGGCGAGGTCCTTGTCGGGGTCGGTGCCGACGACGTCCGCGGTGTACGACTTGCCGTCGCTGAGAGTGACCTTGACGGTGTCGGCGCCGGAGACGACGTGGTTGTTGGTGACGACCTCGCCGTCCGCGGTGATGATCACGCCGGAGCCGGTGGACCGGCCGCCGGTGGTCTCCGCCCCGATCTCCACGATGCTGGGGGAGACGGCCTGGGCGACCCCGGCGACGGTCCCCTTGCTGCTCCGCGCCACATTGCTGCCGCTGACCCCGACCGACACCCCGACGACCTCGCCCCGCTCCACGAACGTGGCCACCCCGCCCCCGACCCCCGCGGCGACGACCGCGACGGCGACGAGCAACGCGACGGGCCGCTTGGCACGCGGGGCGGGCGCGGGTGCGTGCGGGGGCGGAGGCGGGTAGCCCCACTGCGCGTGCGTGCTCCCGTCGGCTTCGCTGCTGCGGTAGTAGTCCGTCATGCTCCCGACTCTGGCCCCCACACATGAGAACGCCCTGAGGCTCTCCTGAGAACGTTGTGGGCATTCGTTCCGCAGGGCGGAACGGGTGGGCACAACCCCCGGGGGCGGCGCCGTTACGTCCCGGGCCCACCCCGGCGGGCCCCGGGCCCCCGGCCGCGCGCCGGAGAACGGGGCCCTCGGGCCCGGCGCCTTTACACCGCACGCCCCCGGAGGGTCACGCCTCGCAGCCGCACGACCGCCGCACGATCAGCGCCGACGGGAACTGCTTCACACGTTCCCGGCGCGACCCCACGACCCGCAGCCCGTCGTCCAGGACCAGATCCACCGCCGCGCGGGCCATCGCGGGGCGGTCCGAGGCGATCGTCGTCAGGGGCGGGTCCGTCAGACCCGCCTCCTTGACGTCGTCGAAGCCCGCCACCGCCAGCTCACCGGGCACGTCGATACGCAGCTCGCGCGCCGCCCGCAGTACCCCGATCGCCTGGTCGTCGGTCGCGCAGAAGATCGCCGGGGGCCGCTCCGGGCCGGAGAGGATCTTCAGGGCGACCAGATACGCGTCGTAGCGGTTGTACGGGGCCTGGAACAGCCGGCCCTCCACCGACCGTCCGGACTCCAGCATCGCCCGGCGCCAGCCCTCGACGTGGTCGGCCACCGGGTCACCGACCGCCGGGGTGTTCTCGATGCCGCCCAGACACGCCACGTACGCGTGCCCGTGCTCCAGCAGATGCCGCGTCGCCAACTGCGCGCCGCCGATGTCGTCCGTCACGACCGCGACGTCGTCTATCGCCTCGGGCCGCTCGTGCAGCAGCACCACCCGCGCGTCCCACGCCTCGATCTCCGCGGCCGCCCGCTCGCTCATGCCCTGGCTGACCAGGATCAGCCCGGCGACGCGCATCCCGAGGAACGCCCGCAGATAGTGGACCTCGCGCTCGTCGCGGTAGTCGGAGTTGCCGACGAGGACCATCTTTCCGCGGTCGGCCGCGGCCCGCTCCACCGCGTGCGCCATCTCCGCGAAGAACGGCTGCCGGGCGTCCGGGACGATCATGCCTATGAGGTCCGTGCGCCGCGAGGCCATGGCCTGGGCGACCCGGTCGGGCCGGTAGCCCAGCTCCTTGATCGCGGCGAGTACACGCTCGCGCGTGGCCGGGGCGACCGGCCGGGGTCCGTTATTGATGACGTAGCTCACGACCGCGGTCGAAGTACCCGCCAGTCGCGCTACATCGTCCCGCGTCACCTTGGCCACGCGCGAAAGTCTACGCGGGGTGACCTACCCCTGGGCAGGGCGTACGGCCGCTTCGACCTTCTGCGCGGACTCCGGAGCCGGAGCCTTCGCCGAAGCCTTCGCCGAAGCCTTCGCCTTGTTGGCGGTCTCCTCGGCCGCCCGCTCCACCTTCTCCGGCGTGACGAAGCGGTACCCCACGTTCCGTACGGTCCCGATCAGCGACTCGTGCTCCGGCCCGAGCTTCGCCCGTAGCCGCCGTACGTGCACGTCGACCGTGCGCGTACCGCCGAAGTAGTCGTAGCCCCAGACCTCCTGCAGCAGCTGCGCCCGGGTGAAGACCCGGCCGGGGTGCTGCGCCAGGTACTTCAGCAGCTCGAACTCCTTGAAGGTCAGGTCCAGGACCCGCCCCTTCAGCTTCGCGCTGTACGTGGCCTCGTCGACCGACAGGTCGCCATTGCGGATCTCCATCGGGGAGTCGTCCACGCCGATCTGCTGGCGCCCCGTCGCGAGCCGCAGCCGCGCCTCGACCTCGGCGGGGCCCGCCGTGTCGAGAAGTACGTCGTCCACGCCCCAGTCGGCGGTGACGGCCGCCAGGCCGCCCTCCGTCACGACGAGGAGCAGCGGGCAGCCGGGCCCGGTGGAGCGGAGGAGCTGGCAGAGGCTGCGGATCTGCGGGAGATCGCGCCGGCCGTCGACCAGGATCACATCGGCACCGGGGGTGTCGACGAGAGCCGGTCCCTCGGCGGGGGCCACCCGCACGTTGTGGAGGAGCAGGCCGAGGGCGGGGAGCACCTCCGTCGACGGCTGAAGAGCGTTCGTGAGGAGCAGCAGAGAGCTCATCGCACGCCACCTGCCCCTGCCATTGCCACTGCCAGGGTTTTCGTCCTGCGGTCGTGCACGGTTCGCTCGCCCATAACGTCGGTTCCTCCTCGGTCCCTGCGAGGACGTTTGCGGCACTGCTTCTTGCAACCGGCCGCGGCCCCCGCGCCCTGGGTCCGCGATCGTTTCGTTCACCTGCCTGTAACAACGGGCAGAAAACACAAAAGGACCCGGGGGCTACGTCGCCAGGGTCCTCTGCCAAGCAGAATAGCCCACATGAGTTCCGTGGCAGAGGGCCGAATCACAGGATCTCCTGTCACCTCCGTCACTGTGGGGGTGCTCCGGACCGAGGACGACGTCCTTATCGAGGCGGTGTACGAGCCGTGTACGTCCGGGGAATCCGACACGGCGATCGTGATCGCGCACGGCTTCACCGGGTCGGCGGGGCGCCCCTCGGTCCGGCGCGCGGCGCGCGTCTTCGCCGGACACGCGGCCGTCGTCACCTTCTCCTTCCGAGGTCACGGCGGCTCCGGCGGCCGCTCCACGGTCGGTGACCGCGAGGTGCTGGATCTGGCCGCCGCCGTCGCCTGGGCCCGTTCGCTGGGCCACCGCAGGGTGGTGACTGCCGGCTTCTCCATGGGCGGGTCGGTGGCGCTGCGGCACGCGGCGCTGTACGGAGCGGTAGGCGCGGCGCACGCGGTGGGCTTCCCCCCGCACGCCCAGGCGCATGGGGGGCACAACGGGGCACACACCGACGCCGTCGCCGCCGTGAGCGCCCCCGCCCGCTGGTACTACCGGGGTACGCCCCCGATGCGCAGGGTGCACTGGGTCGTCACCCGGCCCCTCGGCCGCCTCGTCGGGCGCTACGGCTTCGGCACCCGTATCCACCACGAGGAGTGGGACCCGGTCCCCCTCTCCCCGGTCGAGGCGGTCCCGCTGATCGCCCCGACCCCGTTGCTCATCGTGCACGGCCACCGCGATCCGTACTTCCCGCTCGACCATCCGCGGATGCTGGCCGCGGCCGGGCCCTCGGAACTGTGGCTGGAACCGGGCATGGGACACGCGGAGAACGCGGCGGACGACGCACTGCTGGACAGGCTCGCGCGCTGGCTCGTCCGCGCGTAGCCCATCATGGGTAGCTGACGAAAGGAGTGCCGCTATGGCAGCGGGGACGATCCGCTACTGGGCGGCGGCCAAGGCCGCCGCCGGAGTGGCCGAGGAGCCGTACGCGGCGGAGACCCTGGCAGAGGCGCTCGACGCCGTCCGCCAGAAGCACCCGGGTGAACTCGCCCAGGTACTCCAGCGGTGTTCGTTCCTGGTCGACGGCGCCGCCGTGGGGACGCGCGGACATGAGACCGTACGCCTTGCCGAGGGCGGCACGGTCGAGGTGCTCCCGCCGTTCGCAGGAGGGTGAACCGCACAGCATGAGCAGCAGCGATCAGCAGTATCCGTACGCGCAGGAGCCGTACGCCCACGAACCGTACGCCCACGAACCGTACGCGGACCCCGACGTCACCCAGACGTGGGAGGGCCAGACCTGGGACACCCAGTACCAGCCGGTGTACCAGCCCGCCTCCGAGACGGCGTACCTGCCGAACCCGGCCACGGGTTCGTACCCGCTGCCTCCCGAGGCGGCGGCACCCGCGTACGAACAGCCGTCGGTGCAAGAGGCAGCGGCACCCGCAGCCGCATCCGCAGCGGCACCCGCGTACAACCCGCCGACGACGATGGGCAACGCCCGGATCACCGACGCGCAGCGCGCCCGCGCCGAGGGGCGGTCGCCGATCATCCCGCCCGGCATCCAGCCCGCCGGGCTGACGGCGGTGCTCGGTCTGCTGCTCGCGGGCGCCGGCGCCATCGGCTCGTCGTACGTCCTGCTCGTTCCGCTGATCCTGCTCCAGGGCCTCACCGCCGCCGGCTGGTTCCGGCTGAACGGCATGTGGCCCGCCCGCCAGGGCATCGCGCTCGCCTTCGCCGGCGGCCTCGCGGCGGACGCCGCGCTGCTCGCCGCGGGCCGCGAGCACGCACCCGCGGCCATCATCGGGACGCTCGGCGTCTGGGTCCTGCTCACCCTCGTGCTCCAGCTGCGCAGCCGGGCCGACGCCGACGAGCGGATGTACGGCCTCATGGCCACGGTCGCCTCCGCCGCGCTGACGATCCTCGCGGCCGGGTACCTCGCCGCCGCGCCGGACGCCGTCGTCGTCGGCGGTGCGGCGGTCGCCGCCGCCACCCTCGCCCGCGCGCTGCCGCTGCCGGGCGCCGTGTCGGTCGTCGTGGCCCTGCTGGCCGCGGCGGGCGCCGCGGTCGCGGCCGGACCGGTCGCCGGTACGGGCGCGGGCGGGGCGCTGCTGGGCCTCGGAGCCGGGGTGTGCGCGCTGGTCGGGCTGCGGGTGGCGAGCTACGACTACCCGTCGCGGTTCGTCCACATGACCGCGGGCATCGCGCTGCCGCTGACCGCGGCTGCGCCGATGGTGTACCTGCTGGGGCGGGCACTGGTCTGAACTGCACGGAACTAATAGCGTGCGGTCGGACGTAGATCACACGTCGACCGAAAATAGGTGGGGGAACACCGAACGATGCGCGCACTTCGCATACTGCTGATCACCGTCGTGATCCTGGGCGGTCTCTTCGCGATCGCCGACCGGCTCGTGCTCAACTTCGCCGAGTCGGAGGCCGCGGACAAGATCAAGGCCAGCCAGGGCCTGGGGGGCACGACCGAGGTCTCGATCGCGGGCTTCCCCTTCCTGACCCAGGTCGCCGGTAAGGAACTCGACCGCGTCGACGTCACGGTGACGGGCATCGAGACGACCGCCGGCGGCAGCAACGTCCGCATCAGCGAGATGACCGCCTCGCTCCACGACGTACGCCTGGAGAACAACTACTCCTCGGCCACCGCCGCGACCGCGACCGGCACGGCCGTCGTCTCCTACGCCGACCTGACCAAGGCCGCCGAGGGCGAGGACGTCGTGGTCGCCTTCGGCGGCAACGGCAAGGTCAAGGTCACCGGCTCGGTCCAGGTGCTCGGCCGGTCGGTGTCGCGCAGCGTGCTCTCCACGATCAGCGTCGTGAACGGCGACACGCTGCGGGTGCGGGCCGACAAGGTGCCCGGCGAGGGCATTCCGGGGCTGGAGGAGATGGTCCGCGAGAAGACGGACTTCGACCGCAAGATCGGCGGGCTGCCGAACGGTCTCAAGCTGGACAAGATCGAGGCGCGTGAGGACGGCGTGGCCATCACGGTCACCGGCACGAACGTTCCGCTGGCGGGCTGATCACCGTCCGCGCGGGGCGGCGATGACGCCCCGCGCGGACGGGGGTGAGCCCCGCGCCCCCGGACAGCGGCGGCGCCCGCCGCCCCCGCATCCCGGCCGTGACGCGCCGCCCCGGCAGCGACGTCACCCGCACAGACCGCGCTGATCGGATCGTGAGACGGCGACGTCCGGTCCGCAGATGGCGGGCGGTCTCCGGAGGCCGCCCGCCGCGTCGTACGGCGCCCGACCTCCCCGCAGGTACCACGATACGGACGATCGCGTCTCAAAATACGACACGCCGGTGACACGGCAGCCTGGTCGTCCCTACGATCGGACGCATGAGGCGACAGGTGGATCTCACGAAGCGGCGGGCAGTAGACCTGTGTCGCGTCGCCACCATGCTCTGTCGCGCCATCTGAGCGGAAGCCCTGCTTCCGTATCTCTCGGGCCCCGCGCGCCCCTACCGGGCCAGGGCCACCCCCGTGCCGTACGCCGATCCGGCGTACCCCCGCACACCCCTCACGCATCACACCCGCCGCACACTGCCCCGGAGGAGAAACAGCATGAGCCGCAGCGACGTCCTGGTCGACGCCGACTGGGTCGAGGCCCACATCGAGGACCCGAAGGTCGTCATCGTCGAGGTCGACGAGGACACCTCCGCGTACGACAAGAACCACATCAAGAACGCGATCCGGATCGACTGGACCAAGGACCTCCAGGACCCGGTCCGCCGCGACTTCATCGACCAGGACGGCTTCGAGAAGCTGCTGTCCGCCAAGGGCATCGCGAACGACTCCACGGTCGTCCTCTACGGCGGCAACAACAACTGGTTCGCCTCGTACGCCTTCTGGTACTTCAAGCTCTACGGCCACCAGGACGTGAAGCTCCTCGACGGCGGCCGCAAGAAGTGGGAGCTCGACTCCCGCGACCTGGTCGACGGCTCCGAGGTCCCCAGCCGCCCGGCCACCGAGTACAAGGCCAAGGCCCAGGACACCTCCATCCGCGCCTTCCGCGACGACGTCGTGGCCGCGATCGGCAGCCAGAACCTGGTCGACGTCCGTTCGCCCGACGAGTTCAGCGGCAAGCTGCTCGCCCCGGCCCACCTCCCGCAGGAGCAGTCGCAGCGCCCGGGTCACGTCCCGTCCGCCCGCAACATCCCGTGGTCGAAGAACGCCAACGACGACGGCACCTTCAAGTCGGACGACGAGCTGAAGGCGCTCTACGCCGACGAGCAGGTCGACCTGGCGAAGGACACGATCGCCTACTGCCGCATCGGTGAGCGCTCGGCCCTGACCTGGTTCGTCCTGCACGAGCTGCTGGGCGTCGAGAACGTCAAGAACTACGACGGCTCGTGGACCGAGTACGGCTCCCTCGTCGGCGTGCCGATCGAGCTCGGCGCCAACAAGTAAGACCAGCGGGACCCGGCAGGGCCCAGCAGGACCCCGGAGCCGTACCTCCGGACCCCTCTACCCGTAAGGACAGGAAAACATGTGTGGAGCGAAGGCCGGCGGCCCCGACGCCTCGACGATCAAGCCCGGTGAGACCACCATCCAGGGCCAGGTGACCCGCGACGGCGAGCCCGTCACCGGTTACGTCCGTCTCCTGGACTCGACCGGCGAGTTCACCGCCGAGGTCCCGACCTCGGCGACCGGACAGTTCCGTTTCTACGCGGCCGAAGGCACGTGGACGGTGCGCGCCCTGGTTCCGGGCGGCACGGCGGACCGTACGGTCGTCGCGCAGACCGGTGGCCTGGCCGAAGTCGCCATCGCTGTGTGAGTAAGCCTTGTACTGGCCGAAGGGCTGCACCTCATGGGTTGGACGCCGTGTGGGGTGCGGCCCTTCGGTCGTTCTCCGTCGTTTCCGTCCCGTCTCCGGATCTACCCTGGAGGTGTGCTCGCCCGACGGCGCAAGGTCTACTTCTGGATGATGGGCGGATGCCTCGTCCTCTTCGTGTCCGCCTGGGCTTTCGTACGCCTCTGGTCGGTCCCCGTGGCCGTCGGCATGTGCTTCGTCGCCATGGTCATCCCGCCGCTCGCGGCGATGGTGGCGAACCGGCGGGGCCCCGACGACCGGTGGTGGGACGACCCGTCCGGGGACCCCAAGTCCGACGAGTGGTGGGACGAGCTGGACGGCAAGAAGCGCCCCGGCGAGACCCGGGACGAGCGCTGGGACTAGTGGACGGGTCTCAGTAGACGAGCGCCTGAGCGCCATCCGCCATCGCCTCGCTGACGAAGACCTGCGCGCCCGCGATCCGTACGCCCTCGATGACGTCCTTCTCCGTGATCTCGCGGCGCGCGGCGCACTGGGTGCACAGCGTGATCTGCCCGGCCGCAAGGATCGAGTCGATCAGGTCCGGCAGCGGCGCGGCGTGCGGCAGCTCGAACTCGGCCGCCCGGCCCGGGAGCGCGAACCAGGAGGACTCGCCGGTCAGCCAGAGGGACACCTCGACACCGCTGGCCACGGCCACCGCCGCCACGGTGAAGGCCTGCGAGCAGCGCTCGGGGGCGTCGGCCCCGGCGGTCACCTTGATCACGAGCTTTTTCGCCATGTTCCGAACTGTAATACGTGGCCGTACGACCCTGACCGGTCGGCGGCGGTGACGGCGGCCGGGCCCTGGCCCACCTGGCCGGCCAGGGCGTCAAGGCCACCGGCATCAGCCGCTAGGACGTTTCCTCCTCCATGCGGGACTGCCGTCCGGTGCGGGCGCGCAGGGCTTGAGTGAACCACGTGAACACCGGAGCCAGGCTGGGCGGGACGGGCCATCCGTTGATGACAGCGAGCAGGTGCCAGTAGCGTTCCGCGCGGGGGTCGCCGGCGATCTCCAGACGTGTCAGCAGCCAGTGCCGCAAGTCGGCGTCGTCGGCGCGGCTGAAGGTCTGCGCGTAGCGGGCAGTGAGGGCGTCGATGACGGGTGCGGCCTCGGCCGAGGCCGGGGCGATGCCGGCATCGAGCGCGCGGCCGACGCTGTCCCGAACGGTCTCGGTGAGGTCGTGGTGCAAGCCGGTGCGGTCGCCCTGGGCGCGCTCGGCCGCCTGGTACTGCGCCATACGGCGCACGGCCGCGCGGAAGTCGGGATCCTGGGTGAGCTCGGCGAGTTCCACCCAGGCGTCGACCTGCTCGGGCTCGGGGTCGTCCGGCAGTTCGGGCATGGCCGAGCGCATCATGTCGACGAAGTCGGCGTTGGCGTCGAGTCCGCCGAACGTGTCGTCGATGAAATCGGTGATCAGGCGCCGGCGTTCGTCGTCGGAAAGCTTGGCGAGCTTGTGCATCAGGTCCATCTCCTCGGGGCTGGAGCCGCGTTTGGCCACCGCGCGCAACACCGCGCGCCGCAGGCGCAGAGTGCGGATCTGCACCTCCAGGGCATCGGCGTGTGCGGTCGCGACCTCGGGCACCGAGACCTCCCGGTCCAGCACCTGCCGGATGACGGCAACGTCGAGGCCCAGGTCACGCAGGGTGCGCACCAGATCCAGACGCGTGAGCGCGCCGATGTCGTAGAGCCGGTAGCCAGCCGGGCTGCGGTCTGTCGGCGGCACGATCCCGGTGTCGGAATAGAACCGGATGGTCTTGACCGTCAGCCCGGTCCGCCGGGCCAGATCACCGATCGTGAAGAGCGTGTCGCCGTCCATACCCGCACTCTCGCGTCTCCCCCTACGGGAGACTCAACCCCGGTCTTCCCGCCGGGTCGCCACCACAGGTCTTGGCCATTACTCGCGGCGAACTCGGCGAAGCCCATGTTGCCGAGTGTCAGGTTCGCATGGACCGCGTGCACTGCAGCGGGCACGGCCCGGAGCTTCCGGGGCTCCGGCGACTCCATCGTGTTGGCTACGCAGGTCGGAACGGGGAACGCGATCCGTGAGGTCACCCCGGGCAGGGGCTGACCCCCGCAAGAGCCTCACCCTGGGCGCGGCGCAGGTGGTAGGCCCGTGTCACCACCGCCAACAACGGCCCCCAGGCGAGAATCGGGATGTAGCAGGCCCACAGGGCCCACGCCCCCGGGCCGCTGGTCGGGAAGGCCTCACCGGTGTCGTTCAGCGGGGGAACGAAATGGAACAGGTAGTTCAGGGTGGCGTACGCGGCCAGGCCGGTAGCCAGGAGGGCACCGATGCCGGCTGGGACGACGACAGCGCGGACCGGCAGCACACGGCCGCCGACGAACGGAATCCAGGCAGGCAGCCGTTCCCCCCAGGGCCGTACGAGCCCCAGGCTGAGCAGAGCAAAGCACTCGGCGACCAGCGAGAGCGAGAGCACGTACAGCCGCTCACCTGGCAACCAGTCGTGCCCGGCGTACCAGTCGGGCCAGCCGACGACGAGCGCAATGCGCCACAGCCCCGAGGGCAGTGCGCACAAAGGGATGGCGTACGCCGCCCACTTGATGCGGCGAGGTACGTCGAAGACGGCCTGGGGGAGGCTGGGGCTCATCACGGTCTTCCTTTCACCCGGAGTCCCTATGCCGCCATGCTCACCCCGCCACCTGCGGCACCGCGTCCACCGGCGGTCCGTGCCTTCTCCTCCGTTTGGGGGAGCAGGGATGAATCTGAGGGTCGGCCCCCCCGGCACCGCACTGACACCCAGCTCCTGCTGGCGCTCCAGAGGTAATGCCCTAGAGAGCGGGCCCTCCGGGTGCGTGCAGCAGCAACGGCGTTCCCGCAGGTCCCTCCTCGTGGCGGGGAGGGAAGGGGCATTCGTAGTCCTTGCGGGGGCAGACCACCAGGGCCGCATGCTGGAGCCAGCCCGAGTACAGCACGTACTGCCACTGCACATCGAGCCCCGCCTCAAGCCGCGTCACAGCGGTTCTGAGACGTGCTGCCGGTTCGATCTCGCGTTCCGCGTCGGGGCGCCGGGCGAGTAGGGCCGCCAGCCAAAGGCCGCCCTGTTTGGGACTGTTGTGGGTGCGGTCCATCAACTTGCGGGGTTTCCGCAGCCATTCGCCTACGTGCAGCGGTGGTGTCGGGCTGCGCCGGTTGATACGGACCGCGTCCGAAGGAATGAGCAGCCCTGTCCACGTATACGCGTGCCAGTGCGGCTCTGGTTCTCGCGGTGCCTGCGCCTCCATTGCGTCTGCTCCCCTTCGCGCCGTGCTGCTGTCGGGCGGTTTCCCCCTCATGCGGCACTCGGCGTGGGGTGCCGCAGGAGGGGGAGAGCGGTTCAAGTCCCCGGTCGCGCGTCTACGGGCGCGCTGCGGGGAGAGAACCGGTGAGCCCATAGCCCCACCAGGCATGGGCCCGCTTCCCTCGGCGCGGAGTACAGGAACGCCGGGGGAAGGAACTTGAGGTTCGGCCCCACCCTTTCCGGACGGGTGGAGGTGGGGCCGGCTACCGCAGGTTCCCTGGGGGGAGACGTGCGGGGGTAGCGGCGGCCAACTGGGGTTTGCAGGCTCCGTGTTGGCTGCGTGTAGTGACCGTAGCGCTACTCGGGAGCACGGTTCAACCCTCTAGCGGGTAATAGTTGCGACGGTGCTGGATGTAACCTTTGGAGGCAAAGGGGAAGCCCTCCACCCGTACGGGTAGAGGGCTGGATGAGCGTCCCTTGCGGCGCTAGATCAGATGATCGAACTCTCCGGCCTTCACGCCGAGGATGAACGCGCGGAGCTTCTCGGGGCTGGTGGTGACGATGACCTCGGGGTCGTCGCTCTCGCGCATCTTGATCGCGCCGTCGACGGATCCGAGTTCGACGCAGTTGCCTGCGGCGTCGGTGGAGTAAGAGGACTTCTGCCAGCGGATCTCAGCCATTTCAGACCTTCACAGTTGTTCGATCATCGCGTGAATGAAATCACGCGACTCTTGAGGGGGAAGGGACTTCTGTTCCGTGCCGTCGATGATGTGGCGGTGGTTCGCGAGTTGGCTTTCAGAGTCCATGAACGCCACACCGTTGGCTACGTCCAGTTGCACAGTGTCAAGCTGTGGTACCGGACCGGCTACATACATCACGGAGCTACCGGCGTTCGCGAACCCGCCCGCCTCGAACGGGATCACTCGAACGGTGACGTTGTCGCGCTCGGACACCTCCAGGAGGTGTTCAAGTTGTCCTCTGGTCACGGACGGCCCGCCGAACTTCATTCGCAGGGCGGCCTCGTGGATTATGAACGTGCAGTCAGGTGGCGATGCGCGATCGAGGAAGTCTCGGCGCCGCATCCTGTGGGACAGCCGACGGCGCAACTCGGCGGGAGCGAGCTTGGGGATCGCCTCACTGAAGACGGCCTTCGCGTACTCCTCCGTCTGAAGGACGCCAGGCATGTGGATGATGGTGACGTTGCGCAGCCCTTTTGCGTGATGCTCCAGTTCGGCGAGGTCGATCGCCCCGACGGGAAGCGTGCCGCGGTAGTCCTCCCACCAGCCCTTGACCCGTTCCTCCGCCATCGCGCGCAGCGCGTCCACGTAGGCCGCATCCGGCTCGCCGTAGTTGGTGGCAAGGGTTTGCACTCGCTCGGCGGAGACACCCGCTCGGCCGCTCTCTATGTTGCTGAGACCGCTTGAGTTCGTGCCCAAGGCCGCGGCGGCCTGCGCCATCGTCTGCCCGGACCTTTCGCGCATCTTGCGCAGCTCGGTGCCCACCCGCGCCTGTCGAGCAGTCGGCGCCTTCCTTGGTGGCATCGCCTCCCCTTTCGTTGGTGACCAGTGTGGCGCGAGCGGGGCTACGGGTCCAGTTACGGATAAATATTTATCCGTAACTTCATGAAGATTGCTTCGGGTCCTCTATGGTCTTGCTCAGCGCGGTACTCCAGTGAGCCCACAGTGCAGCCGGCCCTCCCATGCCCCAGGGCAAGGGGTTGCCTCATCGGGGGGACGGCCGAGCCATGGCGGCAGTGCGGCGTGACCACAGATCAACGCTGGGAGGCACGATCATGAGCAACACCGCAACGCACACCAAGTCCTTAACGCGCACCTACAGCACGCGCATGCCGTGCAGCGCCCACGCTCCACGGCTGTGCCGCAAAACCCTGGGGCTTTACCTCACCGTCGACGGGTTCGACGCCATCGTGGACAACGCCGGAGTCTGCGTCTCCGAGATCGTGACCAACGTCGTCCAGCACACCGAATCGCCCGACCTCGTGCTCACGGTCACGGTGCGCCAGGCCGAGGTGTACGTAGAGGTGCGGGATCGCGGCTCCGCCCTCATCCCCGTTCCCCCCGTTCCCCCGGAACGGCCCCCGCTCGAAGCGTCCGAAGAGTCCGGGCGGGGCCTCCTCCTGGTGGACAGCCTCGCCAGTCGCTGGGGTGTCGAGTACTTCGGCGGCGCCAGGCGGCCGTACGGCAAGTGCGTGTGGTTCGAGCTGGGGGCCGCGCGATGAGCCGTACGAAACTGCCACCGCGTCTCACCTCCCACACGAGCCCCAGGGGAGCGAGCATGCTCCGGATCTTCGAGCCGAAGTACAGGAAGAACCTGATCCTCTCGGAGTCCCAGGGGAAGAAACTGCTACTGCTCCTCGCGGCGCACTACGGGTGCCACCTGCTCTTCCTTCCCAAGCCGAAAGCCGAAGCGGGAGGGGGACCGGCCTCATGAGTGAGGGAGAGTTCTACTTCTGCGTCGCGCTGTTCCTCCTGGCGCTGGTGACGCTCGCCGTGCTCGCCGCGGCCGTCCTCATCCCGTCGTACCGGGGCAGTACCGCACCGCCTGTGGATGCCGGGCGCGCCACCAGCTACACGTGTTCGTGCTGGGCCGCCGAGGTGCGCGTGTACATCCCGGCCACGCGCGAGCGACGGGCGCGCCCTGTCGGCGGCAGGCACCGGCAGCGGCGCCGGTCGAGTGCCGCCCGCGCTCCGAGGCGCCTCCCGGGCAGGGGGCGCGGCGGGGGCAGCGGGATAGCTCCGTGTCGCCTGGCGCTGGCCGCTTAGGGGCTGACCTGGCCCGGGGCCACCTGCCGGCGGGTGCCGGACCCCAACCCATCGGGCTGGGGTCCGGCCCGTTCTGCCTTCAGGCTCATTCGAGGAGATCGTTTTTCGCCATGCTTCGAAAAGTAATACCTGGTCGTACAACTACGGCGGGGCGGTGCTGGTCGGTTGTACGTGCACGGACAACGGAAGCCGTGCCTCAGGTCTCGTGGGGGGACCCCTTTGGAACCGCAAGAAGAACCAGCACCGCAAGAAGAACTGGAACCGCAAGGAGAACAGCCGCTGCCCGCTCCGGCTCGTGCGCCACGCCGCCGTGGCCGTACCGCCGCACTCATCGTCGGCGCCGCCGTGCTCGGCGTCGTGGCCGGTGTCTGCACGGGATACGTCGTCCAGGCCGAGCGGCCGCCCGCCGCGCTCCCGTCGCTCTCGCAGCCGGTGCTCGCGCAGGCGAAGGGCAAGGGGCCGGAGCCGCTGTCCGCGGCGGTGGACCGGAAGGTGAAGACGGAGGGCGATCTGCGGAAGCTGCTGCTGACGGCGCCGAAGGGGGCGTCGGACCGTGACTCCGGCCTCTTCGAAGCGCGGTGGATGTCGCTGGAGCAGTACGCGTCGGAGTTCACGTTCCCGAGCGAGGCCGTCGCCCTTCTCGTGGAACAGCAATACCGCCGGGGCGCCCGGGTCGCCTGGCACGAGGACGGCGATCGGTTCGTCGAGATACGTCTGCTGCAGTTCCGGGACGAGAAGCGGTACGGGTACGGAGACTCCGGTGCGGAGGCGGCGGTGCACGACTCGGTGGCCTGGGCGGAAGAAGAGACCGGGAACCCTGGCAAGGCCATCGCCGGGTCGCCCGCCGGCCGCTACTTCGTCGACGACAGACCCGAGGTCGAGGACGGGCAGCGGACGTACAAAGCCAGGGCACATGCCTGGCGGGGGGACATCGCCCTTGAGATCTGGATCGCGGACAGCAGACCGGTGAGCGAGAAGAAGATCAGGGATGTGGCCCAGCGCCAGTGGGAGCGCCTGTGAGTGAGCACCTCGACACCCCCGCCCCGAAGTCACGTGGGCGCCGGCTGATCGCCACCATCACCGCATCCGTCCTGTTGCTCGGCGCGGTCGGCTCGGGCATCAGCTACACCGTCGTCAAGGTGCGGGATGCCGACCGCACCCCTGAGGCCACCACCTGGCGATTCCCGGCGGCCGCCGAAAGCGACTCGCCCGCCCCGAAGCCCGCCTCGGAGCTGGAGCGGATGCTGCTCCCGCTCCCCGACGACTACCGCTACGGTCCCGACCACGAGCTGGACGGTGCGACCGTGGTCCTCAGTGGCGCCAAGGCGAACGTCCTGGCCAAGGAGGCGCTGAAGGCCGTGCCGCTCCAGGAGCGCAGGAGCCTGGAAAGGGAGATCGACAAACGGCGCATCAAAGGCATGGTCGAGCGCAGTTACGCCGACAGCTACGGCAGTGAGGCAGAGGCCGTCGTGGTCAACATCGCGCTGGTGCAGATGGAGGACCAGCGGGCCGTCCGTGACACCGCCCGCTTCCGCTCGGCGCTGCTGAAGGACACGGACGTCTTCCGCAAGGGCCCGGCCATCAAGGGCCACAAGGACGCCACCTGCGCCGTCATGCCGGAGGCCGAAGAGGACGAGCCCGCGAGGATGCTGTGCTCCGCCCACCGCGGCGAGGTCCTGGTCAGCGTCACCGCGTACGGGACGAAGCCACTGCACACCGAGACGGTCGCCGACCTGCTGGCCCGGCAGCTGGACCGGATCGAAGAGCCCGGGGAGGCCGTATGACCGAGCAACAGGTGACCGTCGAGCCCGTCGGTCCGACGACGGCGGAGATCCCGCCCCCGCCCGCCAAGGACCGCCGCGTCCTGCGAGCCGTCGCACGGTGGGCGGCTGCCGCCCTGGTCTTCGGCGCCCTCGGCGCCGGAACCGCGTACGGGATCACCACCCAGGAACGTTCCGACCTGCCCGGTCTCGCGACGGAGCCGGACGGGCGCTGGGACTACCCGACGCTGACTCTTCCGCCGCTTCCGTCCGGCTCGCCTCGCCCGTTCGAGGAGCGGAACATCACCGAGAGCCACCACGCGGACCTGCGTGCACTGGTCCTGCCCGCGCCCAAGCGCGCCAAGCAGGACCCGTCCTTGGTGGGCAAGGACGGCTGGCTGCCCACTGCCACGTACCTGGCGCAATACGAGACCGAGGACCGCGAGGCGGTGGCGGGTGCGCTCGCCGAGCGAGGCCTGAGGCATATCGCCGCTCGTGGCTGGACCACGCCGGACGGCACCCGCACCCGCATCTTCCTCCTGCGCTTCAACGGCGCCGCGGCCGCCGACGACTTCCTGACCGACGGGCCGGGAACGTCCATCACCCCCATCCGCCGCCTCCTCGACGCGGGCGAGTCCGAGCTCGACGAGACCTTCCCGGCCGCCGCGAACATGGACAACATCAACTGGTACGCGTACACGGAGCAGGAGCCGTACGGAAACGAGCACGTCCGTCAGGCGTACATCCAGGCGGGCGACACCATCGCCCTTGTCGTCCTCGCGAAGGACGCGAAGAAGGGCGCCGTCGCGGACGTACCGTTTCAGCAGACCGTCGTCCTGCAGAGTCAGCTCCTGAGCTGAGGCGGCAGCGGAACGACCTCCCAGCGAGCGCCGGGCCCCAACCCATTAGGCTGGGGTCCGGCCCGTTCTGCCTTCACGCTCATTCGAGGAGCACCCCGTGATCGTTTTCTTCGAAGCTCTGCTGGTCCTGGTCTGCGTCGCCACCCTCGCGTTCGCCGGTCTGGCCGTGAAGAAGCTGTACCAGGGCCAGCGCTGACCCCTCGCGCCCTCGCCGTCACCCCGCTCATCCCCTCCAGAACAGATCGACAGAGACGCTCATGATCGAGATCCCGTCCGACCTCAACCCCGAGCTCGTCCCGCTCGCCTTTCTGCTGGGCACCTGGGAGGGTGCGGGTGTTTCCGACTTCCCCGGCGCGGAGAAGTGCAACTTCGGCCAGTCCGTGACGTTCAGCCACGACGGCCGGGACTTCATCGAGTACGTCTCGCACAGCTGGGTGCTCGACTCCGAGGGCAACAAGGTCAGGCCGCTGGAGTCCGAGTCGGGCTACTGGCGCATCGACAAGGACCGCAAGGTCGAGATCGTCATGGTCCGTGACCAGGGCATCGTGGAGATCTGGTACGGCGACCTGGCCGACAAGAAGCCGCAGATCGACCTGGTGACGGACGCCGTCGCGCGTACCGCCGCCTCCGGCCCGTACACCGGCGGCAAGCGGCTCTACGGCTACGTCAAGGGCGACCTGATGTGGGTCGGCGAGAAGGCCACCCCCGAGGTGCCGCTGCGGCCGTACATGTCGGCGCACCTGAAGAAGGTCGTCACCCCGGAGGATGTCGCGTCCTGGGCCAAGGACCTCGGTGACCTTCCGGACGACGGCATCGCTTTCTTCAAGTAAGCCCAGCGTTCACCGCGCTGCCTACACTGGTCGCGTGGTGAGCACCGACTGGAAGAGCGATCTGCGGCAGCGCGGCTACCGGCTGACCCCGCAGCGCCAGCTTGTCCTCGAAGCCGTCGACACCCTCGAACACGCGACCCCGGACGACATCCTCGGCGAGGTCCGCAAGACCGCGTCCGGCGTGAACATCTCCACGGTCTACCGGACCCTGGAGCTGCTGGAGGAGCTGGGCCTGGTCTCCCACGCCCACCTCGGGCACGGCGCGCCGACCTACCACCTCGCCGACCGTCATCATCATCTGCACCTGGTCTGCCGGGACTGCTCGAACGTGATCGAGGCGGATGTCGGGGTCGCCGCCGACTTCACGGCGAAGCTCCGTGAGACCTTCGGCTTCGAGACCGACATGAAGCACTTCGCGATCTTCGGCCGGTGTGGTGCATGCACAGCGAAGGCGGCAGAGGGCCAGTCGTAGGCTGATCCCATGCAGCGACATTCAACGATCAGCCCCTTGCTGTCCCTGCCCGGCGCTGTCCCCGCCGACGGACGCGACGAAGGCGTCGCCGCGCACTACGGCGACCTGTTCCGCGAGCAGCGCGCGCTCGCCGACGGCACCGGTCTCGTCGACCTCTCGCACCGAGGTGTGGTCGCCGTCTCCGGCCCCGACCGGCTCAGCTGGCTGCATCTGCTGCTCACCCAGCACGTCAGCGAGCTGCCCGTCGGGCAGGCCACCGAGGCGCTGATCCTGTCGGCACACGGTCATGTCGAGCACGCGCTCTATCTCGTCGACGACGGCGAGACGGTGTGGGCGCATGTCGAGCCCGGCACGCAGGACGCGCTGATCGCGTACCTGGAGTCGATGAAGTTCTTCTACCAGGTCGAGGTCGCCGACCGGACGGAAGACTTCGCCGTCGTGTACCTGCCGGCCGGTTCGATCGCCGAGGCGCCTGAGGGAGTGGTCGTACGGGAGACCCCGTACGGCCGTGAACTGTTCCTGCCGCGCGGGGCGCTGGAGTCGTACGCCGCCGCCAACGGCCCCGCCATCGGTGTGCTGGCCCATGAGGCGCTGCGGGTCGAGGCGCACCGGCCGCGCCTCGGGTTCGAGACCGACCACCGCACGATCCCGCACGAGCTGGGCTGGATCGGCACGGCGGTGCACCTCCAGAAGGGCTGCTACCGGGGCCAGGAGACCGTGGCGCGCGTCCACAACCTGGGGAAGCCGCCGCGCCGGCTGGTCTTCCTGCACCTGGACGGCAGCGAGGTGCATCTGCCCGGACACGGCACCCCGGTGCGGCTCGCTGCCGACGGGCCCGACGGGCGGCAGCTGGGCTTCATCACGACCTCGGCCCGGCACCACGAGCTGGGCCCGATCGCGCTGGCGCTGGTGAAGCGGAACGTGCCGGTGGACGCGGACCTGCTGGCGGGGGAGACGGCGGCGGCCCAGGAGACGGTCGTGGAGCCGTAAGGACGGCTGAGTACGGTACCTGGGTGCGGCCGTTCCGCTACACCTCGACGATCACCGTGAACGGGCCGTGATTCGTGAGCGAGACCCGCATCTCCGCTCCGAACCGGCCCGTCTCCACGCGCGCCCCCAGCTTCCGCAGCTGCTCCACCACCTCGTCGACGAGCGGCTCGGCGATCTCGCCGGGCGCGGCGGCGTTCCAGGTGGGGCGGCGGCCCTTGCGGGCGTCCCCGTAGAGGGTGAACTGGGAGATCACCAGCAGCGGGGCGTTCACGTCGGAGCAGGACTTCTCGCCCTCCAGGATCCGCACCGACCAGAGTTTGCGGGCCAGCTGCGCCGCCTTCTCCGGGGTGTCCGCGTGCGTGACGCCCACCAGCACACACAGTCCCTCGCCGACGATCTCGCCCACCGTCTCGCCGGCCACCACGACGCTCGCGCCGTCGACCCGCTGTACCACTGCTCGCATACGGACCAACCTATCGGTGAGCCATCCGGGTCCGAACGGGTGCCGAGCGCCTGCGTGCGAACCGTCCGTAATGGCACGATGCACGGAGGCGGTGCAGCCCCTCGGCCCTCCGGGCCCGGGGAGACCCCGTGCACCGGTCGAGGGGATTGATTCACGTCATGAGCACACCTGGCGCCGGGCAGCCGCCCGGCCCCGTTCCGATGACCACGCGTCACACCATGGGCGCCATGCGTCCGCCCCAGCCGCGCGTTCCGGGAGATGACCTGCCCGAGGCGCGGGGGCACGATCTGACCGCCCTGCGGTTGCCGGAGCTCCGGTTGCTGCGCCGCGACTCGCAGCGCGACGAGGCGGACCTGAGCTATCTGCGACGGCTGCTGCACGGCCGTATCGACATCCTGCGCGCCGAGCTGTCGCGGCGTACGCAGCCACCGGCGCAGCCGGGACCGGGCGGCGGCCGCCGGGCCGCCGGGCCGGATGCCGCGGTCGTCGACCGGCTCTCGGAGATCCTCGCGGACGCGCCGTCGCGCCGTGGCAGTTCGGCCCGGCACGTGACGCTCTCCACGCCGCGCGGCGCGGAGTACCGGAGGCTGGCCGCCGAGATGCTGTCGGAGGTGGAGCTCTCCGACCTGGACGCCCGTACGGACGCCGAACTGCACGCGGCGATGGGGCGGCTCGCGCACTGCGAGCAGCAGGTTTCGCGGCGGCGCGCGACGCTCCAGCGGACGGCCGACGACTGCAGCGCCGAGATCACCCGCAGGTACCGCGACGGCGAAGCGCAGGTGGACGACCTGCTGACCTGAGGCTGTCCCGCAGGCCGCCGACCCGTTCTCGCCGCCGCTGGGCGCGACTGTGCGGTGGCCTTCTCGGGCGCCGCTGCCGGGCGCCGTTGCCGGGGCCCGTGACTGGGCGTCCCTGCCGGGTGGCGGGGAGCGGGCCGGTCAGAGCGGGGGCCGGGAGAGGCGTCCGTCGCCTCGGGCAGGGCGCCTCGGCCCTCGGCCGGGGAAAATGCGCGCGACGCCGGGGCGCGGAATGTCTAGCGTGGACGGCATGAGCCTTGAGGGCATCGCCATTCGTACGGTCACGGAAGCCGAGGTCCGCGACTGGCTGCGGGCCATGGCCACCGGCTTTCTGCAGTCGCCCGTCATCGAGGAGTCCGAGGCCGCCGACCGTGCCGCGCACATGGACCTCGCGCGGACGCGGGGCGCCTTCGACGGCGGGCGGTGCGTGGGGACGTACCGTTCCTTCAGTCAGCAACTCACGACGGTCGGCGGCGCGTTCGTCGCGGCGAACGCCGTCACCCAGGTCACCGTCGCGCCGACCCACCGCCGCCGAGGCATCCTGACCCGGATGATCACCGAGGACCTGGCGGAGGCGAAGGAGCGCGGCGACACCGTCTCGACGCTCATCGCGGCCGAGTACCCGATCTACGGCCGGTACGGCTTCGGCCCGGCCGCCCGGGTCACCGAGTGGGAGATCGACGTACCGCGCAGCGGCCTCGATCCCCACTGGTCGGGACCGGCGGGCGGGGGCCGGGTGGACCTGGTCGACGCCGATGACGTACGCAAGGCGGGCCCCGGCCTGTACGAGCGTTTCCGCGCGCGGCAGCACGGCGCGACCGACCGGGACGAGCGCTGGTGGCGCGTGAACACGGGCGAGGTGCGCAAGCCCTCGCGGCCGTGGACCGAGCCGTACCACGCGCTGTACCGCTCGGCGGCGGGCGAGGTCGAGGGGCTGCTCACGTACACCGTGGACACCCGGTGGAACGACGCGGGACAGCCCGCGAACACGGCGAAGGTGGAGAGCCTGATCGCGGTGACGACGGCCGCGGAGCGCGCCCTGTGGGAGTACGCCTGCTCCATCGACTGGATCACCAAGGTCCACTCGGGGGCCCGCGCCCCCGACGACCTGCTCCCCCTCTTCCTCCCGGACCAGCGGGCCGCCCGGATCGTGACGCACGCGGACTTCCTGTGGGTGCGGCTGCTGGATGTCGTACGCGCGCTCCAGTCGCGTACGTACGAGGCGTCGGGCTCCCTGGTGCTCGACGTGCGCGACGACGGGGCCGCGGGGCCCGTGGGCGGGCGCTTCCGGCTGGACGCGACACCGGAGGGGGCGTGGTGCGTCCCGACGACGGAGTCGGCGGACCTGGTCCTGGGAGCGGGGGAGCTGGGGGCGCTCTACCTCGGGGGCGAGTCGGTGATACGGCTGGCGGCGGCGGGCCGCGTCGACGAGGAGCGGGCGGGCGCGGCGGCGCGGGCGGACGCGGTGTTCCGGGCGGGGCGGCTGCCCTGGTGCCCGGACATGTTCTGACCGGTCTTCGGCAACTTCCCGTGCGGGGACGGCAGTTGTAGCGTCGACGTATGCGCAGCTATCGGGAGCGGCGGCAGTACTCCCCCGTTTACGGGGGAGGTGTAGCCGTCTTTCCCGCGTAGCGGGGCAGGGAAAGGCGAATCGCCGTCAGGGCGATTCGTCGTCTGTCTCCACGGAGCTGAGAGCGACCTCAAGCAGGTGCACGATCTCAGAGTTGAGGGACCGCCGGTCGGCTTCTGCCTGAGCGGTCAGCCGGGCGTGAATGTCATCGGGGAGGCGTAGAGTCAACTGAACCATGACACCATTATAGGTGCATTCTGGTATCGTGATCGATGTGAAGCTCAGGTATCAGTTCCGGCTGTACCCGAGCGCCCCGCAGAAGATCGAGCTGGCGAAGGCGTTCGGATGCGCCCGTGTTGTATGGAATGACGCGCTGCGCATCCGGCAGGACGCCTACAAGCGAGGCCAGCCGCTTCCGTCGATCGTCGCGCTGGCCAAGCAGGTCATCACCGAGGCCAAGAAGACCGAGGAACGGGCCTGGCTCGCCGAGGTGTCGGCGGTCATACTTCAGTCGTCCCTTCGGGATCTCCAGACGGCGTACAGCAACTTCTTCGCCTCGAAGAAGGGCACCCGCAAGGGTCCGAAGATCGGGCCACCGCGCTTCAAGAAGAAGACCAGCCGCCAGGCGGTGCGGTTTACCAAGGCCGCCCGCTTCTTCATCACCGAGGACGGCAAGCTCCGACTTCCGAAGGTCGGAGAAGTGGAGGTCCGCTGGACCCGCGAACTTCCCTCCGACCCGTCGTCCGTGACGGTCATCAAGGACGCTGCCGGACGGTACTTCGCCTCGTTCGTCGTGGAGGCCGAGGACAAGCCGCTGCCTGAGCTTGACAAGGAGGAGACGGACACCGGGATCGACCCGGGCCTGTCCTCCTACGCCGTGCTGCGCGGGCGGAAGATAGCTTCTCCGAAGTTCTTCCGCCGCCAGGAGAAGAAGCTTCGCCGTGCTCAGCGCAAGCTCAGCCGGTGCCAGAAGGGATCGAACAACCGCAGCAAAGCCAAGCTGGCCGTAGCGAAGCTTCATGCGCGCATCGCCGATCAGCGACGCGACTTCATCGAACAGGAAACCACCAGGATCACGCGTGAGAGCCAAGCCGTGTATCTGGAGGACCTGGCAGTGAAGGGCATGGCCAAGAGCTTCGGCAAGTCCGTGCACGACCAGTCCTTGGGCATGTTCGCCCGCACTCTCGAAGCCAAGTGCGCGAGATACGGGCGAATCTTCGTGAAGGTAGACCGGTTCTTTCCCTCCACCCAGTTGTGCTCCCACTGCGGAGCACTCACCGGGCCAAAGGGGAAGGACGGGCTGCGGATACGCACCTGGACGTGCGACTGCGGCACCACCCACGACCGGGACCAGAACGCCGAGTACAACCTCCGCCTTGAGGGGCGGAGCATCGTGGCCGAGGGACGCTCGGACACGTAAAACGCCTCGTGGAGCCCGTGTAAGACCCGGCAAGCCGGGCGGTGGGTGATGAAGCAGGAACCACCTACGACCGCCGCTCAACAGTGGCGGCCCGGTGGGAATCTCCACCCTTCAGGGTGGAGAGCGTCAACAGGAGATCGCCGACATGCGGGCGGTGCGGGAACGCATCTGCAGCGGTGAGCTGAAGGCCGGCCAGCAGATGTCCACCCAGTCCCGTCTCGCGCAGGAGTTCGGCGTCGAGCGCGGCGCCGTCCGTCAGGCCTTGAGGATTCTTCAGAGCGAGGGGCTGCTCGCGAACACCGCCAAGGGCACCCCGTCTCGTGTCGCCCCTGCACCGGACGCCGCTCGGGCCGCCGAAGCGGCGCCGCAGCCGGCGGCGGTCGCGCTCGGCCCGCGCCTGGCAGAGGCCTTCACCGCCCGGGAGGTCCGCATCGACGCGCTCTGCCTGACGGCCGAATTCCTGATGCTGGCCTGGGCGAGCCGATGCGCCTCGCTCAAGCCGGACCCCGACTGCGTCCTGCGGGCCTGGAAGGGCTGGGTGTGGCGCCGGGGGACGCGGTGCTGCTCAGTGACGCCCCGACCGATCTGCAGGCGGTGCGCGCAGCGGGTGTCGGTTTCCTCGGCTACGCCCGCAACCGGCGCAAACTCAATGCTCTGCGCGAGGCCGAAGTCGAGTTCATCGTCGAGTCGCTGGAGCCCGTGCTGGATGCGGCGCGACGATTGCGGTGAGGCCTGCCCGACCATGTTCACCGTTCACGCGCGGGCTTCCCGGAACCATCCGGTCCAATTTGACCGGATGGCTGCTTATTTGATGGTAAGATGGACAATAATCGTGATTGGTAGTCAAATAAGCTGAGTTCGCCGAAAACTCGCGTGTGTAGCCCCGTCGAGCTGTGCGGTCGACACATGGCCACTGAACGCCCGGGCGCCGCTGACGGCGCCACATCGCGTAGGGGCGCACGGACGGCACAGGAGATCGCTGACGAACTGCGCACCAGGATCGGCAACGGGGTGTACCGCGTCGGGCAGAATCTGCCGACGCATCACGAGCTCATGGCGGAGTTCGGCGTGTCCCGGGACACCATCCAGCGCGCGATGCGCGAGCTCAAGACCGAGAACTGGATCGAATCCCGCCAAGGCAGCGGCACCCGCGTCGTCGAGCGCGTTATCCAGACCCAGCAGATCCACACCCGCGACACCCGACCGACGCAGCCCGAACCGGTCGGTCTCGGCGGACTCATCGCGGAGGCCTTCGAGGCGGAGGAAGTCACCCTCGACGCCTTCTGCCTGACCACCGAGTCCCTGGCCAACCATGTCGGTGTCCAGGCCGAGCGGCTGGTGCATCGGCAGGTGCGTCCGCGCAGCATCACGCTGCGGCTGCTGCTGCCCAGCACGGACCCGCCGCCGGCGTTCCCGTCGGCCGCCGACGACCCGGACGACGACCGTCCGCACCGCCGCTGGGCGAACATGGTGGATCTGCACACGGGGCGGCTGCGGGAGAGGCTCGCCGAGCTGCGCGACAGCGGACTGGTCGGCACGGCGGAGGTGCTGGTCCGCAGGACGCCGCTCACCCCCACCCACAAGCTCTACATCTTCAACGGGACGTCCGTGCTGCACGGTCTGTACGTGGTGATGCGCCGCACGATGCCGTTGCCGGACAACACGGAGGTCGAGGCGCTGGACGTGCTCGGCCTGCAGTCGACGCTCTTCCACTACGAGAAGACGGAGGACGAGGCCGCGCAGGGTTCGCTCTTCGTCGCGTCGGCGCAGCACTGGTTCGAGTCGTACTGGGAGAACCTCGGCATGATCACGCCGTCCGGCGCCTGGACGGTGCGCCGTCCGGTATCTGAACCGGATGGTGTCCGGCGCCTGGACGGTGCGCCGGACGGCGTGATCGCCGCCGCTCGTGGCGGCGGCGATCCGGCTCAGACCGTCAGTACCACCTTGCCCACCAGCTGCCGTGACTCGATCGCGACGTGCGCGTCCGACGCCCGCTCCAGCGGGAAGGTCGCGCCGATCACCGGGCGCAGTGCTCCCGTCTCGAGGGCCGCGAGGGCGCGGGTGGCCATTTCTGCGTGCGCGGCGGCGGAGAGCTGGAGGTCCGCGATGCCCAGCAGGCGTACCGCCCGGTGTTCCGCCTCGCGCGGGTCCACCGGGGCGAAGTCGCCCGTCGGGGCGCCGTGGGCGGAGAAGCGGCCGCCGTCGGCGGTGAGTGCGAAGGCCGCGAGGCCGACGTCGCCGCCGACGCCGTCGAGGACGACGTCCGCGCCCGTGCCGCCGAGCGCCTCGCGGGCCCGCTCCGGCCAGTCCGGGGAGGCCGCGTCCACGACCGCGTCCGCGCCGAAGTCGCGTACGAGCGCGGTCTTGCGCTCACCCCGGGCGACGCCGACGACGTACGCGCCCTCCGCCTTGGCCAGCTGGACCAGCAGGGTGCCCATGCCGCCCGACGCGCCGGTGATGAGGACGCGTTCGCCCGGCTTGATCCCGGTCGCGTCGATGACGGCGGTCGCGGTGACGCCGTCGTGGATCACGGCGGCCGCTTCGGTGAGGGAGACCCCGTCGGGGACGGGTGCCAGGGCCTCGGCGGCCGCCGCGACCTGCTCGGCGTAGCCGCCGGTGAAGCCGGTGGAGGCGGCGACGCGGCGGCCCAGCCAGGCCTCGTCGACGCCCGCGCCGACCGCCCGCACGGTGCCGGCGACGCCGCCGCCGGGCACGTACGGCGGCCGGACGGGGAAATAATCCTCCCATTGGCCCGACCGGATCTGGGTCTCCACGAAGATCGTGTCGATCGCGGCGACATCCAGCACCACCTGACCGGGGCCCGCCTCCGGGGCCGGGGCCTCCGCCGGGACCAGTACCTCCGGGCCGCCGAATTCGATCGCCTGTGCCACGCGCATGCCGTCCACACCCTCTGCTGGTTCTGCTGGTTCCGTTACGTAGAAGTCTGGAACTTGAACCGTGGTTGAGGTCAACTGGGCTCTTACGCTCTGTCCATGGGACTGCGTGAGGACAAGAAGCGGCAGACACACCGGGCGATCTCCGACGCGGCGATCGCCCTCTTCCTGGACAAGGGCTTCGACCAGGTCCCGGTCGCCGAGGTGGCCGCCGCCGCGAACGTCTCGAAGCCGACCCTCTTCCGGTACTTCCCGGCCAAGGAGGACCTCGTCCTGCACCGGTTCGCCGACCACGAGGACGAGGCGGCGCGGGTGATCGCCGGGGCTCCGTCCGATCCGCTGGACGCCCTGCGCAGGCACGTGCTCGACGGCCTCGACCGCCGCGACCCGGTGACCGGCCTCAGTGACCACCCGAACGTCCTTGCCTTCCACCGGCTGCTGTACGGCACGCCGAGCCTGGTCGCGCGCCTGTACGCGTACCAGGGGCGATCGGAGGCGGCGCTCGCGGCGGCGCTGGGCGGTGGCGTGGGCGAGGGAGTGGGCGAGGGAGTGGGTGAGGGCGGCGGCGTGGGCGGTGGCGGTGGTGTGGGTGCTCGCCTCGCCGCGGGGCAGATCGTCGCCGTCCTGCGGGTGCTCGCCGAGGAGAACTGGCGACGCATCGCGGCGGGCGAGAGTGCGGAGGACGTCCACCCGGATGCCGTGGCCGCCACCGAGCTGGCGTTCCGGCAGCTGCGCGCGGGGCTGGATGATTTCGTTACTCAGTAAAATTTAATACTCGGTTACGTTATTCTTGGCGGGATGACGGCACTCCACGACGAACGCGCCCACCACGACCTCTGCCGCGCCGCCCTGACCGCCATGGTCGAGGGCGCCGCCACCCGCGTCGTCACCGGAGAGGACGTCTCCGCCTCCGGTGCCGACGCCGAAATCCTCGGTTACCAGCTGCGCAGCCACGCCAAGGAGCTGCGCGAACTCCCCGCGGGACCGCTCTTCTTCGGCCGCCTCGACCACCAGGACGGGCAGCGCCACCACATCGGCCGCCGCCGCATCAGCGAGCACCCGGCCGCCCCGCCCCTCGTCGTCGACTGGCGCGCCCCCGTCTCGCGCGCCTTCTACCAGGCGAGCGCCCGGGACCCGCAGGGCGTCGCCGTACGTCGCCGCTTCGGCTGGGCCCCGCACAGCAAGGGCGATCCGGCGGATCTGACCGGCCTGGAGGACGAGCACCTGGCGGACGGAGAGACCCGTGACAGCGCCATCGTCGCGGCCGAGATCGAACGCCCGCGCACCGGCCCGATGCGCGACATCGTCGCCACCATCCAGCCCGAACAGGACGATCTCGTACGCTCCCCGCTCGCCGACTCCGTCTGCGTCCAGGGCGCCCCCGGCACCGGCAAGACCGCCGTCGGCCTGCACCGCGCCGCGTACCTCCTCTACACGCACCCCCAGCGCATCCGGCGAGGCGGGCTGCTGATCCTCGGCCCGAACCGCACCTTCCTCTCCTACATCTCCGAAGTCCTGCCCGCGCTCGGCGAACTGGACATCAGGCAGTCGACGATCGACGACGAGCTCGCCGACCGTCCCGTACGGGCCGAGGACAGCGCCGTCGCGGCCGCCGTCAAGCACGACGCCAGGATGGCCGGCGTACTGCGCCGCGCGCTGTACGCCCACGTCTCGGCCCCCGCCGCCGAACTGGCCGTGCCCGACGGCTCGTACCGCTGGCGTGTGCCGCTCGCCGAGCTGGAGCGCATCGTGGCGGATGTACGGGCCGAGGCGCCGCCGTACGCCGTCGGGCGCGAACGGGTCCGTACGCGAGCGGTGCGCGCCGTCCAGCTCCGGGCCGAACGCCGCTCGGGGGTCAGGAGCAGCGCCTGGACGCAGAGGATCGGCCGGTCGCGTGCGGTGTCGGCGTTCGTGGACGCCACCTGGCCGAAGGTGCGGCCGGAAGAGGTGCTGGCGGCGCTGCTCACCGACCCGTCCGACTCCGGCGGCTCGTCCGGCTCCACCGGCCGTCCCGGCTCCGGTGGCCCGTTCGACTCCGGCGACCCGGTACCAGGCCCGGTCCTCATGCCGGAGGAACAGGCCGCGATCCGCTGGGAGAAGCCGCCCCGTTCCTGGAAGTCGGCGAAGTGGTCGGCCGCCGACCTCGTCCTCCTCGACGAGCTCTCCGGCCTCATCGAACGCCCTGAGGGCTACGGCCACATCGTCATCGACGAGGCCCAGGACCTCTCGCCGATGCAGTGCCGCGCGATCGCCCGCCGCGCCGCCTTCGGCTCGCTGACCGTCCTCGGCGACCTGGCGCAGGGCACCACCCCGTGGGCCGCCCGCAGCTGGCCGGAACACCTCGCCCACCTGGGCAGACCGGATGCCGCCGTGGTGCCCCTGACCACCGGCTTCCGGGTTCCGGCGGTCGTCGTCGCGCTCGCCAACCGGCTGCTGGGCGCGCTGGACGTCGACGTACCGCCCGCACTGTCCCTCCGGAGGGACGGCGAGCTGACGGTCCGTGAGGTGCCGGACGTCGTGGTGGCGACGGCCGACGCGGTACGGGCCGCGCTCACCCGCGAGGGTTCGGTCGGCGTGATCGCGGCCGACGCGCACGTGGGCGCGCTGCGCGAGGCACTCGCGGCACTCGCGGCGCAGGACCCGGACCGGGTGACGGTCCTGCCCGCGTCGCTGGCGAAGGGCCTGGAGTACGACCATGTCGTCGTCGCCGAGCCCGCCGCCATCGTCGAGGCCGAGGAGCGCGGCCCGCACCGGTTGTACGTGGCGCTCACCCGGGCGGTCTCGCGGCTCGACGTCCTCCATCAGCGGCCCCTGCCGGCGGCCCTGAGCCGCTGACCGGCTCACCCGATGTCCAGCGCGGTCCCGTACAGGCGCGACACCCGCAGCCTGATCACCACGCGTCGGTCCGCCACCAGCTGCTCCAGGAAGGCCGCCTCGTCCTGCGGGTTCTCGAAACCGGGTGTCAGGGACAGCAGCTCCCGCCCGACCGCGTCGCCGGGCACCGTCGTCACCTCCGACACCTCCGCCTCGCCCTCGGCGACGGCGAACGACCAGACGTCGGGGCCGTTGACGTGCAGGGCGGCGTGCGGATCGCGGCGCAGCTGACGCACCTTGAGGCGGTCGGCCGTCGTGGAGACGCGCAGGACGCGCTCCTCGGCGTCCCAGTGGTACAGCACGGTCGACAGGTGGGGGTGACCGGTGCTTCTGACGGTCGCGAGGACCCCGAACCGCTGTGCTGCCAGAAGGCGGGACAGCTCCTCGTCGGTGAGTACGCGGGGCGCGGGTCCGGCACCGGGCTTGGTCATGGGATCGGCCTTTCTCGAAGGATGCGGTTGGGGGAGGGAGGAGTGGGAGTGGGAGTGGGAGTGGATCAGACGGTGGGCGTGGGGCCGACGGTGGCGGGCTTGCGCCCGGCCGGGCGCAGGACCGTGTACGCGACCACGAAGGCGGCCACGATGAGTCCGGTGCCGATGGCGAAGGCCAGGTGGTAGCCGCCGGTCAGCGCCTCCGCGGGCCCTGCGCCGGCCACCGTCAGGCTCTCGGTGCGGGAGGCCGCCAGCGTGGAGAGGACCGCGACGCCGAGGGCCATGCCGATCTGCTGGGTGGTGTTGAACAGCCCGGAGGCGAGCCCGGCGTCCTCGTCGCCGGCGCCGGACATGCCGAGGGTGGTCAGCGCCGGGAGGGCGAGGCCGAAGCCGGCGGCGAGCAGCATGACCGGGAGCAGGTCGGTGAGGTAGTCGGCGCGCACGGGAAGGCGGGTGAGCAGGGCGAGCACCCCGGCGAGGAGGGCGATCCCGGTCAGCAGGACCCGCCGCTCGCCGTAGCGCGCGTTCAGGCGGGCCGAGACGCCGAGCGACACCGCGCCGATGACCGCCGCCGCGGGAAGCATGGCGAGGCCGGTCTCGGCGGCGCCGTATCCGAGCACCTTCTGCAGGTAGAGCGCGACGAGGATCTGGAAGGAGAACAGGGCGGCCACCATCAGCATCTGGACCAGGTTGGCCCCGGTGACGCTGCGCGAGCGGAGGATCCGCAGGGGCATGAGCGGGGTCTTCGCGGTGGCCTGGCGGACGGTGAAGGCGGCGAGCAGGGCGACGGCGAGTGCGCCGAGGCCGAGGGTGTGCGCCGAAGTCCAGCCGTACTCCTCGACCTTGACGACGGTGTAGATACCGAGCATCAGCCCGGCGGTGACGAGGAGCGCGCCGATGGCGTCGGCCCCGGCCCGCAGGCCGAGCCCCGAGTCGGCGGGCAGCACCGGGAGGGCGAGGGCGAGGGCCGCGAGGCCGATGGGCAGGTTGATGAAGAAGATCCAGTGCCAGTCGAGGGCGTCGGTGAGCACTCCGCCGAGCACCTGTCCGAGCGAGGCTCCGGCGGCGCCGGTGAAGCTGAACACGGCGATCGCCTTCGCGCGTTCGCGGGGCTCGGTGAAGAGCGTGATGAGGATGCCGAGGCTGACGGCGGACGCCATCGCGCTGCCGATGCCCTGGAGGAACCGGGCGGCTATCAGCACTTCGGGCGTGGTGGCGATTCCGGCGAGGAGCGAGGCGGCGGTGAACACGCCGGTACCGGCCAGGAACATCCGCTTGCGGCCGATCAGGTCCCCGATCCGTCCGGCGAGCAGCAGCAGGCTGCCGAACGCGATCAGGTAGGCGTTGACCACCCAGCTGAGGTTGGCGGGGGAGAAGCCCAGGTCGTCCTGGATGGCCGGCATGGCGACGGTCACGATGCTGCCGTCGAGGACCGTCATCAGCGTGCCCGTGGCGATGACGCCGAGGGCGACCCAGCGCCGGGGCGTCTGCCGGTCGCGGGCGGCCGGGGGAGGCGACTGGGGAGGAGCGGAAACAACAGCGGACATGCGGTCTCTCCCGTCAATGGGTGTGGCGGCGTGCGGCTGAAGGCCGCGCGACTAGAGAGACCGTAGCAGATGGTTTTGTTGCAGACTATTTTTTACGGAACGGCTGTCCCTTTGTGGAACGGCGTGGCGTCCGGGTCACTTCTCCCGCTGGCGCGCCCTCCGAGCCGGTCGTGGGCTCTCGGCGGGGGTCGCGAGGTGGCCGGCGACCAGCTGGTTCAGGGCGCGCACCAGCACCTCCCGGTCGTCGGGGTGCAGTGCCGTCAGCGCCCTCTCGTGGACGCCGTCGACGATCTTCTGGCTCTGCTCGGCGACCCGGGCTCCGGCTTCCGTGACCGCGATGATCCGGGCCCGCCGGTCCGTGCTGGAGGGGCGGCGCTCGGCGAGCCCGGCCGCCTCCAGGGCGTCCACCGTCACGACCATCGTGGTCTTGTCCATGTCGCCGATCTCGGCGAGCTGGGCCTGGGTGCGCTCCTCCTCCAGGGCGTGGACCAGGACGCAGTGCATCCGCGCGGTCAGCCCGATCTCGGCGAGCGCCGCCGACATCTGGGTGCGCAGGACGTGGCTGGTGTGGTCCAGCAGGAAGGACAGGTCGGGCTCGGTGCGTGCGGGGCTCATGGCGGTCATGTGTGCCAGCGTAAGCGAATTCAATCCGTACCGGATTATCCGGAAGAAGATGTTCTCGGCGGCCCGTGCGGCCCGTGCGGCCCGTGCGGCCCTTACGGCCCGTACGTCGCCGCGAGCTCCGCCGCCAGCCGCGCGAGCCGCTCCCTGGCCGCCGCCGGTTCCAGGACCTCGACGCGCGCCCCGAGCCCGGCCAGCTGAGCGGCCACGACCTCCGGCGACGGCCCGTCGATCTCCAGCTCCAGCCACCCGTCGGGAAGCGCCGTCCCGCCCATCCGCAGCCGGCCGCCGAAGAGTCGGCGCAGGACCGGCTCGGCGCCGGGTTCCGCCTTGGCGCGTACGGTCGCCGCGACCATCCGCTCCTCCATCCGCGCGGCGAGCGCCCGCCAGGCCGTGGCGAGGTCGAACCCCTCCGGCCGTACGACGGCCTCGCCGGTCGGCTCGACGGAGGTGACGCGGCTCAGCCGGAACGTCCTGAGGCCGTGCTCGGTGCCCGCGACGAGATACGGGACCCCGGCCTTGGCGGCGATCCCGAGCGGATCGACCGTCCGCTCGCTCGCGGGCCTGCCGGGCCCGGCGTAACCCAGCCTGACCCGCGCCCCGTCCACCACGGCACTCCGCAGCGCGTCCAGGTGCGGGGCGTCGGCGTCGCCGGCGGGGGAGCGCGACCAGTCCGTGGCGTCGGTGACACCGGCGCGCGACGCGGCCTCGGCCTGCGGGCGCAGGGGCGGGGGCAGGGCCCGTACGAGCTTGCGCAGCGCGGTCCGCGCCGCAGGCGTGGTCGATGACGGCCCCGCGACCAGGAACAGCGCCCGGATCTCCTCGGCGGTCAGCCCAGTGAGGTCGGTTCTGGCGCCGCCGACCAGCGACCAGCCGCCACCGCGTCCGGGCTGCGAATAGACGGGAATCCCGGCGAGCGCCAGCGCTTCCAGGTCGCGGCGTGCGGTGCGCGGCGACACCTCCAGCTCGGCGGCCACTTCGGCGACGGTCACGCGCCCGCGCGTCTGCAGGAACAACAACGTGGCCACGAGACGGTCGGCTTTCATGCTGCGATTGTGTGCCCAAAAGTGGCCAGAAGATGGCCAGTTTGCCGCACAGGATGACGTTCAAAGGCACAAGCACAAACGTCAGGAGCTGATCATGATCGTCGTCACAGGAGCCACCGGAAACGTCGGCCGCCCCCTCGTACACGCCCTCGCGGCGGCCGGGGAGCAGGTGACGGCGGTCTCGCGCTCGGACGCGTCCGCGCATCCGGCGGGCGTACCGGGCGTACGGCATCACCGGGCCGATCTGGCCTCGCCCGAGAGCCTCGCCCCGGTGCTCGACGGGGCCGACGCGCTCTTCCTCCTCGTCGCCGGCGGCGGCGAGAACCTCGACCCGTACGCCATCCTCGACGCGGCGAAGACCGGCGGGGTCCGCCGCGTCGTCCTGCTGTCCTCCCAGATCACCGGCACCCGGCCGGACGCCCCTTCCCACGCCCACCTGCGGGCTTTCGAGGACGCGCTGCGGGAGTCGGGGGCGGAGTGGACCGTGCTGCGACCGGGCGGCTTCGCCTCCAACGCGTTCGCCTGGGCCGATTCGGTCCGCTCGCGGCAGACCGTCGCCGCGCCCTTCGGCGATGTCGCCCTGCCGGTCGTCGACCCGGCCGACCTCGCCGAGGCGGCGGCCGTCACCCTGCGCGACGCGTCCCATTCCGGTCGTACGTACGAACTCACCGGCCCGGCCCCGATCTCCCCGCGCCAGCAGGCCCAGGCGCTCGGCGAGGCGCTGGCCACGCCCGTACGGTTCCACGAACTGACCCGCGCGCAGGCCCGTGAGCACCTGCTCCGGTTCATGCCCGAGCTGGTCGTCGACGGCACGCTCGCGATCCTGGGCGAGCCCTCGGCCGCCGAACAGCGGGTGAGCCCGGCGCTCGAACAGCTCCTGGGCCGGCCGCCGCGTACGTTCGCCGAGTGGGCGGTGCGCAACGCCGGGGCGTTCAGGGCCGGCTGACGGGTGCGTCGGCCAGGGTGGGGTAGTCGGTGTACCCGTCCTCCCCGCCCACGTACATCAGGCCGTCGTCCCGCACCGGGTTGAGCGGCGCACCGACGCGCAGCCGCTCGACCAGGTCGGGGTTGGCCAGGAACGCACGGCCGAGCGAGATCAGGTCGGCTCCCGCGGCGAGGAGCCGCTCGCCCTCCTGCCTGCCGCCGTCGGCGGGCAGCGGCACTCCCCAGCCCAGCACCGGGTTGGCGACCAGTGTGCCCGGCCAGCTCTTGCGGAGCTTCTGGAAGAGCGGCTGGTCCGGGTCCGCGAAGACGACGTGCAGATAGGCCAGTCCGGAGTCGGCCAGGGCGTCGACCAGCGCCGGGTAGATGCTCTCGGTGTCGCCTTCCTGTATGCCGTTGACGGTGACTCTGGGGGAGATGCGCAAGCCCACCCGCTCGGGGCCGATGGCTTCGGCCACGGCCCGGACCACCTCCACGACGAACCGGATGCGGCCGGCGACCGAGCCGCCGTAGGCGTCGGTGCGGTGGTTGGTGTTCTGCGAGAGGAACTGGTGCAGCAGATGGCCGTTGGCCGCGTGCACCTCCACCCCGGCGAAGCCCGCGTCGAGGGCGTTGCGGCCGGCGGTGGCGAAGTCGGCCACGGTGGACCGGATGTCGTCGAGGGTCATCTCCCGCGGCACGACGGCGTCCTGCCGCCCGTCGGGGGTGTGGATCGTCTCGGGCAGCGGGATCGGCGAGGGCGCGACCGGCGTCAGCCCGCTGTTGGCGGGATGGCCGACCCGGCCGCCGTGCTGCAGCTGCAGGAACATCCGGCCGCCCGCGTCCCGTACCGCGTCGGTGACCTGCCGCCAGCCGGCCACGTGGGCCGCGTTGTGGATCGCGGGGATGTTGGGGTACGTCTGGCCCACCGCGTTCGGCGTGGCGGCCTCGGCGATGATCAGACCTGCGGAGGCTCGCTGTGCGTAGTAGGTGGACATGATCGGCTGCGGAACGCCGTCGGCCCCGGCGCGATTGCGGGTCAGCGGGGCCATCACCAGGCGGTTGGGCAGGTGCAGGTCACCGAGGCGGGCGGACTCGAACAGGCGTGAAATCACTGGTGTGTTCGTCATGTCGGTACGCTAAAAGCTGACACCGGTGTCAGATTCAAGTCCGGCATCGGCATCGGCATACGCGGCAGAGTCGGCAGAGTGGGCATACGGGGGTGGGCCATGCGGATCGGTGAACTCGCCGAGCGCACGGGGGTGAGCGAGCGTTCGCTGCGCTACTACGAGAAGCAGGGGCTGCTGGCGGCCGACCGTACGGGAGGCGGCCACCGCCAGTTCCTCGACGGCGCGGTCGACCGGGTCATCCTCATCCAGCAGCTCTACGCCGCGGGCCTGCACAGCAAGAAGATCGCGCAGCTGCTTCCCTGCATGCGGGACACGGACGGCGGGCCGTCCGCGTCGGCCACCCCGAGGCTGGTCGCCGACCTCAGCGCGGAGCGCGACCGTATCGATCAGATGATCGCCGAGCTGGTCCGCTCTCGCGACATCCTGGACGAGGTGATCGAGACGGCGTCGGACGGCGTCAGGGCCCAGGCTCTGGCCGACGCCCGCCCGTGAGCCGTGCGGGACGGGACCACCGGCCGTAACGGGGGGCTCGTGGCCCTCGACGTACTGGCCGATCCCGAACGGCCGGGCGAGCGCGGCCTGGCGGCGCTCGACCGCTGAGGGCCGTCTGAGGGACGTCGCGGGCGCTCCGCGGGTGAGCGGGTACGCCTCCGGGCGGACCGGCGCCCCGTCGGCCGGGGGAGCCGTGTTCGTCCCGCGGCGCGACGCGCCGCGGGACGGGGGGCCGGGAAGCTGCCTGAGGAAGCAGTCCGGCCCACCGAGGAGCAGCCATGACCACTTCGCCCACCGGCGGCCGACGTCCGGCCCGACCCCCGGTCCCACCTCCGGGCCGGCCTCCGTTCCGGCCACCGGCCCGCTGGGCGGTGTGGGTGGCCTGGGCCGCTCCGCTGGGCGTCCTGCCGTCCGCCGTCTGGCGCGTCGTGGCCGGGGCCGGTGACGGCCACACCGCGACGGAATCCGTGTACATGCTGGTGCTGAGCTGCCTGACGTCGGGACTGGCGTTCCTCACCGTCGGCCTGGTGCAACGCTGGGGCGAGGCCTTCCCACGGTGGATCCCCGGCGCCGCCGGGCGCCCGGTACCCGCCCGTGTCATCGTGAGGATCGCGCGGACCGGAGGCGTACTTCTCGTCCTCATCACCCTGTACAGCGTCCTGAACAACATCTTCGGATTCGTCGGGGAGGGACCGAGGCTCATCGAGCAGGAGAGGGAGTTCGAACAGCCCGAGGCCTGGGTGAACTACCTGTATCTGCCGGCCGCGGCCTGGGGCTTCCTCGTCCTCGCCGTCGCCGGGGACTACGCCCGGCGGATGACGGGCGTGGCGGCAGGGACGGCCTCCGGGGCGACGGTGACTGTGGGCAGGGCGAGGCTCTGACCTGCGGTCACGGCCAGAGCTCCCTGACGTCGGCCATGACGCTCGGCTCGGACGACCTGCTCAGACGACCAGCTCGCCGATGCCCAGCAGGTTGCCCTCGCTGTCACGGAACCAGGCGGCGCGTTCTCCCCGGGCTCCCTTGCTCGGGTAATGCCCGTCGATCTCGGCGATCCCGTCCTTCGTTCTCAACCCGGGCACGTCGACCTCTTCGAACACCACGCCGCGCTGCCTGAGCTCCGACACGACGCCGTCGACGTCGTCGACCTCCCATCCCATCTGGGTGAAGGTGCCGGGCGAGGCTCCCGTCGACGTGAACAGGGCGAACTCCGCGCCGCCGCACCGGTACAGCAGCCCGCCGGGCCGTTCGTCGACGGGCTCCAGACCGAGCTGCTCGGCGTAGAAACGCCGCGCCCGGTCCAGGTCCTGGGCCGGCAGCCTGGTGGCCACGCGTCCCCTGGCCAGAATGTTGCTGTTGTCTGCGTTCATGGCTCCACTGTGCCGTCAGCCATGGGCATCATCGGTCTTCCCGTGGGGTGACTCGGCCGCGACCAGGGCGTGACTCATCGCGGTGTCCGCGGTGTCCGCGGCGCCGCTCGGCTCCGTGGTGGCGTGGCGGGGGCGGGTGCGCGGCAGCAGCGTCACGGCCAGTACGGCCAGGGCGGCGACGAGCAGGGCGCTGATACCGCTGATGACGTTCAGGCCGTCGGTGAAGGCCGCGCGGGCGGGGTCGAGCAAGACGTCATGGAGCCTGTCGGGGAGGCCGTCCGCCGCGGCCATGGCGTCGGGCAGGCTTTCGCGAGCGGACTCGGCCTCCGGCGCCGGGACCTCGTCGGGGACAGCTCCGGTCATCCGGTCGCGGTAGACGGCGGTGCCCACGGTGCCGAGGACCGCGACGCCCAGCGAAACGCCGAACTCGGTACTCGTCTCGGACATCGCGGCGGCCGAGCCGGCCTTCTCGGGCGGGGCCGCCCCGACGATCAGGTCGGTGCCCAGCACGAACATGGGGCTGATGCCCAGGTAGACGATGACGAAGCCGGTCACGAGGACGGGAAGCCCGAAGGAGCTGTCGCTGTCGACCTGGGTGAGCAGCAGGTAGCCGACCGCCGAGACCGCCAGCGCGCCCCCGATGACGTATGCGGCGGGCACCTTGCGGGCGAGCGCGGGAGTCAGGGCGGACGCCCCGATGAGCGCACCGGCCGCCGGCAGGAGCCACAATCCGGCCTTGAGTGGTGAGAGGCCCTCGACCAGTTGCGTGTACTGGGTGATGAGCAGGTAGACCCCGCCCATGGCGGTGATGCTGAGCAACTGGATTCCCAGGGCGGCGCCGAACGACCGGTTCCTGAACAGCCCGACGTCGAACAGGGGACCGGCCACCCTGGACTGGCGGTGCACGAACAGCGCGCCAAGGAGCAGACCGCCGGTCAGGGCGGCGACGGGCAGCACCGCGAGCCCGTCCTTGGCCAGCTCCTTGACGCTGTAGATGACCGGCAGGATGGCGGCGAGAGACAGTACGACACTGGTCGGGTCCAGTCGACCGGCCCGGGTGTCGCGGTACTCGGGAAGCAGCACCGGGGCGGTCACCAGCAGCAGGACCATCACCGGCACGCCCAGCAGGAAGACCGAGCCCCACCAGAACGCCTCGAGCAGCAGCCCGCCGAGCACGGGCCCCAGCGCGACACCGGCCGAGAAGCACGTCACCCAGATGCCGATGGCCCTGCCGCGCTCCCCCGGGTCACGGAACATGTTGGTGATCAGCGCGAGGGTGGAAGGCATCAGGGTCGCCCCGGCTATCCCGAGCAGCGCGCGAGCCGCGATCAGCATCTGGGGGCCGGTGGAGTACGCGGCGAGCGCCGAGGCGGCGCCGAACGCGGCCGCCCCGATCATCAGGAGTTTCCTGCGGCCGATCCGGTCGCCCAGCGTGCCCATGGTGACCAGGAAGCCGGCGATCATGAAGCCGTAGATGTCGGCGATCCAGAGCAGTTCGCTGCCGTCGGGCTGGAGGGCGGCGCTCAGGTGCGGGACGGCCAGATACAGGACGGTGGCGTCCATGGCGAGCAGCAGGGTGGGGAGCGCGAGCACGGCCAGCCCGAGCCATTCCCGGGGCCCGGCCGACTGCCGGGGGAGGGGCGTGTGGAGTGTTTCCGTTGACATGCCGCGTAAGCTAAACCTTCACGTTGATGTCAGAGTCAACTCGCTTGTCGGGGAGCTTGGTTCATCACATGCGTATCGGGGCGTTGTCCCGGCTGACCGGAGTCAGCGAACGGGCACTGCGGTACTACGAGGAGCAGGGGCTGCTGGATCCGCTGCGGCGGCCGAGCGGGTACCGCGAGTACACGGATGACCATGTCCACACGGTGCGGAGCATCCGTACGCTGCTCGCCGCCGGTCTGGGCACCGCGACCATCGCCGACGTACTGCCCTGCATGGTCGAGGAGGACGGGCAGCTCGCGGCCGCCTGCCCCGACCTGCTGGTCGACCTGGCCAGGGAGCGGGACCGGATCACCGCCGTCATGGACGAACTCGGGGCGGCGCGCGTGATGTTGGACGCCATCATCGCCGCGCGTGTCCCGCCTGAGGCGGCCGGAATGCTGGACTGCGACGAGGCGCTTGGCGCCGAGGCCGACGCATAGCGGGCAGATTTGGTCTGATTCGCGTTGATCTGGTGGGGCAAAGTGTGAAGTGCGTCATAGCCCAGTGAGCGGACCGTGTCCGGCGCCAGGGGCTTCGAACCGGCAACGGCCCACCCCTGTCGGCCGATACGGGAGTGCCTCGCCGGAGGGCGGGGCGAAGCGTCGCCCCCGGACCGTCGGCGAGGCGACTTAGGTCACCCTTCTCGCGGCCGCGGGTGCCTGGTAGAGATGGTGGGGTTCCGCCAGAGCATCGGAAGTCTCGCCATGAACCAGGACAACGCCACCGGCCTCATACCCTTCACGATCGACCTGACCTTCGAGGAAGCCCGGCGACGGGCCGAGGTCGTGACCGCGCTCGGACCCGACTGGGACCCGGTCGCCGTCCTCCGGGGCGAGGACGAGGCGTACGCCCTCCTCTACTCGGGCCTGGACGCCGAGCAGCAGCGCACCTACGACCTGCTGGTGGCGTCCGGCGTCCTGCCGGGGGAGGAGCCGGGCCGTGCGACTGCCCATTGACCCACAGGCGGACCACGCCCGTCGCGCCTGGGTGGCCTGCCCCGTCTGCGACGACGCCCGCCATTGCGCGACCTGTGCCGACCTCCGCAACTGCGGCGATCACTGGCGCTATCTGATCTCCAACAACGGGCCGGTCGTCCACCTTCAGTGCCCGCAGTGCACGCACATGTGGTCACTGGACACCCGGCCCGGCGTCGCCCGGCCCGGCGACAGCGCGCCCTGCTCCTGACCGATAGGGGTCACCTCTCCCCGCTGACGCGTCAGCGAGCCTTCCGCCGTGAGTGCTTTGCGCTCAGGGACTTCAGGAGCGCGGCGCCGAGTCCGGCGCCGTCCACACTCGCCGCGAAGTCCCCGCCCCCGGCGCGAATGACGAGGCAATCGCCGCAGCGCACTCGGTAGCACCATGCGTGTCAAATAGCGTTCACCCTCAATCCATTGCAACGTGCAGGCGGAAGCGTGTTGCGTTAATTCTTGGAACGTTGCAACGATTTCACGGCTTCTACCTGCGATGATGCCGTCCTGGCGCAACGAGTTGGTTGCCAGATCTTCGAACGCAACGTAGCTTTTCCGGTGTCAGAAAGACCGGGTCGCGGAGAGCGACGAGACACCAGGAGAAGACCATGCAGACGTTCGCCACTC
>NZ_JBEPDM010000032.1:0-86858 GCF_040300305.1 Streptomyces sp. NPDC000410
CCAAGGGAACCTGTTCCGGCATCACCGCCCGGGGCAAGGCCGTGGCACGGGCCTGGGAGAGCGAACGCAGCACCACACCGTACGAGGAATGCGTCTTGGGCAACACCGAGAGCCACACCACCTACCGGCTCGCCGCGCACTACGGACCGTACACGGAGAGCGCGCGGCACGACCACGCCGAGCGCTCGGGAGACCCCGATCCCATCGCGTCCGGACAGCGGTCGGGTGTGCTCAGCAACGGCAGCTACTGGACCACCGCCACCTGCCCCAGCAGCCGCGAACCCGCCCTCTTCACGCTCATCCCGTACGACGACAAGGCCAAGAGGACGGACGCCGACCAGGCGTACGAGCTCTCCGTACTGAAGGTCTTCGCCGAACGCTCCGCCGCGGCTCACCACTGCGCCACGCCCACCGCGCCCACGACTGCCACCGCACCATGACAGAGGGAGAACCGTGATCCGACGACGGACCAAGGCGGCGGGGAGGGCGCTCGTCCTGGCGCTCGCAGCCGGAGCGGGGCCCTGCCGCTGACGCCCCCGGTCGCCCGCCTCCAGCCTGGAGGGTTCATCAGGTGTCCATACCGCTGTTCGTACCGCGCAGTGAGTGCCGCTGGACGAGCCGGGCGATGTCACGTGCGGTGATGATGCCCACCAGAAGCCCGGCTTCGATGACGAGAATGCGTATGCCGCTCCTGCTCGGGCGGGCCTTTTCGAGTACGTTCTCCAGAAGCTCGTCCGGTGCGCAGGTGGTGCACTGCGACAGCGCGGTCGCCATGTCACGTACGCGCAGTTCCTTGCGCTGCGCCGCGGGGATCTTCCCGAGCTGAGACAGGTCGACCAGGCCGCTGGGGTGGCCCCCGAAGTCGATCAGGGGGAGGGCGGAATGGCGGGCCCGCATCGCCACGTCGTCGACGCAGCGCTCCACGGTAAGCCAGTCGGGACAGGTCTCCGCGGGGCTCGACATGGCGTCAGCCGCTCGTACCCCGCGCAGGGCTGAAGCCATCCCGGCCTGCCGTCGCTCCGCGTTGGCGACGATCAGGACGAAGAACCCGATGCCCATCAGCCACAGACCGCCCAGCGCGCCGCGCAGGACGTAGACCCAGCCGCCGGCGATCAGCAGAAAGCCCAGCACCTGCCCACTGCGTGCGGCCGCTCGTTCGGCCCGGTCCCGGTCTCCCGTACGCCACCAGATCACCGACTGCACCACACGCCCTCCATCCAGCGGCGCCGCGGGCAGCAGATTGAACACACCCAGCAAGAAGTTCACCCACGCCAGCCACACCAGAACGGCCGCAGGCATCGCCCAGCCGAACAGCGCGTTCAGCCCGACGCCCGCACCGAGCGCCGCCGCGCCGACGACGAGGCTGGTGAGCGGCCCGCCGACGGCTACCAGGAAGGCCGCGCCGGCCGTGCGCGGCTTGCCCATCTGCGTCATCCCTCCCAGCGCCCAGAGCGTGACGTCTTGGACCGGGATGTCCCTCCTCCGGGCGAGGAAGGCGTGCGCGGCCTCATGAGCCAGAAGGCTTCCGATCAGCAGCAGGGAACCCACCAGCCCGGCGACCGCGTAGGTGGCCGGCGGCAGGTCCGGAATCCACGCGGGGAGCGTCTGGCTTCCCAGGCTGTACCCGAACAGGACCACCAGCAGCGGCACGGTCCAGTGAACGCGCAGCGGCACGCCGAGAACTCGTCCGATCCGAACCGAACCGTTCATCGCCGTCTCCCATGGCCGAAGCAGGCGGCCCTCCGCCCGAGCCGCAGGCCCGCGAGGCGCTCCCGATGGTCGGATCAGTACGGTGTCCGCCTACTCACAGTGTTGCTCGACGGGCGCGTGTCTGGGGCGCGCGGTCGGCGGCAGCAGCGCCCGCCACGACGACGCATCCCACTTTCAGCCAGTGCTGTCCCTGTCGCCTTCCGGCCCCGTCCCGGCTTCATTCGTTCTCTTTCCTCACCGCCGTGGTCGTGCGGCTGGTCAGAGGTAGTGCTGGAGCAGGATGGCCGCGTCGATGGTGCCGAGCAGGTTCGGCCTGTCGCCGTCGTGGTCGACCACCAGGACGACGGTGCTGCCTGTGCGGTCCATCAGCGAGGCCATTTGGACCGGCGAGGCATCGGGACTGACGACAGCCGGCGTGGGCAGGCGTGTGGGCAGCACGTCGCCGAGCCGGAGCGAGGCTGCCCGCGCCCGTACGTCGTCGTCGAGCGACTCGCCCACGACCGCGGCAAGGAGGGGGTCATCCCGCACGGCGTCGGGCAGGGCCGCGGCCAGTACCCGTGCTGCGGAAACCGTGGCCACGGGGTGTCCGTCCTCGCTCACGACGGCGAGCACCGGGGCGCGTTCGCGGATCAGAAGCTCGGCCGCTTCTCGCAGGCTGGTGTCCAGGTGGACCGGGGTGCATGGCCAGGTCAGGTCACGTGCGCGCATGGGGAAGTGCCTTGCTCTTCGCGGTGTCGTCGGGGCGTGCCTGAGGTGCGGCGCCGGCCTCGACGAGGTCGTCGACGTGGAAGAGGCGGGCGATGGGGACGTCGGTGCTGCTGTGGGCGATGATCGAGAAGGCGATGCAGACGGCGATCAGCGTGTACGCCTCCTGCCCCTGCGGGATGCCGGCCTGGAGGACGAGCAGGCCGTAGACGACGGACGCGAAGCCCTTCGGCCCGAACCAGGCCGCGACGAGCTTCTCCCTGCGGTCGATCCGCGTCCCCCACAGCGACAGCAGGAGCGAGCCCGGTCGGATCAGCACGATCGCGAGGACAACGGCCACGTATCCGCCCGAGGAGAGGTCGCCGAACAGTTGCGGGGTGAGCAGCGCGCCGAACACCAGCAGGGCGGCGAACTTGGCGAGTTCGGCCAGCGACTCCCCCAGCGGCTCGAACGCGTTCTTCGACTCCGGAGAGATCGCCGCGAGAACCGCGCCCGCGGAGAAGGCGGCGAGGTAGGGGTTGGCGTGGGTGAGGTGGCATGCGGCGTAGAGGATGATGCCGGTGGCCAGGGGCAGGAGCGGCTGGAGCTTGGGCTCGGCGCCCAGGAGCCGGAAGCGTACGAGTCCGTTGACGATCAGCGGCAGCAGCACGCCGAAGGCCAGACCGAGGCCGAGCTCCAGGGCGATCGTCCCGAAGGATGCCTCGGCACCCGCAGCGGTGGGCCCGGCGGCGGCGATGAGGATCAGTACGACGGGCAGCGCGAGGCCGTCGTTGATCCCGCTCTCGACGTTCAGCAGCTCGCGCAGGCGGGCCGGGACTTCCTTGCGGCCCACGATGGCGGAGGCGAACACCGGGTCGGTCGGTGCGAGGACGGCGCCGACGAGGAACGAGGTCGTCCAGTCCAGGCCGACCAGGTAGTGGGTGATCAGTGCCATGCCGACGCAGGCGAGCGGCATGCCCAGGCCGAGGGCGCGTGCGGGGTTGCGCCAGTTGGCCCGCAGCTTGGCGAAGGACACGTGCATGCCGTCGGTGAACAGCACGGCGAACAGGGCGAGGTCGGCGGTGACCGCCACGATCTCGCTCTCGGGTGTGATGTGGATCAATCCGAGGAAGCCGTCGCTGACCAGCGCACCGCCTGCGAGGAAGAGCAGCGAGGTCGACAGAACGGTGCGGGCGGCGAGCCCGGACAGCAGGACCGCGACAAGCAGCGCGGCTCCGAAGACGGCAACGAGCACCATGGCGGAAATCCCCCGATCGGCAGAAAAGACACGTGTCCCTTGTTCGCCGACCAGGCTTCCCGGCACTCCGTCACGGACCTTACACGTTCCATACGTGACATTGACAGGTCCTTGATGCGCACCAGGGATGCGAGCAGATTGCCGGAACCCGGCAGCCCTGAAGTGGTCGCCGCTCCTGTCCAAGCGGCGGATGGGCGCTCCGGCGCGTATCGTCCGCACCAGGTGAGCCGGGAAGGCTGGTCGGCAACCGCCGACGCCTGCCCTGGAGCCCTGATGCCACCGATGTCACCGGCCGAACGGCTCCGCCAGCGCTCGCGAGCGCTGCTCCGCCGGCTTCAACCCCGCCGGGAGTTCCTCGTCATCCGTCTCAAGGGCGACCTCAGTGCCGACACGGCCAAGGACACCAGCCGTGTCCTGCGCGCGGCTCTGCGCGAGGCACCGAAGATTCTCGAGGTGGATGTCTCCCGCGTGACGCACCTCAGTCCGGACGGAGCCCTGCCCCTGTTCCTCGCCGCCCGGGGAGCCCGCGGCCAGGTGACCTGCTGCCGATCAGCGCCCGGCCCTGGCCGGTACGCGGGGAGGCGGCCGATCTGGAGGACTCCCGGTTCATGGTGGTCTTCGGGGTGACCGTCGCCGGGCTGGCGGCGTTGGTGGGCATCGCCTCGGCCTCCGTGAGCGGCGCACGCCGGCTGCGGCTGATCAGGCGCCACCTGCGCGGCCGCGGCGAGGCGGCCCCGCACGCCGCGGCCGGGTGTTGGTGCCCTGGTGGAGCTGGGCCGCGATGACGCTCGGCCTGGCAGGTCTGGGCCTTGTGACGCTCGCGTACGGGTTCGGACAGCCCGTGGTCGCGAAGGTCACCGGCACGACCGAGTACGACATGTGCGCGGTCGCCTGGGCCGACCCCTGGGACGGCACCCCGCTCACGGCGGAGGTCGAGTGCGACGGGGTTGCGGTCGGGGACCTTCTGGAGGTCAGCGCCCTGCCAAGGCGAACCAGTGGCGTGCCCTGTGCTCCCTGCCCCGGCGAGTCCAGGGGATGCTCACGGCTGCGGGCCTGGCCGGGGTCGTGCTGCTCGCCGGCGCCGGGGCCAACCTACGTCTCGCGGCAGCGGCTCCGCTCCCACGAACCGTCCGCCCGTCCGCATCGGACGACACTGACCGCCGACGCATGCGCGGTGGCCGGTCTGGGCGCCTGCACCTTCACGTTGATGGTGGTCCTGCACGACAGAGACGGAACCCTCGGCGCCTTGCTCGCGCTCTGGATTCCGGCGACCGTGGCAGTCGGCGCCTTTCCCGAACCGCCGCCATCTGCGACACCGCACACGACGGTGAGCTGCCGCTCAGCACCCGTCCACAACGACCACGAGCGAGAGGAGCAGACGAACGCCATGCCATCGCGGGAACGCAAGACGCGACTTCCTGGAAAGCCCCAGTTGGCTGGGGGCTGTGCCTCCTGTGGCACGGCTGGATGGCCCTGAGCAGCAGCCCCCGACCAGGGTGCGTATCGGCGGCGGTGTCCTCGCGATCGCCTGGCTCGTCACGCTGGTACGAACCCTGGCCTCCCGCCATCGCCGCGCTTCGGCGTCTTCCTCGGCACCGGGCTCGGTGGCGTGGGGCTCGCGCTCGGCGGACACCCGGGCACCGCGGCGGCGCTCGGCGGACTGACCTTCGTGCACCGGTCCTCGCCCGCGTCGTGGCCAAGCCCTCGATTCCGATCCCGGCAGGCAGCGGCGGAGGCCGCGTACCCGGCTGTCGAGCGCGGGCCGCTGGCGGAGGTGGAGCGCCTGATCGCGGCCGGGGACCACGCGCGAGCGGCGGAGCTGTTCGTCGACGGGGTGGCGCTCGGGCCACCCCGTCGCGGGCGGACGCCTGACAGCGACGACGGTGGGGACGGTGCGGTTCACCCGCCCGGAGCGGGTCGACTTCCGGCTGGTGCGCGGGCCTGTCCCGGCCGTCACCGAGTCGTTCACCCTCACCGAGCACGGGCCGGTACGCGGCTGGTGTACGAGGGTGAGCTCGCCACCGATCTGTGGCGGGCCGGGCAGTGGTGGGGCGGCCTGGTCGCCGCACGATGGGAGGCGACCGTCGCCGCGTCCTTGGCCTCGGTCCGGCAGGAGGCCGAGCGGCGCGCGACCCTGCCGTACGGCGCGGAGCGCCGTCGGCGGTTTCCTGGGGCGGCCTGGTCCTGCCAGCGCTGCGGCGGATAGTGTGTAAAGAACGCGTCAAGTGATGCGGGGTGTGCCGGGAAGTCTGGTCGGCGTCGAAGGGGCACGTGTGCCCACACGTCGATGCCCCGGAAGGTCCCGGATGCCTGCTGCCCGTGAGCGTTCCGTCTTCCTCGGCCTGCTGCCGTGGCCGGAGCGTGCGCAGGTGGCCCGGGCTTTGCGTACGGAGACCGTCGGCGGGCTGGTGCTGCTGGCGGCGGCCGTGGTGGCGCTGGTGTGGGCGAACGCCCCGTTCAGCGGCACCTACGAGCACCTGCGCGACTTCCACTTCGGGATACCCGCGCTCGGCCTGGACCTGTCGGTGGGGCACTGGAGTGCGGACGGGCTGCTGACCGTCTTCTTCCTGGTCGCCGGGATCGAGCTGAAACGTGAACTCGTGGTCGGCGAGCTGCGCACGCCGGCCACCGCGGCGCTGCCGGTGGTCGCCGCCGTGTGCGGCATGGCGGTCCCGGCCGCCCTCTATCTCACGATCACCGCCATCGGCTCAGGCAGCGGGGCGGGGTGGGCGGTGCCGATGGCCACCGACATCGCGTTCGCACTCGCCGTCCTCGCGGTGCTCTCCACCCACCTGCCCTCCGCCCTGCGGGCGTTCCTGCTCACTCTGGCCGTGGTCGACGACCTCGGCGCGATCCTGGTGATCGCGATCTTCTTCGCCGCCGGCCTGAACCCCGCAGCCCTGCTCGGGGCGCTGGTCGGGCTGGTCGTCTTCTACCTGCTCCAGCGGTACCGGGTGCGCGGCTGGTGGTGGTACGTGCCGCTCGGCGTGGCGATCTGGGCGCTGACGTACAACGGCGGGGTGCACGCCACGGTGGCGGGCGTGGCGATGGGCCTGATCCTGCGCACCACCCGCGACCAGGGCGAGCTGGCGTCGCCAGGGGAGCGGACCGAGCATCTGCTGCGGCCGGTCTCGGCCGGTGTGGCGGTTCCGCTGTTCGCGCTGTTCGCCGCTGGGGTGAGCGTGTCGGCCTCGGCGCTGGGCGAGGTGTTCACCCGCCCGGAGCCCCTCGGCGTGGTGATCGGCCTGGTCGTGGGCAAGACGGTGGGGATCTTCGCGGGCACCTACCTGGCGGCCCGGTTCACCCGGGCACGGCTGAACCCGGATCTGGCCTGGGCGGACGTGCTCGCCCTCGCGTTGCTGGCCGGGATCGGCTTCACCGTCGCCCTGCTGATCGGAGAGCTCGCCTTCCCCGACCCGGCCGACGCCGAGCACATCAAGGCGGCCGTCCTGATCGGCTCGCTGATCGCCGCCGTGGTGGCCGCTGTGCTGGTGAAACGGCGCAACGAGATCTACCGGCGCCTGTGGGAGGAGGAGTCGCTCGATGAGGACGCCGACGGCGTCCCCGACATCTACCGGCACACCGTCCCGGGTTCCGGCTCCGGCCGGGGTGCGGGTGGCGAAGCCTGATGGAGGCGGTCATGCGTGCACGCGATCTCGCCGAGCTCTACCCCTTTGTGACCACGGACGACGACGCTGTCGATGCGGCGCGGATGCTGGCCGAGCAGTCGCTGCCGGCTCTGCTGGTCCTCGACGCCGACGGTCAGCCGTACGCCATTGTCCCCGGCTCCCAGCTCATCCGGCAGCTCATCCCCGCCTACATCGCCGAGGACCCGGCGCTTGCAGGCGTCGTCGGCGAGCAGCACGACGGAGAGCTCGCCGAACGCCTCGCCGGGCTCACGGTCGCCGAGTGGGCACCACGCCACCTGTATCCGCCGCCCGTGGTCGGCCCCGGCGCACGGCCCATGGAGGTCGCGGACCTGATGGCCCGCACCCGCAGTGGTCGCCGTCATCGAACGCGACGGCACCCAGGTGACACTGCTCGGCACCGTCACCGCCGCCCGCCTCATGCGGCACTTCATCGAGGCGGCGGCGTGAACGACGCCTCGATCCTGCCCGTCGCCATCGTGACCGCGGCGCTCGTGATCAGAACCGCCATCAGCGAGATCCACAGGCCAGGCAGCGCACGACGGCAGTGGGCGTTCATGAGGGACCGCCGCGCGCTGGCCGCTGGAGCCGTCACGGCCGCGACCACCGTCCTCGTCGGATGGCCACAGGCCGGACCCGCCGCCGTGGCCTGGGCACTCCTCATCGGAACGCTTACCGCCCACCTCGTCCACCAGGCCGCACCCCGTTCCCGATCTACCAGGAAGCCGCCCACACAATGAGGAACCCCATGCCCGAACGACGCACCGGCACCACCATCGCGGCCGTCGGCGCCGCGCTCACAGCGACCGGAGCAACCATGTACGTCCTGCCCGGCCCTGGCTTCCCCCTCCTGACCATCGGCCTCGCCGCACTGGTCACCGGACTGGTCATATCCGCCGCCCGCCACAACTGACGCCCACCGACCCGACTCGACGAAAGCCACTCGCGCATCCCATGATCTGGCACTGGATCGGCCTCGCGGCCTTCTCCCTCACCCTGCTCCCGGCCGGGCTGGCCCTGCTCACCGGCCGGATACCAAACCGCCTGCAGGCCCGCCTGGCACCTGCCCGCCCGCGAGGCTGGGCCCTGCTCGCCCTGTGGGCCGCAGCCCCGCTCAACACCGTCCCGCGTCTTGCCGACACCCCGTCGGCGATCACCTTGGCGGCAACCGCGACCGCTGGCGCAGTGGCGGTCGCCGGATGCGCGCTGGCAGCCGCCGCGACACTTCGGGCCGCGAAGGCCGCGCCGTGACGGACCCGCGTCGTCTGCGGCGCTTCGCCCTGCCGGTCACCGCCTGGTGGATGCTGCTGGCCCTGGCCTTGTGGCTCCTGGGCAAGGCGTTGGACCAGCCCGCCTCCCTCGCGGCGTGCGCAGCCTCCGCCGCGCTGCTGGTGGCCGTCGGGGAGGCCGGCGACTGGCTGCGCCGCCGCATCACTCGCCGGTCCGCCCGCTGGCGTCGAGGACCGTCTCGGCCACACTGACCGCGGTCAACCAGAAAGCGGAGCGCCGCGCAGCCCTGGGCTGAGCCACAGGTCGGCCAGCCCAACGCCTACGGGGCGGAGCGCGTCGGGCTGTTGGCGGTTCCGGTGGCTGCTCCGATCGCCGCTGCGACGGTCCTCCGTAGTTCCTGTGCGTCGGCCCCGGCGCGGGAGCGCAGGTTCACCCCGTGTGCGAGCAGGGCCAGCATGTCAGCGGCGCAGTCGGGATCCGCGCCCCCGCCGAGCTGTCGCTGCCGCTGGGCCGAGAGGAGCGCCGCGTAGAGCGCGTCGCGCAGGCGCCGGTGCTGCCGGTCGAGGATGGCCCGCACCTCGGGGTCGTCGTTCTCGGCGCCCGCGTGGGCGTTGGAGACCATGCAGCCCCACTGGGCGTACTCGCCCGTGCTGCGGGTGTCGATCAGCGTGTCGAAGAACTCCGCGACAGCGGGCAGCCCGCGGTTGTCTTCGGTGAGCCGGGCGAGGGTCGGGCGGGAGCGGAGCTCGACGTAGCGCTCCAGGGCGGCGAGGTACAGCTCCTGCTTGCCGCCGAAGGTCGCGTACAGGCTGGAGCGGTTGAGACCGGTCGCGTTCACGATGTCCTGGACGCCGGTCGTGGCCACGCCCTGCCGCCAGAACAGCCGAACCATCGTATCCAGGGCAGTGTCCGGATCGAAGTGCTTGATGTCCGGCATGCTCCACCCCGCCAACTTGAACCGAGAGTTCCAAGATACTGCCTCGGATGTTGACCTGGAGTGCACTCGAACCTCTATCTTGAAACGAACGTTCCAAGATCAAGGAAGAGGGAACCCATGAGCGTCAACACCGAGCTGCGCGCCTTCTACGCGAGCCGCCAGGAGCAGATCCCCGCGGAGATCCGGGCCGTCATGCGGCGGGCCGCCGAGGAGCTGGCCGAGTCCGGCCAGGCCGACCGCGCCCTGACCGTGGGCGACCAGGCCCCGCCCTTCACCCTGCCTTCCGCGACGGGACGAACCGTCGGCCTCGGTGAACTGCTGGCCGAGGGCCCGGTGGTGCTGACCTTCTACCGCGGCGCCTGGTGCCCGTACTGCAACATCGCGCTCCGCTCCCTGCAGCAGCACCACGACGAGATCGCCGCCCGCGGCGCCCGCCTGGTGGCCGTCTCCCCGCAGATCCCCGACGAGTCCCTCACGTTCGCCGAGAAGAACGAACTGGCCTACGACGTGCTGAGCGACCTCGGCTGCGACACCGCCAAGCAGTACGGCCTCGCCTTCGACCTGCCCGAGGACCTGGCGGCCGTCTACGAGGGCTTCGGCATCGACCTCCACCGGTCTCAGGCCGGCCACGCGCGTACCCTGCCCATCCCCGCGACCCATGTCATCGATCGCGAGGGGACGGTCCGCTGGGCCTTCGTCGACAGCGACTACACGACCCGCGCCGAACCGGCCGACATTCTCGCCGCGCTCGACGCTCTCGCCTGAGCGCGTTCCTGCAGCCGCGAACAGATGCGACGGCCGTCGCACGGTTACCGAGCGTCGCCGGCGTCACTCGCGTGGCGCGGGCGCCGCGTCGGGCGTGCGCTCCGCGAGGCGCCCCACACCAGCGTAGCGGCCAGCATCACCAGGGTGAGCGGGTAGAAGACCGGGCGCAGGGGGATCAGGACCGGCAGAAGCGCGGCGGCGGTGCTCGCGCCCAGGACGAGCAGGAACGTCGGTACGCAGCAGGCGAATCCGAGGAGGAACGCCGGGAGCACGACGAGCAGCCGGGTGTAGCGGGTGCGCCGGCAGGAGGCGGCTTGCCGGGCGGCGGCGCGGGTGGCGACGGCGATGTTGCAGCCGACGAGGGCCGCCACGACGATGCCGAGCAGCAGGTTGACCGGGCTGACGAAGACCGCGATGTGGCTGGTGGGGTGCCAGGCGAGGACCGGCTCGAACAGGTACGGCGCCCGCGCCTCGAAGAGCTGCTCCGGCTCGATCCGAACGACTGGGGCGCCCGTGAACTGGCCAGAGGGGGACACCGCGAGATCCCCGATGGACGACAGGTACACCAGCAGGGTCAGGGTCGCGGCGACCTGTGCGGCCCTGCGGTGGCGGCGTACGGCGAGGGCGGCCCGTACCTGCCCGGGCGTGGTCTTGATCACGGCGAGGGTGGCGTCCCAGGCGTCGCCCGCCCTGACGAGTTCGGTCAGCGGCCTGCTCATGCCCGCACCTGGCTGTTGGGATAGAAGGCGTACCAGGCGAACCACATGGAGTCGAGGAAGTCAGCCGGCTCCCACCGCTCGCCGACCTGCTGAACGACTCTGGCGGTGCCGAGCCGGTCGTCCCAGCGTGCCTCCATCTGGGTGCCGGAGACTTCGGCCCGGACGATCTTGGCTGTGCGTACGAGGTCCTTGCGGATGGCCAGCCGCTCCTCGCCGACCCGGACCCCGATGACGACGTCCTTGTCGGCGAAGCGGTCGCTCGTGGCGAGCACGGGGAAGATCGGCCGGCCCGTGGCGTAGTAGCCGCTGCGGTCCGGATAGCCGTCGTAGGAGCCGTACGGGTCGCTTCCGTACGAGCGCAGTGCCCCGGTGCTGGTGGACAGCACCGTGGTGTCGGGGTGGGCGGTCCGCCACTGCTTCCACGTGGTCCACACCAGGGGGACGGTGTCCAGCTTCGTGCCCTTGAGCGGGCCGCTGACCGCCTGGCCGAGCAGCTGCGGCCACTGCGAGCCGGTCTGCCGGTCGTACATCAGCAGGTTGGAGTTGACGAGCTGGCCGGTGGTGCCGAACGTGAGTTCCTGGACGCCGGGCGGGGCGGAGAAGGCGATGACCGTGCCGGTCAGCGGGCAGTAGGTGACGGCGAGCGGCTCGCCGCCGACGGTGTCGTTGACGATCTCGTGCCACACCAGTACCAGCTGGGGGTAGGCCCTCACCTCACCTCGGTACTCCAGCCCGAAGACCGGATCGTCCTCGCTGAGGAACCCCGCCTCGCCGGCCCTCACGAACCGGGGCTTGTCGATGGAGGGGATCCCGTCCTTGCCCGGCCCGCCCGACACCGCCGAGTCGGCGAGCGCCTCCAGCAACGGGTCCTGGCCCGGTTGCACGGCCGTCACCGGCTCGGACGGCCGATCGGCGAGCGTCTGCCAGCCGATCACACCCCCGCCGACGAGCAGAGCGACGACGCACCCGATCACTCCCGCGCCCTTGACGGCCTGCCGCCTGGATGGGCGGTGGGACTGCTGACCGTTCACCTGGCACCTCCCGAAGGCGCTCGGGACCCCGGCTCGCGCTACGGCGATCACTTCTTCACACCTCCGATCGTCCCGCGTACGGGAGGGCGGTTCGGTGAGCGCGCTTACAGTTCTCGGCGCCTGCGGCGGCCTACGGTCGGATCATGGTGCTCAGGATCGTTCTCGGGACGGTGTACACGGCAATGGCCGTCGGCCAGCTCGCCTCCTTCGGGCACATGCCGCGGATTCTGTCCGCGTACGGGCTCGTCACGGGCGCCGCCGGGACAGGGCTGGCCGTGGCGCTGATCGCGGGCGAGTTGGTGGCGGGCGTCTGGTTCCTGGCCCGCCCCCGCTCGAAGGCTCTGGCCCCGGTGTGGGCGTACACGGGCGTGTCGGTGGTGTGGACGGTGCTGGCCGTTCAGGCGTACGCGCGCGGCCTGGAGGTGGGCAACTGCGGCTGCTTCGGGATCTATCTCACGCAGCGGCTGAGCTGGTTCGTGCTGGTCCAGGACGCCCTGATCCTGCTGTACGCCGCCGTGCTGATCCGTGCCGCCCGGCGATCGCCCGCCTCGTCGCGCGCCCGGGAGGAGGGGAGTCGTGATGTCCGCATCCCGTGAGCGTTCCGGTCTCGGTGCTATCGCGGCGGCCGTGGGTGCCGGGCTGGTGATGGTGGTGTGCTGCGCGGGCCCGCTGCTCCTGGCCGGCGGCGCGCTCGGCGCGATCGGCGGGGCCCTGGCCAGTGCGTGGCTGATCACCGCGGGTGCGGTCGTGATCCTCGCGGGCACCGGCTACGCCCTGCGCTGCCGAGCCCGTCGCCATCGGGGCGCAACGCCCAAGGGCTGCTGCCCGACGGTCCCGGCCCAGCCCCGACCACAACATGAAGCCGATCCGGGCGGCGACGTCCGCTGAACAAAAGCCCCATAGGGGAGAGGAGTTCTTCGATGGCCCAGGCGCCAGCACCCCGGAGCAAGGCGGACCGGGACGAGGTGTTCGTGGAGTTCACCAAGTCCATCTGCCCGCTGTGCAAGACACCCGTCGACGCGCAGGTCAACATCCGCGAGGACAGGGTGTACCTGCGTAAACGCTGCCGTGAGCACGGCGAGTTCGAGGCGCTGGTGTACGGGGATGCCGAGGAGTACCTGTCCTCGGCCCGCTTCAACAAGCCCGGCACCATCCCCCTCACCTTCCAGACCGAGGTGAAGGACGGTTGCCCGTCGGACTGCGGGCTGTGTCCGGAGCACAAGCAGCACGCCTGCCTGGGGATCATCGAGGTCAACACCGGCTGCAACCTGGACTGCCCGATCTGCTTCGCCGTCTCCGGACACCAACCCGACGGCTACTCGATCACCCACGAGCAGTGCGAGCGGATGCTCGACGCGTTCGTGGCCTCCGAGGGGGAGGCGGAGGTGGTGATGTTCTCCGGCGGCGAGCCCACCATCCACAAGCACATCCTGGACTTCATCGATCTCGCCCAGGCCCGCCCGATCAGGAACGTCAACCTCAACACCAACGGCATCCGCCTGGCCAATGACAAGACCTTCGTCGCCGAGCTCGGCCGACGTAACCAGGTGCCGGGCCGCTCGGTGAACGTCTACCTCCAGTTCGACGGCTTCGACGCGCGCACCCATCTGGAGATCCGTGGCCGGGACCTTCGTGCTTTCAAGCAGCGGGCTCTCGACAACTGCGCGGAGGCCGGCCTGACCGTCACCCTGGTCGCGGCCGTCGAGCGCGGGCTCAACGAGCACGAACTCGGGGCGATCATCGAGTACGGCATCGACCACCCCGCCGTGCGGTCCGTGGCCTTCCAGCCGGTCACCCACTCCGGCCGGCACGTGGAGTTCGACCCGCTGCAACGGCTCACGAACCCCGACGTGATCCGGTTGATCAACGAGCAGCGGCCCGCCTGGTTCCGACACGGCGACTTCTTCCCCGTGCCGTGCTGCTTCCCGACCTGCCGCTCCATCACCTACCTGCTGGTGGACGGGGAACCGGGAAGCCGCACCGTCGTGCCGATCCCGCGGCTGCTGAACGTGGAGGACTACCTCGACTACGTCACCAACCGCGTCATGCCCGACGCCCGCATCCGCGAGGCCCTGGAGAAGCTGTGGTCGGCCTCCGCGTTCATGGGGACCGAGACGACCGAGGACAAGCTGCGGGCCACCGCCGAGGCGCTGGACTGTGCCGACAGCTGCGGAATCGACCTGCCGGAGGCCGTGAAGCAGCTGAACGACAAGGCGTTCATGATCGTCGTGCAGGACTTCCAGGACCCCTACACCCTCAACGTCAAGCAGCTGATGAAGTGCTGCGTCGAGGAGATCACCCCCGACGGGCGTCTCATCCCGTTCTGCGCCTACAACTCCGTCGGCTATCGCGAACAGGTCCGCGAGCAGATGTCCGGCGTCCCCGTCGCTCCGGTCGCCCCGAACGCACTGCCCCTCGCGGGTCGGCTGACCACGACCCCGTACGGCTCGAAGACCAGCCGCACCGAGACCTGAAGGAGCGCGCCGACCGTGAACCACGAGGAGATCAAGTCCTGCTGCGCGGACGCGTACTCGAAGGACATCGTCGCTCTGCTGCTCGGGGACTCCTACCACCCCGGCGGCACCGCCCTGACCCGCCGCCTCGCCGACCGGCTCGCACTCACCTCCGGCATGCGGGTCCTCGACGTCGCCTCAGGCCGCGGTACCACCGCTCTGCTGCTGGCCGACGTCTACGGGGTGCGGGTGGACGGCGTCGACTACGCCCCGGCCAACACCGCCCTCGCCCAGGGGGCCGCCGAAGCCGCCGGACTCGCCGACCAGGCCACCTTCACCACCGGCGACGCCGAGCACCTGCCCTACGACGACGAGGTCTTCGACGCGGTGATGTCCGAGTGTGCGCTGTGCACCTTCCCCGACAAACCCAGGGCCGCCGCAGAGTTCGCCCGCGTCCTGAAGCCCGGCGGACGCCTCGGCATCACCGACGTCACCGCAGACACCGACCGGCTCCCGGACGAGCTGCGCGGGCTGACCGCCCGCATCGCCTGCATCGCAGACGCCCGCCCGCTCGACGACTACGCCGAGCTCCTCGCCGCTGCCGGGCTCCGCACCCGCGTCACGGAGCGGCACGACGAGGCGATGATCCGCATGATCGACCAGATCCAGGCACGGCTGGACCTGCTGCGCATCACCGCCCCTGCCCGCCTCGCCGACGCCGGCGTGGACCTGGAGGCCGTCCCGGCCGTATTGGACGCGGCCCGCGCCGCCGTCACCGACGGTGTACTCGGCTACGCCCTGCTGACCGCGGTGAAGCCCCCGGGACAGCCCAGCAGGCTACCGCCGGGTACGTAAGCGCCCTCACATATCTGCCTGTGCCCGGCGTCCTAGCGTCGGCTACAAGAGCGGAAGGACCATCGCAGGAGGAGGACGATCACCATGGCCACTACCGTGCAGGCATCCCCGAAGAGTGCTGCGATCCCGGTGTACGCGGTGTGGGGTGCCGCGGCCGGGCTGGTCGGCGGTGTCGGGATGGGCATCTGGATGTCAGTGTCCAGGCCGGTGATGGACACCGCCATGATCACCATGGTCGCCGGGCTCCTCGGCTCCACCAACGCCTTCGCCGGCTGGCTGATCCACCTCGGGATCGCCACCTTCGCCGGCGTCGCCTTCGGCGTGGTGCTGGGGCGGTTCGCCCAGCGCCTCGCGCCCGCCGTCGCTCTCGGACTGGTCTACGGCGCTGTGTGGTGGACCGTCGGCGCGCTGTGGATCATGCCCGCCAACATGGGCATGCCCGTCTTCGTATGGAACGACGTCACTGCCTCCAGCCTCGGCGCCCACCTCGTCTTCGGCCTCCTCGCCGGCGCCACGTTCGCGTCCATCGCCCAGGCCATGGGCAACCGCACAGGCCCGGCCCGATGAACCACGGGGCTCCCGCGTCAGCCGCCCCACCACCGGGCACAGCACCGCGTCGCACAGCCGTCGACGGCGGTGCGGTGTCCTACTGTCTGGCCAGCAGCGCCGAGGCGCTGGCACGCCCGACGTGGGGCGCCGCACCCCCACCATGGGCCCCAGGACGACGCGAGGAGACGCACCACATGAACCACGCCGCAGCGGACGACGACGCCGAGCGGACCTGGTGCCTGGCCGAGGTCGACATCTTCTGCGACCTCTCCGAGCCGGAGATGGAAGCCATCGCCGCCGCGGCACCGATGAAGACCTACCACGCGGGCGAGATCCTCTACTCGCCCACCCAGCCCTCCGAGGTGCTGTTCATCCTCAAGCAGGGCCGGGTCCGCGTCTTCCGGGTCTCCGCCGACGGGAGGGCGCTCACGACCGCGATCATCTCCCCGGGCACCATCTTCGGCGAGATGGTCCTGCTCGGACAGCACATGTACGACAACTACGCCGAAGCCCTCGACGACACCGTCGTGTGCGTGATGAGCCGCGCGGACGTCCACAAGTACCTCCTGTCCGACGCCCGCATCGCCACGCGGATCACCGCGATCCTCGGACGGCGCCTGGCCGACCTCGAGCAGCGCCTGTCCGACAGCGTCTTCAAGACCGTCGCCCAGCGCGTCGCCACCACCCTGACCACCCTCACCAGCGCCCAGCCCCCGGCCGGCCCGCTGCGCCCGGTCGGACGCCACCCACAGATCGCCCTCACCCACGAACAGCTCGCAGCCCTCGCCGGCACCTCCCGCGAAACCTGCACCAAAGTGCTGCGCGAGCTGGAGGAGCGTGGACTCCTCCGGCTCGCCCGCGGCCGCATCACGGTGCTCGACCGCGAACGGCTCCAGGACGCGGCGGGCTGACCCGCGCCAAGCGTCATCGAACCGTAAGGCCACCACCACGCCCTCGACCCGAGGAACCGATCTAGTCTCGCCTCCGGTCCCCAACACACAGGAGTCACCATGCGCGCCCGCACAGTCCTTCCGGCCACCGTCGCCGCCGCACTGCTCGCCCTCACCGGGTGCGGTACAAGCGGCGCCGACGCCGCCGACGACGCTGGCGCGGTCTCCCCGTCAACGGCGTCGTCCCCCGCACAGCCGCCCGCCGGCTCCAACGGGAGCAGCGGCGCCGGGTCGGACGGGGCCAAGGTGCCCGAAGCGCTCGACTTCACGGCCACCACCGTGGACGGCAAGCCGTTCGACGCGAAGACGCTCGCGGGCAAGCCCACGGTGCTGTGGTTCTGGGCCCCCTGGTGCCCCAAGTGCAAGGCCCAGGCCGCCGAGACCGCCAAGGTCGCCGCCGACTACCAGGGCAAGGCCAACGTCGTCGGCGTCGCCGGCCTCGACACCAACGCCGCCATGAAGGACTTCCTCGCCGACACCGCCACCGGCGCCTTCCCGCACCTGTCCGACGAGAAGGGCGAGGTGTGGAAGCGGTTCAAGGTCACCGAGCAGAGCCGCTACGTCATCCTCGACAAGAACGGCACCACCGTCTACGAAGGCGTGCTGCCGGGCGGCAAGGGCCTGGCCGACAAGGTCGCCGGACTCACCGGCTGAACCGTCATGTCCGACCTGCCTCTCGCCCTCGCACTCGGCGCCGGAATGCTCGCCGCCGTCAACCCCTGCGGCTTCGCCCTGCTCCCCGCCTACCTCTCGCTCCTCGTCCTCGGCGACGACACCCCCAGCCGCACCGTCGCCATCGGCCGCGCCCTCGCCGCAACCGCCGCGATCACCATCGGATTCGCCGCACTCTTCGGCGTCTTCGGCCTGGCGATCCAGCCCGTCGCCGGGCAGGTGCAGCAGCACCTGCCCTGGTTCACCATCGGATTCGGCCTCCTCATAGCCACCGCCGGGGGATGGCTCCTCGCAGGCCGCCAGCTGCCCACCCTCGCACCCAAGCTCCGGCGGGCACCGAAGGTGACCCGCTCCCTGCCCTCGATGGCCCTGTTCGGCATGGCGTACGCCACCGCCTCCCTCGGCTGCACCATCGCCCCCTTCCTCGCCATCGTCGTCTCCGCCTTCCGCACAGGCTCCACCGCCGAAGGCATCACCCTCTTCGTCGCCTACGCCGCCGGAATGGGACTGATCGTCGGCGCCGCCTCCCTCACCGTCGCCCTCACCCGCACCACCGCCGTCACCCGCCTGCGCCGCCTCGGCGCGATCGCCCCCCGCCTTGGCGGCGCCCTGCTCCTGCTCGTCGGCGCCTACGTCGCCTACTACGGCTGGTACGAAATCCGCGTCCAGCGCGACCCCGCCACCACCGACCCCGTCATCGATGGCGCAGGCACCGTACAGCGCGCTCTTGCCGACGCCCTGAGCGCCGCGGGACCCGCCGTGATCGCGGTCCTCTTCGCCCTCCTGCTCCTCGCGGCACTGGTGATCCGCCACCGTCGGCGCACCCGCCGGCCCGCCCGTACGGACACCCCGGCCGTCCCCCAGCGCCCGGCCTGAGCCGAAGCCAATTCGAGCGGGCTTGCGATGCCGCACGCGCGGTGGGGTGCTGGCCGCCGCTTCGTGACGGTCAGTCTCCGTCGGCCGCGGCGCCGACGAGTTCGTCGAGGAGGTCCTCCATGGTGATGAATCCGATGACGGTGCCCTTGGTGCCGGTGACTGCTGCGAGGTGGGTGTTGGCGGCCCGCATGGCGGTCATGGTGTCGTCGAGCGGGACGTCGATGGCGACCGTGACGATCGGGTGCAGCGCTGTGCGCGGGAAGGGTGCGGTGCGGTCGACGGCGCCGAGGGCGTCCTTGATGTGCAGGTAGCCGAGGATTTCCGCATCGTCGCTGGTGACCGGCAGGCGGGAGAAGCCGTGGTCGGCCGCCGTCCGTTCCAAGCCCTTGGGCGTGATGTCGTGGCCGACGGTGACGACCCGGTCCAGGGGCACCATGATTTCGCCGACGGGTCGGGTGCCGAGTTCGAGGGCGTCCTGGAGGCGTTCGCCGTCCTCGGGGCCGAGGAGGCCGGCGGCGCTGGAGTCCTTGACCAGGCGGGCGAGTTCGTCGTCGGTGAAGACGGAGGCGACCTCGTCCTTCGGTTCGACCTTCAGCAGCCGCAGCAGCGTGTTGGCGAAGGCGTTGATGCCGAAGACGAACGGCCGCAGTGCGCGGGTGAGGGCGACCAGCGGCGGGCCCAGCAGCAGCGCGGTCGGTGCGGGGGCGGCGAGTGCGATGTTCTTGGGCACCATCTCGCCGATGAGCATGTGCAAGTAGGTGGCCAGGGTGAGCGCGATGACGAAGGCGATCGGGTGGATCAGGCCCTCGGGCACGCCGATCGAGTGGAAGGGGGGCTCCAGTAGGTGGGCGATGGCGGGTTCGGCGACCGCGCCCAGAACGAGGGAGGAGACGGTGATGCCGAGCTGGGCGGTGGCCATCATCGCGGAGAGGTGTTCCAGGCCCCACAGGGTGGTCTTCGCTCGCCGGTTGCCCTTGAGGGCGGCCGGTTCGATCTGGCTGCGGCGTACAGAGATCAGCGCGAACTCGGCGCCGACGAAGAATGCGTTGGTGATCAGGGTGAAGGCGCCGATTAGCAGCTGGATCGCGGTCATCGGGCCTCCTCCTGGGAGATCGGGTCGGTGTTGGGGGCGGTGATCGACACTCGGTCGGCGCGGTGGTGTTCGACGTCGAGGACGGTGAGCTCCCAGCCGTCCACGTCCGCGGTGTCGCCGGCCAGGGGGATCCGCTCAAGGTGGGTGGCGATCAGGCCGGCCAGCGTCTCGTAGGGACCCTCGGGGGGTGTGAAGCCGATTTCCGTCAGCTGGTCGAGGCGGACGCTTCCGTCTGCCTGCCACACCTTGCGGCAGTCTTGCTCGGGGGCCGGGAGGAGGTCGGGGACCTCCAGTGGGTCGTGTTCGTCGCGGACCTCACCGATGACTTCTTCCACGATGTCCTCGACAGTGGCCACACCCGCGGTGCCGCCGTACTCGTCGATGACGATGGCCATGGTCCGGGCCTTGCGGAGTCTGCCCAGCAGGGTGTCGACGGGCAGGGAGTGCGGTATGAGCAGGGGCTCGGTCATCAGGTCGGTCACGGGGGTCATGGCCCGCTTCTCCTCCTCCAGGGCGAGGACGTCGCGGATGTGGAGGGTGCCGATGACCTCGTCGAGGGTGTCCTTGTAGACGGGGAAACGGGACAGGCCGGTGGCCAGGGTGAGGTTCGCGGCGTCGGCGGCGGTGGCGTGCGCCTCCAGGGCCTTGGCCTCGACGCGCGGGGTCATGACGTTCTCCGCGGTCAGCTCGGCCAGGTGCAGGGTCCTGACGAACAGTTCGGCGGAGTCGGCCTCGATGGCTCCCTCACGGGCGGAGTGCCGGGCCAGTGCCACCAGCTCCTCCGGGGTACGGGCGGAGGCCAGCTCCTCCGCGGGCTCCAGACCGAACCGGCGTACCAGGCGGTTCGCGGTGTTGTTCAGGTGCCGGATCAGGGGGGCGAACACGGCCGTGAAGCCGCGCTGCGGGCCGGCGACGACCTTCGCGACGGCCAGCGGACGGGAGATCGCCCAGTTCTTCGGTACCAGTTCACCGACGACCATCAGTACCACGGTCGAGATCGCGACACCCAGCAGCGTCGCGGTCGTGGACACCGCCCCACCGGGCAGGCCGATGGCCTCCAGCGGGCCGCGCAGCAGCGCGGAGACGGACGGCTCGGCGAGCATGCCGATCACCAGCGAGGTCACGGTAATGCCCAGCTGGGCCCCGGAGAGCTGGAAGGTCAGGCGCTTGGCGGCCTTCAGGGCGCCTTCGGCGCCCCGCTCGCCGGCAGCGGCGGCACGCTCGAGCTCACTGCGCTCGACGGTCGTGAGCGAGAACTCGGCGGCGACGAACACCGCACACGCCAGCGTCAGCGCCAGCGCGAGAAGCAGCAGCAGGACTTCGGTCACCGTGCCACCCCCGCTCCCGGCTCAACGATCAGCGGGCAAGGCGTGGCACGGCTGGGACTGGGAGGTTCACCCATTGCGGGTCTGCTGCTCCTTCTTCACTCGGGCTGGCTGGCGCGGTCCGCGCACAGGGCGGGTTCGGTATCCGCACGACGACTGTAAAGGAGCGGTAAAGCCCCTGGCCAGTGACGTTTCACACGGCAAGAGGAGTGGTTTTTTTCGGACTTTCCCACCCATCCGTCGCCTGCGCACTCGACAGTGGCCGCGCTGCTCCTATGCTTCTACATGCTTGTAGATAGCGCCAGGGCGGGGCGGGGTATTCCGTGCTGCCCGGGTGTCTGTACGCGCGCCTGCCGGGCGCGTGGAGTCAGGAGGGGAAGAGGACGTGGCTTCGATCGATCTGGACAAGGTGCTGGACAAGGCGTGGGCGGACAAGAGCCTGCCGGAGATTCTCGCCGCTCCCGTGGGGGCCCTCAAGGGCGTCTCCGACCGTGACGGTGAGCTGCTCAAGGAGGCGTTCGGCGTGACGACCGTCGCCGAGCTCGCCGAGCTGAAGTACGTCCGCTGGGCACAGGCCCTCGCGGCCCTGGACGCGGCGAAGTAGCGCCTCGCGCTCGCGCGGTGCCGCGGGCCGGACCCTGGTCCCGCGGCACCGTCGCGCGCACTGCAAAGAGATAACAACGCGACGCATATGAAGGAGAACGCCACGATGGTGTTCAAGCGCCTGCTCGGCTCGATGGGTGTCGGCGGCCCCGCCGTGGACACGGTTCTCGACGTGACGACCGCCGTGCCCGGCGGCAGCTTGACCGGCGAGGTCCGCCTCACCGGCGGCAGGGCCGACTTCGACATCGAGCACATCACCCTGGAACTCGTCGCCCGCGTCGAGGCCGAGACCCATGACGGCGAGTACGAAGGCGCGGCCGCTTTCGAGCGATTCCAGGTCGGCGGCGGGTTCCGCCTCGCCGAGGCCGAGCACCGCTCCGTACCGTTCGCCGTCACGCTCCCGTGGGAGACCCCCCTCACCCAGCTGCACGGCCAGCCCCTGGGAATCGTCCTCGGGGTGCGCACCGAGCTCGGCATCGCCGACGCCAAGGACAAGGGCGACCTCGACCCCCTCTCCGTGGGCCCGCTGCCGGTGCAGGAAGCGATCCTGGAGGCGTTCGGGCAGCTCGGCTTCGGCTTCAAGTCCGCCGACCTCGAACTCGGGCGCATCGGCGGCACCGGCCAGCAGCTGCCCTTCTACCAGGAGATCGAGCTCACCCCCGCCCCGCAGTACGCCCACCAGGTCGGCGAGATCGAGGTGACGTTCCTGGCGAGCCCGAGCGGGCTGGAGGTCGTCCTGGAGGCAGACAAGCGCGGCGGCCTGTTCGCAGGTCACGACGTGCTGGGGCGCCACGTGGTCAGCCACGAGGGCGCGGCCCACCGGGACTGGAACGCCGTGGTCGGCTCCTGGATCAGCCAGCTCCTCGACGCGCACACGGCCCGCGTGGCCCATACCCCTCACACGCCCTACGGGCACGGCGGCGCCCACGACGCTCACGCCCACAAGGACGACCACGGGCACCACGGCGGTCACCGCTCCGGGCCGGGCACGGGCGCCGTGGTCGCAGCCGGCGCGGCCGGTCTCGCGGTCGGGGTAGTGGGCGGGATGGTGGCGGCCGAGGCCGTCGACGAAATCGGCGACTTCTTCGAGGGCGACGAGGACGAGGGCGGCGACGAGGAGGCGTAGCAGCCCCGCAACCCCACACGATAACTTCTACAGTGGTGTAGAAATAACTCGTCCGGGCCGGCTCCGTCCGTCCCCGGCCCGGACAACCCTGCGACCCCTGGAGTTGGCATGGCCCTGTGGGACCGTTTCAAGCAGTCCGCCCAGCAGATGCAGACGCAACTGGAGGCGAAGAAGAACGAGCTGAAGTCCGGCGCGTTCCGCGACGCGAGCATGGCCATGTGTGCCCTGGTCGCCGCGGCAGACGGCACGATCGACGAGTCCGAGCGCCAGCGGGTGGCCCACCTGATCGCCACCAACGAGGTCCTGCAGAACTTCCCGGCCGCCGATCTGCAGAAGCGGTTCGACGACTACCTCAACACCCTCACCGCCGACTTCGACTTCGGCAAGGTCAGCATCCTGCAGGAGATTGCCAAGGCGAAGAAGAAGCCCGCCGAGGCCCGCGCCGTCATCCAGATCGGCATCGTCATCGGCGGCGCCGACGGCGACTTCGACAAGACCGAACAAGCCGTCGTCCGCGAAGCCTGCTACACCCTCGACCTCCCGCCCCACGAGTTCGACCTCTAGCAACACAGACCTGACCGTTCGCACCCGAGCGCCGCGGCCCCGCACGGGGGCGCGGATGGGCGTCACAGGCCCGAGCGCACCACGGTGACGGGGCAGTTGGCGTGGTGGAGGACGGCCTGACTGACCGAGCCCAGCAGCAGTCCGGCGAATCCGCCACGCCCGCGCGCCCCCACCACTATCAGCTGGGCGCCGTCGCTCGCCTCGATCAGTGCCGGGCGGGTCCGGCCCCGAACGACCCGGGAGCGCACGGTCACCTCTGGATACCGCTCGCGGTGACCGGACAGCGCCTCGGCCAGCAGTCGCTCCTCCGCCGCCCGCAGCTGGTCCACGTCTGCGATCAGGTCGACCAGTTCCACGGGATGGCCCGGGCCGCTCTCGCCGTGATCGCTCCATGTGCTCCAGGCGTGCAGGGCCACCAGTTCACTGCCCCGAATCGATGCCTCGGCGAACGCGAACGCGATCGCACCCTGGCCCTGGGGTGAGCCGTCCACCGCCACCACCACCGGGCCTTCGGGCTCGCTGCGTCCGCGTACGACCATCACCGGGCAGTGGCCGTGCGCGGCAAGGTGCACTGCCGTCGAACCCAGGAGAAGCTCTCGGATACCCCCCGAACCGCGCTGGCCCACCACGACCAGCCGCGCGGTCCGTGACTCCGCTTCCAGGGCCGCCACCGCCTCACCGGGCATCACCGCACTGGTCGCCCGCACTCCCGGGGCCGTCGACCGGGCCCGGTCGACGGCCTCGTGGAGCAGGCGCTCGACCGAGTCCCGCACGCCCCCGGCGGGCGGGCCGAGAGGCGAAGCGCTGGGCGGGACGTGCATGGCGGGCCAGGTGAAGGCGTGGACCACATGCAGCTGGGCGCCTGTGAGCAGCGCCTCCCGGGCGGCGGCGTCCACGGCGGCCATGGCGGGCGGCGAGCCGTCCACCCCGACCACGACCGGACCGGACATCGCCCCGCCTCTCCTTGCCCGCAGCCCCCCTGCCGGGGCCGGGCACGCTGTGCGTCTTCCCAGCTTCCCCCCGTACGCCAACCCCGCGCCACCAGCAGCGGCGTCATGCGCCGCCGTCCAGTCAGAGGGGTGTGGCGGCGTGGAGGATGAAGAACAGGGTGACGGCGGAATTCGCCGAGGACAGCGCGGACACCGTCGTGCCGGCCGCCGCGCCCCACGTGGCCATGCCGACCGCGGTGAAGACCGACGGCCAGGAGCTGGCAAACGGGGCGGGCTCCAGCAGGGCCGCGACGCGGCGCGGCACCGGCCCCGCCGCCGCCGCGAGCGCGGGCAGCGTGGTCAGCGGGGCGCCGCGGCTGATCAGCGCCGCCTTGCCGATCGCCACCGCCACCGTACGGCGGCTGCCGACCTTGGCCGCAGCCTCCTCATCAGCCCACCGCTCGGCGGTGTAGGCCACCACCGACCGCAGGGGCCGCAGAAATGGGTTGGCGCGGGCGGCGAGCTGCACGGCCAGCAGGAACCGGTGGTGGGCTCCCACCAGGTGGGCACGCTCGTGAGCGAACAGCGCCCGGCGCTCGCGGGAGGTCAGCGCGGCCAGCATTCCCGTGCTCACCACGATCCGGTCACGGGGCGAGCCGGGCAGCGCGTAGGCGTACGGAACCTCATCGGGCAACACGGCCACCGGGGTGGCCGGCAGCCCGGCAAGAACACGCCGGCTGCGCCTGCGCACCCGCCGGTGGCGCCACGCCGCCGACGTACACGAGGTGATCACCGCGAGGAGCGCGGGGATGGCGGCCTTGCCGGCGACCTCGTCGTACGGGACCGCTTCGCGCACCTCAGGATCGGACCAGCCGTCCGGCAGCGGGTTGCCGGGCAGCTGCGCGGTCCCCACCACCATCAGCAGCGCCAGGCACAGCGTGCTGCATACCGCCAGCACCGCCGCGACGCCGGTCAGCAGCCAGGTCGCGGTACGCGGGTGCAGATGATGCCCGGCCAGCCGCGCGACCGGCCATGCCGTTAACGGCAGCACCAGCGGCAGGAACACGAAGACCCCCACGGCTCTCAGCCTTCCCCAGCCTCGGACGCCTTGCCCAGCAGTTCCCGCAGCAGCCGCTCGTCCCCAGGCGTGAGAGCGGTCACGAAGCTGGCCAGGACAGCCTGCCGGTCACTCTCGGCGTCCAGGACCTTCCGCATCCGCAGAGCCGCCAGTCCGGCCTCGTCGGCAACCGCCATCCACTCGAACGACCGGCCCACCCGCTCCCGGGCCACCGCCCCCTTGGCCTGCAGCCGGGTCAGGATCGTCATCACCGTGGTGTAGGCCAGGCCGCCTCCGATCCACTCTTGGACCCATCCTGCCGTGACCGGCCCCGGCGCCTGACACAGCGCCGCGAGCACCTGGCTCTCCAGCTCACCCTGCGCCCGACGGCGGGACGGGTCGGCACCGCTCATGTCTTTCACCGTCATGCCGTCAACCTCCCGCCTCATGGCCTCACCCGACACGGCGTGGCGGTTCATCGTACTGATCCACCGGCCATCTGCTCGGCGGCCCGACTCCGCGAAGGCACCACACCGACCGGACCCCCACCAATATACTTCTACAGTGTTGTAGATTCGCCTTGGTCCGACGGCACGGGCGCGCCAGCCGGGGCCGCGGGGATACCGAATGGGAGCCACGACATGGGTGTGAGCCTGTCCAAGGGCGGCAACGTCTCGCTGAGCAAGGAAGCCCCGGGCCTGACCGCCGTACTGGTCGGCCTGGGCTGGGATGTCCGCACGACCACCGGGGTCGACTTCGACCTCGACGCCAGCGCCCTGCTGGTGAACGCGTCCGGGAAAGTCCCCTCCGACCAGCACTTCGTCTTCTACAACAACCTCAAGAGCCCCGACGGCTCCGTCGAGCACACCGGCGACAACCTCACCGGCGAGGGCGAGGGGGACGACGAGGTCGTCAAGGTCGACCTCGCCGCCGTACCCGCAGACGTCGACAAGATCGTCTTCCCGGTCTCCATCCATGACGCCGATGCCCGCAGCCAGAGCTTCGGCCAGGTCAGGGGCGCGTTCATCCGCGTTGTCAACCAGGCCGGCGGGACGGAGATCGCCCGCTACGACCTCTCCGAGGACGCCTCGACCGAGACCGCGATGGTCTTCGGCGAGCTCTACCGCAGCGGCGCCGAGTGGAAGTTCCGCGCCGTCGGCCAGGGCTACACCTCCGGCCTCGCCGGAATCGCGGCAGACTTCGGCGTCGGCGTCTGAACACGAGTGACGACAGGGGGCGGCGCGGCGGGCCGCCCCCTCCCCCCGCCCCTGATACACCCACACCCCCGTGACTCAATCCGGGGATCCCCACGGATACGAGCCGCCCGGCCCGCAGGGCGCAGCCAGCATTGCGCCCGCGCCGGAGACGCTGAACACGCCCGCCGCCTGCAATGCCGCTTCACCAGCCCGGACTTCCCTTCGCCCGGCCCGGGACGACTGTGCGCCAGGCCGCCCGGGAATGGGCACAACGCACGCCACCCATATTCTACAGTGTTGTAGATTCAGGGCGGTCGCGGAGGCGGCTGCGCGAAGCTGTGCTGTTCGACGGCCGATCATCAGGAGGACACGGTGGGGATCAATCTGAACAAGGGCCAGCAGATCAGTCTGGAGAAGGCCGGCGGGGGCACGCTGAGCGTGGTCCGCATGGGGCTGGGCTGGCAGTCCGCCCCGCGCAAGGGCTTCCTCGCAAGGATGACCGCGCGGGAGATCGACCTGGACGCCTCGGCGGTGCTGTTCGCGGGCAAGGATCCGGTGGACGTGGTGTTCTTCCAGCAGCTGGTCAGCAAGGACGGCTCGGTGCGCCACACCGGGGACAACCGCGTCGGCGGCGCCGGCCAGGGCGGGGACGACGAGTCGATCCTGGTGGACCTCCAGCGGGTACCTGTGCACGTCGACCAGATCGTCTTCACCGTCAACTCCTTCACCGGGCAGACCTTCACGGATGTACAGAACGCCTTCTGTCGCCTGATCGACGAGAGCAACGGCCAGGAGCTGGCCCGCTACACCCTCTCGGGCGGCGGCACGTACACGGCCCAGATCATGGCCAAAGTCCACCGGTCCGGGCAGGGATGGAACATGTCCGCGATCGGCGAGTCGGCCAACGGGCGTACCTTCCAGGACCTGATGCCCGTCATCGCTTCCCACCTGTGACCAGCACCAGCACCACAGTCTCGTGAACAGTCCGGGGCCCGCACTGCGGCCCTACCAGGCTCGATGCAGCGGATATCACCCGTATCGGAGGGGAACACCGTGCTCGGTATCAGTGAAATAGCGATCATCCTGATCATCGTCATCCTGGTCCTCGGTGCAAAGAGGCTGCCCGAACTCGCACGCTCCATAGGGAAGTCGGCCCGGATCCTCAAGAGCGAGGCCCGGGCGATGAAGAGCGAAGAGGCACGCCGCGCCTCAGGAGAGCCGTCCGCCGATGCCGCCACCAAGCCGGCCATCGAACCCGATGCTGTGATAGGCCCGCGCCCCGCCCACGAGTCCCACGCTCACCCTCCGAAACGCTGAACTCGCCACCCGGGCGAGGCGCAGCCCCCGTACTCGCGAGGTCAAGGGCCGCCGGTGAGGGCATCTACGCTGTCGCCTACCGGGGAAAGACGGATGGGAGCGCCACCATGAGCAGTGAGGATCTGCCGGAGGCGCAGCGCCGCCATTGGCAGGACACCTACACCGCCCATCCCGGTATGTACGGCGAGGAGCCCTCCACCGCGGCCGTCCACGCGGCGAGCGCCTTCCGGGACGCCGGCGCCAGGGACGTCCTGGAGCTCGGTGCCGGTCACGGCCGCGACGCCCTTTACTTCGCACGGGAGGGCTTCACGGTCCATGCCACGGACTTCTCCGCCACCGGCCTGGAGGCACCTGGCCGAAGTCCGTGCCTTCGAGGAGGGAGAACTCCCGCGTCGGCTCTGGCAGATCACGCAGCCCCGGACCCGCTGACGAGCGGGTCCCCACAGGTCCTGGCAGGGATCTGACCGGGTGCTCCTCCAGGTTGGGTGGGCGGTCGTAGGCACTGAGGAGTCCTTCGATGCGCTGGTTGTTGATGGACTGCCGGTCGTAGAGGCACTTCGCGTACCGAGCGAGGAGGACCTCGACGCTGTTCCCGGCTCGTTGGGCGACCTCGGCCGGGTCCGCGCCGGCACACAGCCAGGTCGACAGGGCCGAGTGGCGCAGGTCGTAGGGGCGTTTGGCGAGAGGGGTGGCGGCGAGCACGGGTGGCAGGGCGAGGGCGCGGGCTTCGCGCCAGACGTGGTGGTAGGCGGTGTAGCTGAGGACGTTGCCGCGTTCGCTGAAGAACAGCCGGCCGTCCTCGGCCGTGCCGAACGTGGTGACGCTCTCGCGCCACAGGCGCACCATCTGCGGCGGGAGCGGCACCACCCGCGTGTCCCCCGGCCGGCGGTTCTTCAGGCCACGCTCGTCGTGGTTCTGGCCCGTGTCGGTCCACCGTTTGCCCGCCTGCGGCAGCGTGCGGTGCAGGACCAGCCGGCCCCATCCTCTGGTCGGCAGACGGCAGTCCGGCAGGGTGACCGCGACGGCTTCCTCCGGCCGCAGGCCCGCGTAGTACATACCGGCGAACAGCCCCACCAGCCGTCGGCCGCGAGCCCTGCGGTATCCGCCGACGTACGAGATGGCCGTCAGCAGATCCCGGGGCCTGCGAGGGGTTCACCACCACCCGCGGGTCCACGGAGACGGCTGGTTTGGGCACGCGCCAGCGCACCCGTTCCAGCGGACTGCTGCCCAGTTCGCCCAGTTCCATGGCATAGCCGAGGGCGTGCACGAGGACCTTGCGTTTGCGGCGCATCGTCTCCACGGCCGCCTCGCCGCCGTCCTGCTTGCGTCGCAGCGACTCCAGCACGTCGCGGGCCAGGACCGGGTCGTACAGGTCGACCAGGGGGCGGGATGCCTTGGCCACCCACTGCAGGGCCAGCCGGTCCTGCGGCGGCGGCATGGGATCACCCGGCCGGGGCATGACGAAGGCCCAGTGCCGCAGCGCACGGCGAAGCAGGGCCTCGTTCGGGCGGCCGGGGATGTCCCAGCACATCGCCAGCGTGACGGCGGTGAGCGCGTCGCTGACCTCGTCGCGGGTCTTGGCCGCCCGGCCGGGCCAGTGGGCCCGCGCGTACTCGGTCGCGAAGGCGTACCAGGTCAGCTGGGACAGTCGTGGTGCTTCCTGCGCGGCGCTCGGGCCCTGGGCGAGGCCCGCGCGGATGGCCCGGACCAGTTGCGCGCCGAACTCGCCCGCCAGCTCCGCGACAGCGCTGCTCCCGTCCCACTGCCCTTCACCATGCAGCGACACCGCGTGATCCGGCGCGGCACCCAGGCTGCGCACGTTCGATTCCATGTCCCCTCCTCCAGATCGGCCGGGGCATGACTTCCCAGCACGAGCATTCGGGCATCCACCCGCAGGAGGGCTCTCGGAAGGCGCAGGATTGACGATCCTGTGCGGTCAGACGTCGAGTTAGGTGTACGCCGTCGCCGATGCCGAACAACCGAGCATGGCCGGATCAGCACGCTGATGCGCCGTGCGTACTTGCGTGCGCCCCAGCGCACTGACCTACCGTTCGCAGCCGGCCAGGAGCACACGGACACCGTGGGGGACGTATGGCAAGAACCGCACGACAGATCCTGAACGCACTCAGCCGCCCGCAGACCGTTCACGTCAGGTCGACCGCCGATCTCGCCGCTCACGTCGACTCCGCGTCAGCGGCCATCGACAAGAAGCGCCGGGAGAACGGTCAGGAAGCCGTCCGGCGCAAGCCCGACGTGCGCCCCGTCCCCAAGGCCGACGTCGCCCACGCCCTCGACCTGACCCCCTGGCAGGTGCTGCACGCTGTCGCCCGCGGATACGTACTGGCCGGCCAGGGCATGGGACGGGGGCTCGCGGAGCACTGGCTGAGCCTGAAATATTGCGAGGCGCTGCACGGCAACCGCGCCGGCGCCATGGATCTCACCGCCAAGGGCAGCACCGCCGAACGCTGGTACAAAGCCATGCAGGCCCGCGAGCTGGCCGTCGGCTTCGGCCTCGCCGCCGCGGAACACATCGTGCGACAGCGCTACCCGGACCACATCGTCTCCGTCGTGGACACCAGCACCATCCTGCGCGCCAGCTGGGCCCTGGGCGGCAGCCAGCGGGACAAGGGCTCACGACCCCGCCCGGACTACCTCATCGAGGCGTGGAAGCCGGGCGAGCCGTCGAAGGTCACGTTCGTGGTCGGTCGCGGGAACCACCAGAAACCGTCCAAGCGGTCCGGCCGCACCCGCAGCACCACGATCCAGCAGCTGGCCAAGGGCACGGAACTGGCCGAGGGCATGCAGATCGGCGAGTGGAATACGACACCGTGCCTGATGCTGTCGACCCATCGCCTGCGACCGCCACGCAAGAGGGAAGTCCTTCCCCTCAAAACTGGGAGGATGAGCGGTAGGATAGGTGGCATGAGTGAGCCCACCGGCAAGTACTCGATCACCATGCCGCGCGACATCGCCGAAGCCGCCAAGGCCCGCAGCGGCCCCTCCGGTCTGTCCGCCTACGTCGCCGCGGCAGTCGCCCGCCAGATCGAACGCGACAACCTCAACGAGCTCATCTCCGTCGCCGAGGCCGAGCACGGCCCCATCACGGACGAGGAGGTCCAGTCCCTGCGCGATCAGCTCAACCAGGCACGACGCGAACAGGCACAGCGCGGAGCGAGCGCCGCGTGACCCGCTCCTCCGCAGTCCCCGGCGGCACCCTCGTCCTCGACAGCGAAGGACTGGCCAAAGCCGTCCTTCGCGACCGAACGGTCACCGGCTGGCTCGCCCTGGCCCGCACCGACGACCTGCGCGTGATCACCTCCGCGGCCACCCTCGTCGAAGTGGTCCACCCCCGTATCAACCGCCCGGCCCTGGAGTGGACGCTCTCCCGCCTGGTCATCGAACCGATCACCGAGCCGATCGCCCGCCACGCCGCCACCCTCCTCGCCGAAGCCGGGCTCCATGGCCACAAGTACGCCATCGACGCCATGCTCGCCGCCACGGCGTTGACCGCCGCCACGGGACCGGTCACGATCCTCACTTCCGACCCCGAGGACCTCACGGTGCTGTGCGGCGGACGCGTCACCGTGATCAAGGTCTGACAAGCGGCCTGACCATCCGGAGCGCGATCGCAGACTTTCGGGCGGCCGCGTCAGCCCTTGCCCCGCACCCATGACTCGAAGGCGATCAGCTGCTCGCCCAGGGCCCCGAGCGAGAAGGGAGCTGACTCGTGCTGCACCGACAGATTGATCTCGTAGAGGTGTTTACGAGACAGCCGCCTGGCCGGGCTTACAGCCCGTGTTCGTCCATCAGCCCGATCAAGTTCCGCTTGCGCTTCTGCGCGGCCCGCAGCGCGGTGACGTACGCGGCGAACGCGTCCGCCGTGCCCAGCCGGCGGTGGCAGTCGCGCATGGCCAGGAGCAGGCTGACGAGCTGCTCGTACACCGCGTTGCCGGTCTCGCGGGTGAGCGGGGCGGCCAGCCTTACGTAGACGGCGAGGGCGTCGGCGGGGCGGGTGGGGCGGGACTGGTCGGCAAGGACGAGCCGCTGGGCGTCGTCAGCGCCGAATTCGGCGGCGGCCAGCCAGGCTGCGTCGGCGTCCTTGTCGTCGAGCAGGGCCTCGACCAGGACACTGCCTCCGTGGGGCCCTTCCCGCCCGGCGGCGGCGCGCAGCAGGGACAGGGCGTTCTCACGCTCGGCGGGCCAGCGGTCGGCGGACTGGGCGGCGGCGCGGAGATGGCGGTACGTGAGCGGGGTGCGGCGGGCGGTGAAGTGGTCGCGGCGCAGGGCGAGGGCTTCAGTGAGCCGGTCGGCCCGTGTGTAGCGGTCGGAGAGGTAGTCGACCAGGGCGGTGTCGACGGCGGCGAGGTCCTCGGTGGCCCGGATGCCCCGTTCGGCCCAGTCGAGGGCCTCGCCGGGGCGGGCGGCGGCGTCCAGTTCACGGGCGATGACCAGGTGGGTATGGCCGTCCGGCGTGAGGTCGGCGGCGTGCACGGCGATCACCGTGTCGATGTCGCGCCCCGCCTTCGCGAGGCGCTCCATCAGGTACTTCTCGGCCCAGCCGGTGCGGTTGGCCCGCCATGCCTCCACCGCTCGCTCCCGCAGGGCCCTCGCCCCCTGGTCTCCGAGGACGTCCTCGTAGTCGAGCGGGTCGATGTCGGTCAGGTCGACCGCGTCGTCGAGCGCGTGTTCGACCAGCCAGTGCGCGAGGTCCTCCGGGTCGGGGCGGGCCGCGTGACACGCTTCGTGGTGGAGCTCGGCGAGGTCGGCGCCGATCGCGCCGAGCCCTCCGTCGGAGTCGTCGACGCTCCCCGCCGCGTCGGCCAGCAGCCGCATCGCCTCCCGCGCCAGGTCGATCGCGTCGACGGCCCAGCCCGAGCCGGTCAGCGCCCTGATCGCCGTCACCGCCTGACCGGCCTGGTCGGCATAGGCGCGGGCGTCGGCGTACTCGACGTACCCGTACTGGGCGAACGGGCCGATGTCGAGCAGTTCACGGACGCGGGCCCGAACCCCGGCCAGGTCTCCCCGGGCGCTCGCGGCCCGCAGCTCCAAGCGGCGGCGCAGCCTCCGGTCCTCGGCCATCTCGTCCCGTAGGACGGTGAGCAGTTCTTCCCGGGGCAGGTCGGAGAGCCAGGTGTCGAGGGTCTGCGCCCGGTCTCGGGCCGCCTTGCGCGCGTCGGGCAGGCTTTCCTTCCGGGCGAGCACGGACAGGCCGAGCGCGACCAGGTGCTTGCAGAAGTTGCCTTCCTGGCCGTACGGGCAGTCGCACTCGCCCGCCAGGCCCCGGCGACCGCTCAGGACGAGCTCCACCGCGTACCGTTCCGTGCCGTGGACGGTCGCGGTGATCCGGTCGTCCTCGACCTCGACCCCGGACACCGCGTCAAGGTAGCCGAGCCCACGCTCGAAGGACCGAGCACCGGCCAGGGTCCTGAGACTCGCTTCCGTAAGACGGCCCACGCTCTCCCCCGGCTTCTCCCCGCTCACGACGACCGACAGCTTAGGACCGCCAGTCAGGCCGCCGTCCAGATCAGACCTCGGCTCGTACGTACGCACGAGGGAGCCGAACCGGTCGGCGCTCAGCAGTCGCACGTGCCGCACAACATCGCCACGGGTTCGAGGGAACTGATGTCGGTCAGCTGCCGGAACCAACCCGCGTCGGAATAGCGCCGCACCGACTCCGGGAATACATCACGGCATTCTTGCGTTTTCGAGCAGATATACGGAACCGCGCTAGGCTATTGGTGCGATTTCGCGATGCAGTTTCTTGTTCGAGCCGGATGGAACACGCCACTCGCATGCAGTAAGCCGAGCCCCGTGTTCGCCGCTCACATGTGAGCGCTCAGCGCCCCCGATCCCGGTCCTGATAGGGGCCGTAGAGCCCCCCTCGTACCGGCCGGAGCCGCTGCCGCGCCGACGCGATCGACTTCGAGTGGCAACCCCGGGGTGGACGTCGGAGACTGGAGGAGCTCACCACCTCGTGGCTTACGGATTGCTTGATCCGGCCATCGCTGGAGCGCGAGGGCACCGGGTGCCGGCCGCACTGGCCGATGGTGGTCGCAATTCCCCCAAGGAGCTCGAATGGTGGAAAAATCTGTCGAGGTCTTGACGCCAGAGCCGGACGAATCCGCAATCGTGAACATGAATACGAGCAGCGGATATGCCGACCCGACAGCCGGCACCGAAAAGTGCTTTGCCGAGGTGCTGGCGGATGTCGTGTGCGTCGAGCAGGTGTCGGTCGACAGCCACTTCTTCGACGACCTCGGAGCCAACTCGCTGCTGATGGCTCAATTCTGCGCGCGGGTCAGGAAGCGGGACGATCTTCCTTCGGTGTCGATGAAGGACATCTACCGGAACCCGACGATCCGGAGCCTGGCGACGGCCCTCGCGGACGCCGCGCCCACTCCTGCCCTGGCGGCGCCCCCGCCGCCGGCCGAGATGGCGCCGCCCGGGAGCACGCCGCGGTTCGTCCTCTGCGGGGTCGCGCAGTTCCTGATTTTCGTCGGGTACGCCATCCTCGCCGGTTATGTGACGGCCCTGGGATACGAGTGGGTGTCCGACGGGTCGGGGGTGCTCGATGTCTATGTGCGCGCGCTCGTCTTCGGCGGCGGCGGGTTCATCGGCATGTGCCTCTTCCCGATCGGGGCCAAGTGGATTCTGATCGGGCGGTGGAAACCGCGTGAATTCCCGGTCTGGGGCCTGACCTATCTGCGCTTCTGGACCGTCAAGGCACTGACCCACGCGAACCCGATGATCTTCTTCGTCGGGAATCCGGTGTATGTGCTGTACCTGCGGGCGCTGGGCGCGCGGATCGGCAAGAACGTCACGATCCTGTCGCGCACCTTCCCCGTCTGCACGGATCTGCTCACGATCGGCGCCGACACGGTGATCCGCAAGGAGGCGTACTTCCTCTGCTACCGGGCACACGCCGGGCGCATCCAGACCGGCCGGGTCACCATCGGCCGGGACGTGTTCATCGGCGAGAAGACCGTGCTCGACATCGACACCGCGATGGGCGATGGGGCGCAGCTCGGGCACACGTCCGCGCTGCAGAGCGGCCAGTCGGTCCCGGACGGCCAGCGGTGGCACGGATCCCCGGCGGTGCGCACGGAGCTGGACTACGTGCGGGTCGCGCCGGCGCGGTGCGGCACGCTGCGGCGGGCGGGCTACGCGCTCGCCAGCGTCCTCCAGGTGATCGTCCTGTACGTGCCGCTCGCCCTGGGGGGCTCGTACATGCTCCTGGTCCAGTACCCGGCGCTGGAGCGCGTGCTGGTGCCGGGCCATCTGGCGATCACGTCGCAGGGGGTCTACCTCGACGCGCTGGTCCTCTCCTTCACGCTGTACTTCGGATTCCTCATTCTGGGCCTCGGGACGCTGTACACCGTTCCGCGCCTGCTGAACAAGCTGATCAAGCCGGACAAGGTCTATCCGCTGTACGGCCTGCACTACTCGGTGCACCGGATGATCGCGCGCATGACGAATGTGAAGTTCTACAAGTGGCTGTTCGGTGACAGCTCCTACATCGTGCACTTCCTTCAGTTCCTCGGTTACGACTTGTGCAAGGTCGAGCAGACCGGGTCGAACTTCGGCACCGAAGTGCAGCACGAGTCCCCGTACCTGACCACCATCGGCAGCGGAACGATGGTGGCCGACGGGCTCTCGCTCATGAACGCGGAATTCTCGAGCACGTCCTTCCGCGTCTCCCGGACAGCGGTCGGGGCGAACAATTTCGTCGGGAACAACATCTCCTATCCCCCGGGCGGCCGGACGGGCGAGAACTGCCTGCTCGCGACGAAGGTGATGATTCCGCTGGACGGCGAGATCCGCGAAGGGGTCGGGCTGCTCGGCTCGCCGTGTTTCGAGATTCCCAGGTCGGTGGAGCGCGACCACCGGTTCGACTCGATGCGGACCGGGGACGAGCTGCGCCGGAACCTCACCTCGAAGAACCGCTACAACATCCGCTCGATGATCATCTGGCTTTCCCTGCGGTGGCTGAGCTTCTTCGTGATCACGCTGGCCGGTCTCGCGGCCATCGACCTGTACGCACCCGTCGGGCACGTCGCGATCGGTCTGTTCTTCGTGATCAGCCTCGCCTTCACCACTTTCTACTTCGCGATGCTGGAGCGCATCATCGCGTTCCGGCCGCTGCGACCGCGGCTGGTCTCCATCTACGACCCGTACTTCTGGTGGCACGAGCGCCTCTGGAAGGTGCCCAGCGAGGTCTTCAACGTATTCAACGGCACCCCCTTCAAGAACCTGGTCTGGCGGTTCATGGGGCTCCGTCTCGGCCGCCGGGTCCTCGATGACGGATGCACCATCACCGAGCGGTCGCTGGCCGCCGTCGGGGACGACGCCGTGCTCAATCCGGGCAGCAAGATCCAGTGCCATTCGCAGGAGGACGGCACATTCAAGTCCGACTACAGCACGGTCGGCGCGGGCTGCACCCTCGGTGTCAATTCCCACGTGCACTACGGCGTGACGATGGGCGAGGGGGCGGTGCTCGCCGCCGACGCGTTTCTCATGAAGGGCGAGGAAGTCCCCGCGTACGCACGGTGGGAAGGAAATCCGGCCGCGGAAACGCGTGACGCGCACTACCAGCCGGAGGCCCGCATGCGTCCGGGGCAGGGACAGCGGCACGGCCGGCCCGCGGGCCTGGCGAGGAAGCCCCGACAACCGCGGCGCCGCCCCGGCCCGCGGCGGACAGCACCGTGGCGACGGTGAGTGGAGTGGAAGATTCGATGGAAACAGACGAAACGGACACGGAGAGCGCCGTCCTGGCCGCCCGGGAGTTCTGGCACGGGGTGCTCGTCGCCGGTGGATCCACCGCGATCCCGCGCTGGTCGTCCAATCCCGTCACGGGCGTCGGCGCGCACGAGGCACAGCTCCCGGACGACGTCGCCACCGCGCTGCGGCGCACGGCGGACGACCTGGGAGTGCCCCTCAGCTCCGTGCTGCTGGCCGCGCACGCCAAGGTGCTCGCCGCGCTGTCCGGCGAGAGCGAGGTCACGACGGGCTACGTCCCGGCGCGGGGCGGCGGCCGGCCGCTGCCCTGCCGGCTGTCGACGGCATCCGGCTCCGGCACCTGGCGGTCGCTGGTCCAGGAGGCCCATCGGGTCGAGTCGGAACTGCTCGCGCACCAGGACTTCCCCGTCGACCGGCTCAAGGACGAGCTGGGGCTCACCGAGCCGTCGCCCGAGGCCGTGTTCGACCCGGCCCGCGTCGACGGCGGCCTCGCCGAGGACACCGTGCTGAGGGCGGGATTCGCGCTGCGCGACGACCGTCTCGTACTGCGGGTGCGCCACCGGACCGACGTGCTCGACGCGGCCTGCGCCGCCAGGATCGCGGGCTATCACCTCACCGCGCTCACCCTGATCGCCGCCGTTCCGGACGCCGAGCACACACGGCAGAGCCTGCTCTCCGCCGAGGAACTCCGCTTCCAGCTCGACGGGCTGGCCGGACCGCACCGGGACCTGCCGGACCGCCGCTTCCACGAACTGTTCGAGGAGCGGGTACGGGCCCACCCGGACGCCGTCGCCGCCGAGCACGGCGGCCGGCAGTGGACGTACGGTGAACTCAACGCCCGCGCCAACCGGCTCGGCCGCGCGCTGCTGGCCCGGGGGCTGCGCCCCGAGAGCGTCGTCGCCGTGGTGACCGAGCGCAACCTGGACTGGATGGCCTGCGTCCTCGCGATCTTCAAGGCCGGTGGCGTCTACCTGCCGATCGAGCCGCATTTCCCGGCCGACCGCATCGCGACCACGCTCGCCCGCGCCAAGTGCGGGCTCGTACTGACCGAGCCCGGCAGCACCACCACACTCGACCGGGCCCTCGAATTGGTCTCCGACGTGTCGATGCTCTACGTCGACGCCGCCTACGCGGAGGACCACCCCGACGGTGACCTCGGCGGCATCGGTGTCACGCCGGACCAGCTCGCGTACATCTACTTCACCTCCGGCTCCACGGGTGAGCCCAAGGGCGCGATGTGCGAGCACGCCGGAATGCTCAACCACCTCTACGCCAAGATCGACGATCTCGGGATCGGCGAGGGGCAGGTGGTCGCCCAGACCGCACCCCAGTGCTTCGACATCTCGCTGTGGCAGCTGGTCTCCGCGCTCCTGGTGGGCGGGCGGACCCTGCTGGTCGAGCAGGAGGTGATCCTGGACGTCCAGCGGTTCCTCGACAGGATCGTCGACGGCCGGGTCGGGGTGCTCCAGATCGTGCCGTCGTACCTCGAAGTCGTCCTGTCCGCTCTGGAGCAGCACCCCCGCCCGCTGCCGGACCTGCGCTGTGTGTCGGTCACCGGCGAGGCGCTCAAGAAGGAGCTCGCCGAACGCTGGTTCGCGGCCGAGCCCGGGATCAAGCTCGTCAACGCCTACGGCCTGACCGAGACCTCGGACGACACCAACCACGAGGTGATGCTGCGAGTGCCGGACGGGGAACGGGTCCCGCTCGGTCCCCCCGTCAACAACGTGCACGTCTACGTCGTCGACGGGCAGCTGTCGCCGGTACCGCTCGGCGCGCCCGGCGAGATCGTCTTCTCCGGGGTCTGCGTCGGCCGCGGTTACGTCAACGACCCCGAGCGCACCCGGCTGGCCTTCATGGCCGATCCGCACCGTGCGGGCGCACGGCTCTACCGGAGCGGCGACCACGGCCGCTGGCGGGCCGACGGCAAGCTGGAGTTCCTCGGCCGCCGCGACACCCAGGTCAAGATCCGGGGCTTCCGGATCGAGATCGGCGAGATCGAGAACACGCTGCTGCGCGTGCCGGGTGTGCGCGACGGCGCGGTGGTGGTCGCCGAGCGGGGGGCCCAGAGCAAGCAGCTGGTGGCCTTCTACTCCGGGGAGCCCGTCGAGACCGGCGTCCTGCGGGAACGGCTGGGCGCTTCGCTTCCCGCGTACATGGTCCCGGCGGTCTTCCACTGGCGCGAGAGCCTGCCGCTGACCCCCAACAGCAAGATCGACAGGAAGGCGCTGACGGCGCTCGCCAAGGAGCTCGATGCCGTCGAGGACAAGGACGAGGCGCACCAGGCACCGAGTACGCCGACCGAAGCGCGGCTGGCGGCCGCGTGGGCGCAGGTGCTCGGCGTCCCGCAGGACCAGATCGGACGGCAAGACCACTTCTTCGACCGCGGCGGCACCTCGCTGTCGGCGGTGAAGCTGGCGATCACCCTGGACCGTGCGGTGTCCCTCAAGGACGTCACCCGCCATCCGGTTCTCGCCGATCTGGCCGCACTGGTCGACGGCAGGTCCGAGCAGCGGCCCGCCGGGCTGTTGCAGTCCCTGTCGGAACCGGACGGCGCGCAGGCCGGTGCCCTGGTGTGCTTCCCCCACGCGGGCGGCAACGCCGTGAACTTCCAGCCGATGGCCAGAGCGCTGCAGGGCAGCGGCCCCGCGGTGTACGCCGTCGAGCTGCCCGGTCATGACGTGGCCGCCGAGCGGGAGCCGTTCGCTCCGATGGAACAGGTCGTCGAGCAGGTCGTCGACGAGATCATCGGGCGCGGACTGACCGGGGTCCTGCTGTGGGGCCACTCGTCGGGCGCCGCGTACGCCGTGGCGACGGCCCGAGCGCTCCAGGAGCGCGGGGCGGGCGTCCAGCGGGTGTTCGTCGCCGCGCAGCTGCTCGGCGACGCGGCCACCCGGCGCGCCACCGTCACGGAGCTGACCGGGCGCGGCGACGCCGAGATCGCCGCGGGACTGCGCGCGGACAGCGGCCACACCGGGCTCGGCGAGCTGGACGAGCGGCACGCCGCGCAGGTCGGTGCCGCCTACCGCCACGACTGCGTGGCCGCGAACCGCTACTTCGCCGACGCCCTGGACGCCCCGCCCCCGGTGCGGCTGTCCGCGCCGGTCACCGTGGTCGTCGCCGCCGACGACCCCCATACGGCGGAATACCCCCGCCGGTACCGCGACTGGCAGCTGCTGGCCGAGCACGTGGAGCTGTACGAGCTCGCCGGCGGTGGCCACTACTTCCCGCGTACGTGTCCGGCCGAGGCGGCCAAGGCCGTCCTGAGCGCCGCCGATCTGCTGGCTCCGTCCCGGGCGGCGACGTGAGCGGCCACAGCAGCCCTGAACAGCGACCGGAGCGACCGGAGCGACCGGAGCAACTGAACCGACTGAACCGACTGAACCGACTGAGCCACCGAAACGACTGAACGACCGCACGACGGAAGCGACCGAAAGGAAACCGAAGATGTCGTCCTCATCCCCGGCGTCCCAGCTCGATGTGGAGCTGCGACCCGGCAAACCACCGGTGCTGCGGGTCGAGGCCACCGGTGAGGCACCGAGCTGGGCGGCCGCGCACCGCGACGCGCTGCGCGCCGTCGTGGCGGAGCACGGTTCGGTGCTGGTCCGCGGCCTCGGGCTGCGCGACGCGGCCGGAGCCGGTGCCGTCTTCTCGCGGCTGGCGACCGGTCTGATGACCGAACGGGAGGCCTTCGCGCCCCGGCAGGCGTACGCCGACGGCGTGTACTCCTCGACGAAGTGGCCGCAGAACCAGCCCATGTGTATGCACCATGAATTGAGCTACACGCTCGAATTCCCCGGTCTGATGATGTTCGCCTGTGTCAGCGCGCCCACCGAGGGCGGGGCCACCGCGGTGGCCGACGCGCCGACCGTGCTGGACGCGCTGCCCACCGAGCTGACCGAGCGGTTCGAGCGGGAGGGCTGGCTGCTCACCCGCAGCTACAACGACGAGATCGGGGCGTCCTACGCCGAGGCGTTCGGCACCGAGGACCGGGGCGCCGTCGAGAGCTACTGCCGGGCCCACGCGATCGACTTCGAGTGGCAGTCCGACGGCGGTCTGCGCACCAGGCAGCGCCGCAGTGCCGTGGTGCGCCACCCGGTCACCGGACGTCGTTGCTGGTTCAACCAGATCGCGTTCCTCAACGAGTGGACGATGGCTCCCGAGGTGCGCGAGTACCTGGTGGATGAATACGGTGCAGATGGGTTGCCGTTCAATACCCGCTTCGGCAACGGCGACCCGATCGGCGAGGACGTCGTGGCGCTGCTCAACAAGGTCTACGAGGCCAACACCGCGCGCGAACCGTGGCAGGCCGGCGACCTGATGGTCGTGGACAACGTACGGACCGCGCACAGCAGGGAGCCCTTCGAGGGGCCGCGCGAGGTCGTCGTCGCGATGGCGGACGCGGTACGCCTGGCCGATTGCTCGCCGACCGTCGAGGTGACCACGGGATGACCACCACCAGCCAGTCCCCCGCTACGGAGGCCGCGATGTCACAGCCGACAACGAAGCCGGTGACGAAACCGGCGACGAAACCGTCGTCGACCGAACCGTCACTGACCGTGCCGCCGTTCTCGGTGATCTCCGGCGCCCAGGTCCAGCGCGCGCTGACCGGGCGTGAGAAGGAGATCGTGGAGCTGATCGAGGCCACCTACAAGCTGCACGGCGCCGGTGACTCGGTGAACCCACCGTCCTACTTCCTGCGCTTCCCCGACCGGCCGTCCTCGCGGATCATCGCGCTCCCCGCCTCGATCGGCGGACAGGTGCGGGTGGACGGCCTGAAGTGGATCTCCAGCTTCCCGGGGAACGTCGCGGCCGGGATCCCCAGGGCCTCGGCCGTACTGATCCTCAACGACCACGACACCGGCTACCCCTTCGCCTGCCTGGAGAGCTCGATCATCAGCGCCACCAGGACGGCCGCGTCCGCGGCACTGGCGGCCGACCGGCTCAGCCGGGGCCGGGGGCGCCCCACCCGCGTCGGTTTCATCGGGACCGGCCTGATCGCCCGCTACATCCACACCTTCCTGGCGGGCACCGGCTGGTCGTTCGACGAGATCGGCGTGCACGACCTGTCCACCGACAGCGCGGCCGGCTTCCGCTGCTATCTGGAGCAGTCGGGCACGGCCGGCCAGATCACCGTGCACGAGAGCGCCGAGCAGCTGATCCGCCTCAGCGACATGGTGGTCTTCGCCACCGTCGCCGGTGAGCCGCACATCGGCGACCCGTCGTGGTTCGCCCACAATCCGCTGGTGCTGCACATCTCGCTGCGCGACCTCGCGCCGGAGATCCTGCTCGCCTCGGCCAACATCGTCGATGACGTCGAGCACTGTCTGCAGGCCAACACCTCCCCCCATCTGGCCGAGCAGCTCACGGGCAACCGGGAATTCCTGAACGGCACGCTGGACGACGTGATGGCGGGGCGGGTGACGCTGCCGGCGGACCGGCCGGTGGTGTTCTCGCCCTTCGGGCTCGGAGTCCTCGACCTCGCCGTAGGCAAATTCGTCTACGACGAGGTGATCAGATCCGGGGAGTTGCACGTCATCGACGGCTTCTTCCATGAACTGCGCCGCCACGGATGAGCGGCGAAGGAGGCTCACAGCGCACTACTTCCAGGAAAGATCATCGGTCAAGTCGCCGCGGCTGAAGGCGCACGACACCGCGGCCACTGAGCAGGGCTCCCCGTCTGGCCTGGTTGGACACAGGGTCTCGCCCAGAGAGCGTGCAGCCCACACACCTCCAGACGTCAAGAAGTGCTCTGCTGCAGATGAGGAGGCCATCGTGCCAGTCATCTCCGTTCCCTATGCCTTCAACGAGGAGGAGCTCTACGTCGACCTCAAGTCGATCTTCGGGCACTCGCTCTTCCTGAAGTGTGAAGGCTTCAACTTCGCCGGCTCGATCAAGTTGAAGGCCGCGACCGAGATGGTGGAGGCCGCCGAGCGGAACAGGGTCCTGACGCCGGATTCGATTCTGGTCGAGTCCTCGTCCGGCAATCTGGGCGTGGCGCTGAGCATGATCGCGGCGAGCAAGGGCTACCGCTTTCTGTGCGTGACGGACTCCCGCTGCAACCTGTCGACCCGGCTGATGATGGAGGCGCTGGGCAGCCGCGTGCACATCATCGCCGGGCACGAGGCCCACGGCAGTTTCCTCGGTGCGCGGATCGACTACGTCCGTTCACTGTGCGCCTCGGACGAGCGGTACGTGTGGCTCAGCCAGTACACCAATCCGGCCAACTGGCAGGCGCACTACCGCACGACGGCGCCGGCCATCGCCCGCCAGTTCCCGCGTCTGGACGTCCTGTTCGTCGGGGCCGGAACCGCCGGGACCCTGATGGGCTGCGCCCGGTGGTTCCGGGAGTGGCACCGGCCGGTGCGCATCGTCGCACTGGACGCCGTCGGCTCGGTGTCCTTCGGCGGCCCTCCCGGCCGGCGGATGATCCCCGGCCTGGGCATGAGCATCCGCCCGCCGCTGCTCGACGAGTCCTTCGTGGACGAGGTGATACGCGTCGAGGAAGCGGACACCATACGTGCCTGCCATCGGCTGGCCCGCCGCGGATTCCTCTTCGGCGGCTCCACCGGCACCGTGGTCAGCGGCGCGATGGGCTGGCTGGACCAGCACGACCGCCGTGGGCTCACGGCGGTGGCCATCGCCCCGGACCTCGGCGAGCGCTACCTCGACACCATCTACCAGGCCAACTGGCTGAAGGATCTCTACGGGGACGACATCCTCAGCTTCGACGAACCGGACACCGCTCCGTTCCCCGGCACGATCCCGGACACCCTGCCGGGCAGCATGCCGGGCACGGTGCCGGACAACGCTCCGATCGAAGCCTGCCAGGGCCCTCAACCCCAGGAACGCAAGGCATAGCCGTGCCGTGCCGGTGCGGATCCCCCGATCCGCACCGGCACCGGCATGTCCGGCGCCTGGGCCCCTAGGAGCTGACGTAGTCGCGCAGGTGCCGGGCCGTGAGGGTGTCGGCGTTCGTGACGAGGTCGGAGGGGGTGCCGGTGAAGACCACCTGGCCGCCGTCGTGGCCACCGCCGGGGCCGAGGTCTATCAGCCAGTCGGCGTGGGCCATCACGGCCTGGTGGTGCTCGATGACGATCACCGAGTTCCCGTCGTCGACCAGGCGGTCGAGGAGGGCGAGGAGCTTGTCCACATCGGCCATGTGCAGGCCCGTGGTGGGCTCGTCCAGGACGTACGTGGAGGACTTCTCGGCCATGTGGATGGCGAGCTTGAGGCGCTGGCGCTCACCGCCGGAGAGCGTGTTGAGCGGCTGGCCGAGCCGGAGGTAGCCGAGGCCCACGTCGGTCAGCCGGCCGAGAATGGTGTGGGCCTGGCCCGAGGGGAAGAAGTCGTACGCCTCCGCGACCGGCATGCCGAGGACCTCGCTGATGTTCTTCCCGTGGAGCAGGTACGTGAGCACCTCGGGCGTGAAGCGCTTGCCCTCGCACTCCTCGCAGACCGAGGCCACGCCCGCCATCATCGCGAGGTCCGTGTAGACCAGTCCGATGCCGTTGCACTTCGGGCAGGCGCCTTCCGAATTCGCGCTGAACAGGGCGGGCTTGACCCCGTTGGCCTTGGCGAAGGCGCTGCGGATGGGGCCGAGCAGGCCGGTGTACGTCGCCGGGTTGGAGCGGCGGGAGCCGCGGATCGGCGACTGGTCGGCCACCACCACACCGTCCTGGCCCGCGAGATAGCCGTGGATCAGCGAGCTCTTGCCGGATCCGGCGACGCCCGTGACGACGGTGAGCACGCCGGTCGGGATCTCGACGCTGACGTCCCGCAGGTTGTGCAGGTCGGCATCCTTGATCGAGAGGTGTCCGCGCGGTGCGCGGACGGTCTCGCGGAGCCGGGCGCGATGCTCGAGGTGGCGGCCGGTGAGCGTGCCGGAGGCGCGCAGACCGGGCACGTCTCCGCTGTAGCAGATGTGGCCGCCGTCGGTGCCCGCTCCAGGACCGAGGTCGACCACGTGGTCGGCGATCGCGATGACCTCGGGCTTGTGCTCGACGACGAGGACCGTGTTGCCCTTGTCGCGCAGGCGCAGCAGCAGGTCGTTCATGCGCTGGATGTCGTGCGGGTGCAGCCCGGTGGTGGGGCTGGAGCCGAGGTGGCGCACCATTTTCACCGTTCCTAGCGATGTTGGCCATTGTTGGTCGAATCGCATGACACCGGACTCGTCCGGTGACCCTCCGAACGGTCTTGAGGGTCGGGGAACAGCGCAAGCTGGTCACCTTGGTGCAGTCGAGTCTTGCCGCCTCCGTTTGGCGTGCTCGCTGTCCTGGGTGGGCTCACGGTCCCACGCGCCCTCGGGATGAACCTGGCCTGGCCGGTAGCTCTCCGCGTCACGATCCTCCGGTCGTGGGCGGTCACACCTGGCCGACGCCGTGTTCGGTGCCCGAGGGCCCGTCGTCCGATGGCCACCGAGGCACCGTGATGCCGCGTGACCTGGGTCTTGGTCTGCTTCTGGAGCGGGGTCTTCCAATACCGCTCGCCCCAGATGCTGGTGTACGCCGGATCGACCGCGATCACGACCAGACCCTGGTGGTAGGCCATGCCGCGCAGCCGTTCCCGGAAGCGGGCGGTGGGGATACCGGAGACGGTGCGACGGAACTTCTTTCCCCGCCCGCCGCCTCCCATGGTCTCCCGGCCAGTGGCGCGGGCGTCGTCGAAGCCCAGGTTCTCGATCGCGATGCCCGCGCAGTGGTGCTCGTGGGCAATGGCGATGAGCCGGCTGATCGCGGCGCGAAGACGGCCGTCTCGCTGACTCGCCGGTCCTTCGACAGCGATCGGCACGGTGATGGGTTCGCCGACCGGGTTGCCGTGCTCGTCAAGGATGCAGGCGGCGAGGTGGTCGGAGTTGAGGTCGACACCGAGGAGGCGTTCGCCGAAGGCCCGGATCTCCTCGGGAGTCGGCAATACGGCTGTGTCGGCCGACCAGGAGGCATCCAGGTACCAGCGCCCGCGTCGCGGGTCGCACACGATGTCGTAGCGCACGGCCCGGTCGGCGATGACCCGGTCCAGCCACTCCTCACGCCGGTGCGAGAAGCTGACCGTGCTCGTGAGCCGGTACCGGCCCCTGGGGGCGTTCGCCAGATGCCGCAACGGCTCCGGCAGCACCAGCGTGATTGAGCCGTCGGCGGGATCGACGGCGATGGTGTAGTTGCCGTGCGGGGCACCCGACTCCCCGTCAGCGGTCAGGAACAGACGGCCGACGTCCCACCGCTGCCGCCACTGCGCTTCGGTGAGCTGGGCGTCGGCGAGGTTGTGCCGCGTCTTCGCCAAGCGCCGGCCACCTACGACGATGCTCGGCCGACCGGACTCGATGCGCTCCTCAACCTGCGCGAGACGGGTCTTGAGCACCGCGAGACGTCGCTGCTTGGACCACCGTTCGGCCTGGTCCCGGTAGCCCCGCGTCCTGCCGTTCCGCTGCCTGCACGGCACCGCAAGCCGCTTTTCGATGGTGCGGACAGCCCGGCGCAGACCGGCCCGCTCGTCGGACAGGCAGCGCAGAGAGAGCTGGTACTGGTCCTCGCTGGCGCGGGTCATCGCGCCCGCCCAGCGGGAGGAGGACACGGCGGTGAGCTTCTTCTTCCGCTCAGCCCTCCGGTTCTCCTTGATCTTCACCCGCCCAATCTCGACACGCATCGCGAGATCAGTCCGCTGATGGCGGCCCAGGTGCTCGCCGACCAGCCGCAGAACCTCAGCCTCGACCGCGGTGACACGAATACGGTCCCGGATCCGGGCACCGGTAGGCGCGCCAACGGTGAAGGGGGCTGCAATGGTGCGCAGTTCGCGCTTCCTGCCGCGTTTGCGTGCCACCAGCCACCCCCCCTGGCCGCATCGAATACAACCGCCACCACCGATCATGCGTTCCACACACTCCCAAGATCCCGGGAACCGGCGCCGTTCACCCCATCGAGGGACACCCTGACCAACCACGACCAACAACCGAGTCAACAGTTGCCAACCCGTATCTCTCGCTGGACCTGGTCGGCACGGAGACCCGCGAGGCGTTCGTGGGTGCCTGCAGGACGTCACTGCGCGCGGCGCTCGGCTGACGGTCCGCCCGACGGCACGCTCGGGCTCGACAGCCCGCTCGGCAGCTCGTGGCGCTCGGCGGCGGACGGAGCCGCGAGGGCGAGCGCGCGGTGCGTGCGGCGGAGCATGAGCCGGGCCATGACGGGGTGCACGTACCGGACCAGCGCGAAGTAGAGCCTGCCGCGGCGGTTGTGGGTCCGTACGACGGTCGTGAGGGTCACGTCCCGCTCACCGACGAGGAGCGAGGCGCGGAAGTCGAGGTGGGACGCGTCCTCGCCGAGCAGCAGCTCGTCACCCTCGACGGCGCGGACGGGAAACGGCAGTACGTCACGCCAGGCACGCGGATCGCGGTCCATGCCGGGCTCCAGCGGCAGCCGCCAGGCGTCGCTGAAGTCGGTGCGGTCGAAGGCGGTACGGGCCAGGTGCGCGCCCTCGGGGACGCCCACCGCCTCGGGCCGGTCCCAGACGAGCCGGTGCGCCAGGCGGACCCAGCGGGACCAGCGCGCGGCGGGACGGCGGAGCCGGCCGGTCGCGGCACGCTCCATGTTGTCGAGCAGCTCTTCCACGTAGACGTCGTGCATGGGCCGGATGAAGAGCGTCCAGAGGATCCGCTCACGGAGGCTCGGCCGCTGCTCCAGAACGTGGACGGCACGGCAGCGGCCGGGCCCGAGAGGCTCGATGTCGATGCGGTGGTAGCCGTTCTCCGGCGGGGCGAAGTCGAAGCGGACGCTGCGGCCGGGCTCGTAGGCGCCGACCGCGTACCGGACGAAACCGTGTCCGCCGTCGGCGCCGACGCCGAGCGGGCGGTCGAAGCGTATGGCGGGCCAGGCGGGGCCAGGGCTGAGCGGGTCGTCGTCGGCGGAGATCCGGTCGATCAGGGCGCCGACGGTGGCGGCGGGCGCCTCGATGACGCGCTCATGGACATTCCGTACGGTGCGCATCACGCACCTCCGTCCTCCATACGGGAGCGTATGTTTTTCCATACGGTACCGTATGGTTGCTCTCATGCCCCGACCTGACTCCCGACGTGACTCCTCCCGGCCCGACGCTCGACCCGGATCCCGGCCTCGGCTCACCGCACAGGACTGGGCGGACGCGGCACTCACGGCGATCGGCGAGCGAGGGCTGGCCGCGGTGGCGGTGGAACCGCTGGCGGCACGTCTCGGGGCGACCAAGGGCAGCTTCTACTGGCACTTCACGAACCGTGAGGCACTGATCGAGGCCGCGCTGGCGCGCTGGGAGGAGATCTGCACCGAGGAGATCATCACGGCGGTCGAGCGGGAACCGGACCCGGAGCGGCGGCTGCGACTGCTCTTCGCCGAGGCTACGGAGTCGGCGGCGGAGGACCCCCTGGAGGTCTCCCTCCTGGCCACCGCGGACCACCCGGTGGTGGCGGCGGTGCTGCGCCGGGTGACCGACCGGCGGGTGTCGTACGTGGCCGCGCTCTTCGAGGAACTCGGCTTCCCGGCGGCGGAGGCCCGCCGCCGGGGGCTCCTCGCGTACACGAGCTACCTGGGCCACACCCAACTCACCCACGCGGTGCCCGAGGCGGTGCCGGGGGGCGAGGAGCGGGCGGGGTACCTGGGCTCAGTGCTGGACGTGTTGCTGCGGCGGGGGTAGGGCGGGGCGGGTGGGGGTGGGGCGCCTGCGGCGGGCTTCTGTCCCCGCCCCGCCCCTTCCCGAACTGGGGGGCAAGCCCCCAGACCCCCGTACGGCCTTCGGCCGTGTCCTCAAACGCCGGACGGGCTCCTTTGGAGCCCCGCTGGGGGTCCCCCCACGCCCGCTAGGGCGTAGGGGGAGATTGAGGCGCGGGGGTTCGGGGGCGGAGCCCCCGCAGGCCCCCCGCACCCCGGTCAAGCGGAGGCGCGTTTGCGGGGGGTGGTCTTCTTCGCCGTCGTCTTCTTCGTCGTGGACTTGGCCGAAGCCGACTTCGTCGACTTCGCCGCCGCCGTCTTCTTCGCCGTCGACGTGGACTTCTTCGCGCCCGTCTCCTTCGGCGACGCCTTGGCCGTCGCCTTGGCCGGGGCCCGCTTGCGGGGCTTGAGTTCCGTGACCTCCGCGGGCTGTTCGGCGGCCGGCTCGCCGCCGCGGGCCTCCTTCGCCGCTCGGACGCTGCTCTCCAGGGCGGCCATCAGGTCGATCACCCTGCCGCCCGCCGCGGCCGGGGCCGCCTCGGGGGCCGGTTCGACGCCCTCCGCCTTGGCGGCGATCATCTGCTCGACCGCCTCGCGGTAGTCGTCGTGCAACGAGTCGAGGTCGATGTCGCCGAGCGTGTCCATCAGCGCGTCCGCCAGGTCGAGTTCGGCGTCGCGGATCTTGACCTCCGTCTCCGGGGCGATGCCCTCCGTCGCGCGGATCTCGTCCGGCCACAGGAGCGCGTGCATGGCGATCACGTCGTCGACGACGCGCAGCATGCCGAGCCGCTCACGACCGCGCAGGGCGAACTTGGCGACCGCGACCTTCTCGCTCCGCTTGAGCGCCTCGCGCAGCAGGGTGTACGGCTTCGCCGCGGGCACCCCGTTCGCGGCGAGGTAGTACGCGGCGTCCATCTGGAGCGGATCGATCTGCGCGGTCGGCACGAAGCTGACGATCTCGATCGTCTTCGCGGTCGGCAGCGGCAGCGACGCGAGGTCCTCGTCCGTGATCGGGATCATCGTGCCGTCCGCGTCCTCGTAGGCCTTGCCGATCTCCTCGGTCGGCACTTCCTCGTCGTCGAGCTCGCAGATCTTGCGATAGCGGATCCGGCCCATGTCGGCGGTGTGGACCTGCCGGAAGGAGACCGACCGGCTCTCCGTGGCGTTCACCAGCTTGATCGGGATGCTGACCAGCCCGAAGGAGATCGCGCCGTTCCAAATGGATCGCACGTCCATCCCTTTCATCCGGGTTCGAGGCGATTCGTGGGATTCTCATCGTATGACGCCCATCACAGAGGTGGACGGGCGGCGCCTGACGCTCAGCAATCTGGACAAGGTCCTCTACCCGGCGACCGGGACCACCAAGGGCGAGGTGCTGCACTACTACGCCCTCACCGCCGACCCGCTGCTCGCCCACCTCCACGACCGCCCGCTGTCCTTCCTGCGCTACCCGGACGGCCCGGACGGCCAGCGGTTCTTCACCAAGAACCCGCCCCCGGGCACCCCCTCCTGGGTGCGCGTCGCCGAGGTGCCGCGCTCCTCCCGGGAGAGCGGGGAGCAGGTCGTCGTACAGGACCTGCCGTCGCTGATGTGGGCGGCGAACCTGGTGGTGGAGTTTCACACTCCGCAGTGGCGGGTGGCCGAGCCGGCCAGGGCCGACCGGATGGTCCTCGACCTCGACCCCGGGCCGCCCGCCACCGTCGTGGAGTGCTGCGAGGTGGCCCTGTGGCTGCGCGAGCGGCTCGCCGCCGACGGCCTGGAGGCGTACGCGAAGACGTCCGGCTCCAAAGGGCTGCATCTGCTGGTCCCGCTGGAGCCGACGCCGTCGCGGGAGGTGTCGGCCTACGCGAAGGCCCTGGCCGTGGCGGCCGAGGCGGAGCTCGCGGGCCTGGTGGTGCACCGGATGACCCGCGCGCTGCGCCCGGGGAAGGTCTTCGTCGACCACAGCCAGAACTCCGCGGCCAAGACCACCGCGACCCCCTACACGCTGCGCGCCCGGCCCGAGCCGACCGTGTCCGCACCCGTCACGTGGGAGGAGATCGAGGACTGCGACTCCCCCGAAAGGCTGATGTTCCGGCTCGGCGACATGACGGAGCGGCTGGAGCGGTACGGGGATCTGCTCGAATCGCTCTTCGACCCCGCCCTCGCGGGCACCCTGCCATGAGCGTGCCGCGCCCGCCGGTGAAGGTGGCGCTCGCCGGGACGGTGGCGCGGCTGCCGCGCGGAGCGGGCCTGGCGTACGAACCGAAGTTCGACGGCCACCGGATGGTGATCTTCCACGCGCACGGGAAGCCTGTCCTCCAGGCCCGCTCGGGGCGGATCGTCACCGCCGCCTTCCCCGATCTGGCGGAGGCGGCGCTCGCGCTGCCGGAGGGCACGGTGCTCGACGGGGAGGTCGTGATCTGGACCGGCGGGCGGATCGACTTCGCCGCCGTACAGCGCCGGGCGGCCGCCACGGCGGCTCGGGCGACGCTCCTCGCCCGCAGGCTGCCCGCCTCGTACGCGGCCTTCGATCTGCTCGCGGCGGACGGCGAGGACCTGCGCCCGGCGCCGTACGAGCGACGCAGGGAGCGGCTCGTGGAACTGCTCGGTCCGCTCGGCCCGCCCCTCCAGCCGGTGCCGATGACGACGGACCCGGAGCTGGCCGCGACCTGGTACGAGACGCTCCCCGCCGCCGGGGTCGAGGGGCTGGTGATCAAACGGCTGAGCGGGCCGTACCGGGCCGGTGCGCGCGACTGGCGCAAGCTGCGGCACACCGACGTCCGGGACGCTGCGGTCGTCGGCTTCACCGGCCCGGCCGGGCGGCCCGCCGCACTGGTGCTGGTGCTGCCGGACGACGACACCCCGGCCGTCTCCAGCCCCCTGCCACCCGCGCTGCGCACACAGGCGGGCGCCCTGCTGGCGGGCCTCGGGACCGCAGCCCCCGGGGAGCCCTGGGAGTCGGAGGGCGTGGCGATGGCGGTCGGGGTGGGCGAGGTCCCGTACCGCACGGTGCGGGCCGGGCTCACGGCGGAGGTCGAGCAGGGGACGACGCGACACACGGTGGTGACGGTCCTACGGATTCGGGACGATGTCATTAATCAAGTTTGACTAGCGAGAGGAAGGGGATTACTCTCACTGTCATCAAGTAGTCAAGTTTGACAAGGAGTGCACGTGCCCCAGTTGCCCGACACCGGCTACACCCCCACCCCCGGCGAGCTCGCGAGCATCGAGGAGTGGTTCGCCGAGTACGACGCGGCCAGCGGCCGCCGCGACATCGAGCGGATGGCCGACATGGCGGTCTTCCCGCTCAACCTGGTGAGCGACGACAGCTCGGGCAACGGCGCCTCGGCCCAGTGGGATCGTGAACAGTTCGTGGCGACCATGACCCACGTCATGGGGGACGGTTCCGAGGACATCAGCTTCACCTCGGTGCGTACGCCCGTGTTCCTCACGTCCGCCATGGTGGTGGTCTTCACCGACTCGACCATGACCATGGGCGGCGCCACCCAGGAGCTGCGGTACGCCGACATCCTGATCAAGCAGGACGGGAAGTGGTCGTTCCAGACCATGCTCCAGGGCGGCTGGGGGGACAACCTGCGCTGACGCCCACGTGGTCCTGGTGCACACTCTCCCCAAGTACCTGCTCGCGGGAGGGATCAGCGTGTTCACGGGGATCGACGAGGTCGACTGGGCCTCGCTGAGGCATGCCTACGGTCCGGCGGACGATGTCCCGGAGCTCCTTCACGGGCTGGCCTCGGCGGATCCGGCCGAGCGGGAGGGCGCGCTGGACGGGATGTACGCCGCGGTGCACCACCAGGGCGACGTGTACGACTCGACGCTGGCCTGCATCCCGTTCCTGCTGGAGCTCGTCGCCAGCCCCGAGGTCCAGGACCGGGGCGCCATCGTGGAGTTGCTCACCAGTATCGGGGGCATCGAGCTGGACGGCGACGACGAACCCGGCCCCGACGAGGAGGAGTTCGAGGAGGAGGCGGCCAACTTCGCGATGGCGGCGGCCGCGGTCGGCGCCGGGGCGGACGCGTTCCTGGCGCTGGTCGCGGACGAGGACCGCGGGGTGCGGCTGGCGGCGCCGTGCGCGCTGGCGATGCTGCACGGCGAGCCGCCACGGGTGTTCGCCCTGCTGCGGGACCGGCTGGACGCGGAGCCGGACACGGAGGTGCGGCTCGCCCTGGTCGAGGCGGTGGGCAGGATGGCCCTGCGGCACGCCTCCCTGCGGGAGGAGGCGGCGGAGTGGCTGGCCGGGCTCGTCGCCCCGCCCCGTGCGCCGGGCCTGCGGCTGTCCGCCCTGGCGCAGTTGGCGCGCTGTGCGCCGGGGCGGCTTCCTGGGAACGTCGCGACGACGGCGACGTTCCTGCTGCGGGCCACGGACGGGGACGGCGTACCGCAAGGAGACGGGGCCCCGTGGGCCGACGACCTGCTGCGCACCCTGCACTCCGCGCTCGGCGACCGGATCGAGGACCGGGCCGAGCTGCTCATCGGGCAGCTCGGCAGCGCCGATCCGGGGCGGCGCGCCGACGCGGTGTGGATGTGCCACGGCCTGATGCGCACCTGGCGCGGTCCGTACGAGGAGCTGGTGCGGCACGTCGGGGCGCAGCTCGGCGCGCCGGAACCGCGGCTGCGGGACGCCGCGGCGAGCCTGCTGGAGAGCCTCTTCGGGCTCGCGCTGCCCGCGGCGGACGCGCTCGCCGACCAGGTCTGCCGGGACGAGGCGGACGCGGGCCGCGAGCGCCCTCGGCCCGGGGGGCCCGGACGGGCGCTGATCGCGCTGGCGCGGCTCGGTGACCCCCGGGCCGTACCGGCGCTCGCCGAGGCGCTGGAGCAGCCGGAGTTACCGCGTGAGGTGGTCTTCGCGGTGCCGTACCTCGGCGCCGGAGCGGCACCGCTCGCTCCGCTGCTACGGCGCCGGCTCGGCGAGATCGAGCTGGACGACGCGCTCTACGACCGGGCCGCGCCGCTGCTGCACGGGCTCGCCGAACTGCGGGCCGCCGAGGCGCTGCCCGAGGTGCTCCGGGTGCTGCGCGGCGCTCCGGAGCGGGGCGGCGAGTGGGTGACCGAGTCCGCACTGCGGGCGCTCGCCGCCTTCGGGCCCGCTGCGCGGGAGGCCGTGCCGGAGCTGCGCGGGCTGGTCCGGAGCCCGTCGGCGACGGTCGCGACGGCCGCCGCCCGCGCGCTGTGGGCGATCGCGGGCGACGTGGACGCCGTGCTGCCGGTGCTGCGCGAGCGGCTCGCGGCCGACGGGCCCGACGAGCGCCGTTCGGCCGCGGCCGCGCTGGGCTTCCTCGGGAGACCCGCGGCGGACGCGGCGGACGCGTTGCGGGAGCTGCTCACCGCACCCGAGAGCTGGCTGCGGATGGACGCGGCGGTTGCGCTGTGGCGGGTGACGGGTGAGGTGCGGGAGGCGCTCCCACTGCTGCTCACGGCGTGGGAGGAGAACCGGTACGGGCGGGTCGAGGTGGCCGAGTGCCTCGCGGAGATGGGCGGCGGGGCGGTGGAGGCGGGGCCCCTGCTGCGGGCGGAGCTTTCGCGGCAGCGGCGGCACAACGTGCTGGAGGGCGGGTCCGGGGGGCACGACATCGAGCAGGACGAGCGGCTGCTGGCGCTGTGCCGGAAGGCGCTCGCAGCGCAAGGCGCCGGCCGCGCGAGTGGGTGACCGGTGCGGGTGGTGGCGCCTGCGGCGGGCTTTGTCCCCTACCCGCCCCTTCCCGAAACTGGGGCTCCGCCCCAGCCCCCGTCTGCGGGGGCTCCGCCCCCGAACCCCCGCCGGGGCTCCGCCCCGGACCCCGCGCCTCAAACGCCGGCGAGGCTGGTTGTGCGGCCCAGGCACGCCGCCAAGGCGGATTGTGCGCGTCAAAGTCGCAGATAAAGGGACATAAGACCGCCACTTGCTACGTTGCGTGCCATGCCCAGGACAGCAACGGCACCGGCACCCGCACCGCCGCCCGTGTCGAAACAGCGAGGTGTCGAGTTCTCCCTCCTCGTCGGCGCCGTCCTCATCTCCGTCTACGGGTACGTCGACGTCGGGCTCGCCCGCAGCGGCGCGGTTCCGCCCGATGTCGTCGGGTACGGGGCGGGCCTCGGGATGCTCGCGCTGCTCGCGCATGTGGCCGTGCGGTTGCGGGCCCCGTACGCGGATCCACTGCTCCTGCCGATCGCGGTGCTCCTCAACGGGCTGGGCCTGGTGCTGATCTACCGGCTCGATCTGGAGACCCCGGCCGACCGGGCGGCGCCCGCCCAGCTCATCTGGTCGACGCTCGGCGTGGCGCTGTTCATCGCGGTCGTCGTGCTGATCCGGGACCACCGGCTCGTACAGCGGTACGCGTACCTCTCGGTCGCCGCCGCGCTCGCCCTGATGATCGTGCCGATCTTCTTCACGGCGGTGAACGGCGCGCGGATCTGGATCCGGATCGGCGCGTTCTCCTTCCAGCCGGGCGAGTTCGCCAAGATCCTGCTCGCCGTCTTCTTCGCCGCCTATCTCGCCGCCAACCAGGGCGCCCTCGCGTACACGGGCCGCCGGATCTGGAGGCTCCAGTTCCCCACCGGCCGGGTGCTCGGGCCGATCGTCGCGATCTGGCTGCTCAGTGTCGGCGTGCTGATCCTGGAGCGGGACCTCGGGACCTCGCTGCTCTTCTTCGGCCTCTTCGTGATCATGCTCTACGTGGCGACGGGGAGGACCGGCTGGATCGCGGTGGGACTTCTGCTCGCCGCCGTCGGGGCGTTCGCCGTCGGCGCCCTGGAACCCCATGTGCACAGCCGGGTGGAGGACTGGCTCGATCCGTTCGCCTCCATCCGCGCCGGCGACGGCCCCGGCCAGCTGGCCCAGTCCCTGTTCTCGTTCGCCGCCGGCGGCATCTTCGGGACCGGGCTGGGCGCGGGCCACTCCATGCTCATCGGGTTCGCCGCCAAGTCCGACTTCATCCTCGCGACCGCGGGCGAGGAGCTGGGGCTGGCCGGACTGACGGCCGTCTTCCTCCTCTACGCACTCCTGGTCGCCCGCGGCTACCAGGCCGCGCTCGCTCTGCGCGACGCCTTCGGCCGCCTCCTCGCCGCCGGCCTCGCCACGATCCTCGCCGTCCAGGCCTTCGTCATCGCCGGCGGCGTCACGGGGCTGATCCCGCTCACCGGTATGGCCATGCCGTTCCTGGCGCAGGGCGGTTCGTCCGTCGTCACCAACTGGATCATCGTGGCCCTGCTCATCCGGGTCAGCGACTCGGCCCGCGCCCCGCACCCCGAGCACATCGAGACCATCGAGGCCGGCGGAACGGTCGCGTTCGAGGTGGAGACGCGATGACCCGGTACATCCGGCGCGCCGCCGGGCTCTGTCTGGTCCTGCTGGCCGCGCTGTTCGTCAACGCCGTACGCGTCCAGGTGCTCCAGGCCCACGACTTCAACAACAGCCCCGCCAACCGGCGCCCCGAGATCGCCCGTTACGCCGACCCGCGCGGGCACATCGTGGTGAGCGGCAAGCCGGTCACCGGCTCCAAGGACACCGGCCAGCAGCTGCGCTACGAGCGCACGTACCGCGACGGCCCCCTGTACGCCCCCGTCACCGGCTACTCCTCGCAGCTCTACGGCACCACGCTCCTGGAGAACGCCGAGGACGCGGTCCTGTCCGGTACGCATCCGATGCTCGCCCCGCTCCCCTTCTGGAGCGAGTTCACCGGCTCCCTGCCGCCCGGCGGCCGGGTCGTCACCACAATCGACGCCTCCTTGCAGCGGACCGCGTACGCCGGGCTCGCCGGCCGGCGTGGCGCGGTCGCCGCGATCGAACCGTCGACCGGGAAGATCCTGGCGCTGGTCAGCAGCCCGTCGTACGACCCCGGGCTGCTCTCCGGGAACGACCCGTCCGTCACCGCCGCCTGGAAGCGGCTGGGCGGGGCGGCGAGCCGGCCGATGCTCAACCGGGCCATCCGGCAGACCTATCCGCCCGGTTCCGCCTTCAAGATCGTGACGGCGGCCGCCGCGCTGGAGGCGCGCGTCGTCACCGATCCCGACGCCCGCACGGACACGCCCGACCCCTATGTGCTGCCGGGCACCCGCACGAGGCTCCCCAACCCGGTGAAGGGCTGCAAGAATGCCTCGCTCGTGTACGCCGTCAGATTCTCCTGCAACACCGTGATGGCGAACCTGGGGGTGAAGGTGGGGCGGGCACGGATGGTGGAGACGGCCGAGAGGTTCGGCTTCAACGACGACGCGCTGCGGATCCCGGCCTGGGTGGCGCCCTCGAATTTCGACCGGCGGATGAGCGTGGACCAGCTGGCGCTGTCGTCCATCGGCCAGTTCGACACGGCGGCGACCCCTCTTCAGATGGCGATGGTGGCGGCGGCCGTCGCCAACGGCGGGGAGCTGGCATACCCCTATCTGGTGGACCGGACCACGACGTGGGACGGCGATCTCGTGCGGCAGACGTCCGGGCGGTCGTACCGGCGGGCGGTGAATCCCGCCACCGCGCTGGACCTGCGGCGGATGATGATCGCGGCGGTGGAGAAGGGCACGGGGCGGCGGGCCGCGATCAAGGGCGTGGTGGTGGGCGGGAAGACCGGCACCGCGCAGCACGGCGTCGGCAACACCGGCACTCCGTACGCCTGGTTCATCGCCTGGGCGCAGGCACGCGACGCGGGGCGGGCCGAGGTGGCGGTGGCGGTGGTCGTGGAGGACGCGGAGGCGAACCGGGCGGAGATCAGCGGCGGCGGGGACGCGGCGCCGATCGCGCGGGCGGTGATGGTGGCGGCGCTGCGGGACTGACGCCACCAGGATGTGGGCGCCGGTCCGGTCCACCCGGTTTCCAGGGCAGGATCAGGCCTGCGGCCCGCGCCGGTCGATCGCGGTCAGGTCGATGTCGATGGGGAAGGGGCGGTCGAGCTTGAGCTGCTTGTGGAAGATGCCGGTCGGGGCGTACGACCTGGTCGCCGGGTCGAGCTCGTAGACGTACACGACGGGCAGGCCGTCGCTCTCCTCCACTCGCCAGAAGTGCCGGATGCCTGCCTGAGCGTACTTGCGAGGCTTCGCGTCCCGGTCGCGTTCCACGGATTCCTCGGAGACGACCTCGACGACCAGGATGACGTCCTCAGGCAGAAGCCGGGTCCGCTTGGGGCCGGTGTCGGCACCGGCGCGGGTCACCAGGACGTCCGGCTCCAGGCGGTTGCGGTCTCCGAGCGTGACGGTGAACTCCCGGTACACGTCGAACTCGTCCGGCGCCCGGTCGAACAGAGATGTGTCCAACAGACGGACTGTGCGCATGTGAAAGGTTGTCTGCGGACTCACGAAGACGAGGCTCCCGTCGATCAGCTCCGTATGCGGAGGGAGATTCGGAAGCTCGTCGAGGTCGTCCGCCGTCCAACCACCGGCGGGCGGGCGCGGCCATGCGTACTCGTCGTCCAGCCCGTACTCGCGTGCGGCGCTCATGCTTGCTCCCATGCGACGGAGTCTGCCTGGCAGAACCAGCGTACCCAGCGGAATCCCGGGAGCATCCTCCGAACGAGTGATCACCAGCCGAACGGGCGGCACCCCTCCGCGGCGCTCAGTTCCCGCCCTGCGCGATCGCCTCCTCGACCTCCGCCGCCCGCCGCTCCTCCTCCGCCGCGAAACGCTCGTGGTCGAGCTGTTCGGCGACCTCCTCGTCCTGGCTCATCAGGAGATCCAGATCCGCGTCGCCGAGTTCGAGGACACCCATGTCGACGTATGCCTGCTGAAGCCGCCGGCCCCACAGGCCGATGTCCTTCACGCACGGCACGATGCGGCTGAACAGGAGCTTCCTGAAGAGGTGGAGGAACTCGGACTTCTCCAGGTACTCGTGGGCCTCCTGCCGCGGGATGCCGAAGTTCTCCAGCACCTCCATGCCACGGATGCGGTCGCGCATCAGGTAGCAGCCCTCGATGACGAATTCCTCGCGCTCGCGCAGTTCCGCGTCCGTGAGCTGCTTGTAGTAGTCGCGCAGCGCCATCCGCCCGAAGGCCACGTGCCGGGCCTCGTCCTGCATGACGTACGCGAGGATCTGCCGGGGCAGCGGCTTGGGCGTCGTGTCGCGGATCATCCCGAAGGCGGCCAGCGCGAGGCCCTCGATGAGCACCTGCATGCCGAGGTAGGGCATGTCCCAGCGGGAGTCGCGCAGGGTGTCGCCGAGCAGGCCCTGGAGGCTGTCGTTGATCGGGTAGAGCATCCCGACCTTCTCGTGCAGGAAGCGGGCGAAGATCTCGGCGTGCCGGGCCTCGTCCATGGTCTGGGTGGCGGAGTAGAACTTCGCGTCGAGGTCGGGGACCGATTCGACGATCCGCGCCGCGCACACCATCGCGCCCTGCTCGCCGTGCAGGAACTGGCTGAACTGCCAGGAGGAGAAGTGCCGGCGCAGCTCGCCCTTGTCCTTCTCGGTCATCTTGGCCCAGTGACGGGTGCCGTAGAGGCTGAGGGCCTCGTCAGGCGTGCCGAGCGCGTCGCACGGGTCCACCTCCAGGTCCCAGTCGATCCGCTTGGCACCGTCCCACTGCTTGTCCTTGCCCTTCTGGTAGAGGGCGAGCAGGCGGTCGCGGCCTTCGTCGTAGTCCCAGCTGAACCGGGCCGCGCCGGAGGCGGGGACGGACCAGATGGGATCGTCGGGGGTGTGGGTGTAGAGGTCACGTGTCGGCACGGGCGTTTCCTTCGGCTCAATCGGGTGACGAGCTCAACTGACGACCTTTCAGCAGATGTACTCGCTGCTAGACGTTGAGTCAACAAGTGACGCGCGGGGGATTGACGAGCTTACTGACACGCAGTCTCATAAGGCCATGACGACTGTGACCGAACGCGACCTGACCGTCCTCAGCGACGCCCTCGGCCCACTGCGGGACCGCGAACAGGTCGCCGCACGCCTGCTCGAGTCCTCCGCCAAGCACTCCTTCGACCCGGACAAGGAACTCGACTGGGAGGCCCCGGTCGAGGAGGGCAAGTGGTTCTGGCCGCCGGAACTGGTCTCCCTGTACGACACCCCGCTGTGGCGCAAGATGTCCGAGGAGCAGCGGATGGACCTGGCGCGGCACGAGGCCGCGTCGCTCGCGTCGCTGGGGATCTGGTTCGAGATCATCCTGATGCAGCTGCTGGTCCGGCACATCTACGACAAGTCGGTGACCAGCAATCATGTGCGCTACGCGCTCACCGAGATAGCGGACGAGTGCCGCCACTCGATGATGTTCGCGAAGATGATCCAGAAGGGCGGCGCGCCCACCTACCCCGTACCGCGGCTCTACCACAACCTGGCGCGCGTCCTGAAGACCGTGTCGACCACGCCCGGTTCCTTCGCCGCCACACTGCTCGGCGAGGAGATCCTCGACTGGATGCAGCGCCTCACGTTCCCGGACGAGCGCGTCCAGAGCCTGGTGCGCGGCGTGACGCGGATCCACGTGGTGGAGGAGGCACGCCATGTGCGGTACGCGCGGGAGGAACTGCGCCGCCAGATGGTGACCGCGCCCCGGTGGGAACAGGAGTTCACCCGGATCAGCTGCGGCGAGGCGGCGCGGGTCTTCTCCGTCTGCTTCGTGAACCCCCGGGTGTACGAGAACGTCGGCCTGGACCGGAGGGAGGCGGTGGCCCAGGTGCGGGCGAGCGGCCACCGGCGGGAGGTGATGCAGTCGGGCGCGAGGCGGCTGACGGACTTCCTGGACGACATCGGCGTGCTGAGGGGCCCCGGGCGCAGGCTGTGGAAGAGCTCCGGGCTGCTCGCGTGAGGCGGTTACGCTGCGGGGCATGACCTCGACTGTCCCCGCAACGAACCGCGCCTACCGGCGCCTCAGCGTCGAGGAGCGCCGCGGCCAGCTGCTCCGCTCCGCCCTCACGCTGTTCGCGCACCGGGCCCCCGAGGACGTGTCGCTGGACGATGTGGCCGAGGCCGCCGGGGTCTCGCGGCCGCTCGTGTACCGGTACTTCCCCGGCGGGAAGCCGCAGTTGTACGAGGCCGCCCTGCGCAGCTCCGCCGACGCGCTCGTGCTGTGCTTCGCCGAGCCGCCGTCCGGCCCGCCGACCGAGCGCCTCGGCCGGGTCCTGGACCGCTACCTCGCCTTCGTCGACGAGCACGACGCCGGGTTCAGCGCGCTCATGCGCGGCGGGAGCGTCGCCGAGACGTCCCGTACCACCGCGATCGTCGACGAGGTGCGGCGCGCCGCGGCCGAGCAGATCCTGGTCCACCTCGGCCTCCCGGAACCGGGCGCGCGGCTGCGCATGATGGTGCGCACCTGGATCGCCGCCGTCGAGGCGGCCTCGCTGATCTGGCTGGACGAGGAGAAGCGGCCGGCCGCGGGCGAGCTTCGGGACTGGCTCGTCGACCACCTCGTCGCCCTGCTGGCGGCGACGGCGGCCACGGACCGGGAGACGGCGGGGGTCGTCAGGAGCCTGCTGGCCCTGGAGACCGCTGCGGGGCCGGTCGGGACGCTCGCCCGCCGGGTGGTCCCCGTCGTGGGCGACGCCGGGCACCTGCTGTGACACTGGACGGGTGAGAAGCGAGAACACCCCGTTCGTCGGCGGCCCCCTGGACGGGCGGACCCTGCCCGTGCTCGTCGGCCCCACCGGCAATCCCCCGCAGTGGTACGAGGTACCGGTGCCGGACGCCGACGGCGGACCGCCCACCGTGTACGCGTACCGCCGCGTCCCGTCCGGGCACACCAAGCGGCTCGGGCTGCCGCGCGGCTGGAAGTACGAGTACGTCCCGGACGGCCGGGAGCGCCGCCAGATCCGGTGGCCCTGGTCGAAGCGGAAGGGCTCCCCATAAGATCGTTCGTCTGTCGACCGTGACCGGGGAAGACCTAGGGGGACTCATGGGGCCGCTTCAGCAGGACGACCCTCGCGAGATCGGGCCGTACACGACGCTGGCGCGGCTGCGGGAGACGGCGAGTTCCGTACGGTACCTGGCCCGCGACGCGGACGGCGCCGCCGTCGTCGTCATCGTGCCCCGGGCCGAACTGGCGGCGCTGCCCGCGTTCCGGCGGCGTTTCCAGCAGGAGGACCGCACCGCCGAGCGGCTGGCCGGCGGCTGGGTGGAGGCCCCGCTCGCCTCCCGGGCGGACGCGGACGGCGGCGAGCTGTGGACCGCGTACCCCTATCTCCCCTCGCTCACGCTGTCCGAGGCGATCGCGCTGACCGGCCCGCTGCCGGAGCGCACGGTGCGGATACTGGGTGCGGGCCTGGCCGAGACGCTGTCCCGGGTGCACGCGACCGGGTCGGTGCTGCACGGGCTCACGCCCGACACCGTCGTGCTCGCGGCCGACGGGCCGCGGCTGACGGCGTACGGCGCGCTGGGCGCGGCGGCGTCCGCCCAGGCCGGTCCGGACGGGCAGTTGTCGGTACGGCTCGGCTACCTCACCCCGGAGCAGCTCGCGGGCGAGAAGCCGGGCCCGGCGTCCGACCTGTTCGTCCTCGGACTGCTGCTGGCGTACGCGGCGACGGGCACGACGCCGCTCGGCGACGGCGCGGCGATCGCCCACGCGGAGCCCGAACTCGACTCCGTCCCCGAGGAATTGCGCGCCCTGGTGGCCCGCTGTCTGGCCAAGTCCCCCGCCGAACGCCCCTCGGCGGGCACGGTGGCGGCGGACCTGGCCCTGGAGGGCGCGGCGGCCCTGGCCCGCGACGGCTGGCTCCCGGCCGCGCTGATCACTGCGGTGACGGCCCAGGAGACGGCGGTGGAGGGGGCGTTGACGGGGACGGCGCCCGTTGTGTCCCCGATGACGCCGCCGGTCCGGGGCGGGGACCCGGAGGACACCGGGACCATGCCCAAGGACGCGGGGGGCGTGACTCCGGCGCCCGCGGACACCGCGACCGCCGGTCCGGTACCGGACGCGGGCCCGGAGACAGAAGAACCGTCGACGCGCACCGAGGACGCGGTGCCCGCGGGGGCGGCGGCCCGGGACGCGGGGACGGCGCCCGTCGGTGCGGTGCCGGATACGGGCCCCGTGGCACTGGATCCGGCCGCGCGAGCCGGGGACGCGGCGCCCATGGCCCCGGGCGGCGGCGGGGCGGCGCCCCAGGGCGCGCAGGGTGTGGTTCCGCCGCACGCGGAGGCCCGCACCGCACACGCGCCCACCACGCCCACCGCGCCCGGCGCAAGCGCGGAAGCGCCCGCCGCTCCCCCGGCCCTCGCGGGCGGCGACCGGCCGACCGCGCAGCTCGGGGCGCTGCCCGCCGGTGGTGTGGGGGACACCCGCACGACGCGTATCGCACGACTGCGGGGGGCCCTGCGGGAGGGCGGCGACCGGGCGACCACCCAGTTGACCCTCCCGGGGCCCCGCGCGCCGCTGCCCCCGGTCGCGGCGCCTCCCGCCGCCCCGCCGGCCGCGTCGGCCCCGTCCGCCCCGGCGGGCGGCCGGTTCGAGCGCAGGACGCTGCTCACCGGGATCGCCGCCGGGGCCGCCGGGCTCCTCGTCGGTGGCGGTGTCGTGGCCGCGGTATCGGGCGACGAGGCGACGCCCCCGGCGAAGCCGAAGCCGGTACCCCGGCCGGCCGCCGTGCCGGGCGTACCGCCCGCCGCGAAGTGGAGGTACGAGCATCCGGCGGCGGCGTCGGCCGTCGCCGTCCACGGGGAGCGGCTGCTCGTGCTGACCGGCGCCGCCGGTACGTCGGCCGTGGATCTGCGGACCGGCCGGCGCGCGTGGGAGCAGAAGGCCGCCGCCTCGACACGGCAGGCGCTCGTCGCCGGTACCGGCCTGGTGTTCGTCGTGGGCGCGGACGGCTTCCTGTGGCTGTCGGCGGCCGACGGGAAGGTCGTGCACCGGGCCCCGGGCGCGCAGGGCCTGTCGGTGGCGGGGGTCGCCGGGCAGTCCGGCCAGGTGGTGTGGTTCACCGGCGTCGAGTCGGCGCCCGTCGCCAAGAAGGCGGCCAGGACCTACGTCGTCGCGTACGACACCGTACGGCGCAAGGAGCTGTGGCGCTCCCTCGTCCCGAGCGCCGTCGCCCCGCGCGCGGCCGCGTACGAGCTCATCGCCGTCCGGCCCACCGAGGTCGTGCTGCGACGCCAGGACATGGCGGACAGGGGGCTGGCGCGCTTCAACGGGTTCGACCGGGCGACCGGGAAGGCGCTTTGGGTGCGGTACATCCCGGCGGTCGCCCCGGCCACCCCGGCGGCCGGGGACGCGGAAGGCCGGGTGTTCGCGGCGCTCGGCGGCGTACTGGAGGCGCACGGGGCGAGCGGCCGGATCTGGCGGCAGCCGGGCGGGACGACGCTCCCCCTCGGGCGGCCCCTGCGGCACGGCACCGCGCTGTACGCGGCGGGCCCCTCCCAGACGGTGCTCGCGCTCGACGCCGCCTCCGGCGCGTTCCGCTGGAAGCGCTCGACCCAGGCGCCGGCCACCACGCTCACCCCCGAGCTGACGGTCACGACGAGCGGGCGCACGCTGCTCGCTGCGGACGGCACGCAGGTCACGGCGTTCGGCACCGGCGACGGGCGGCGGCTGTGGAAGTTCCAGGACGCGGGAGGGGCCGAGGACACCGCCGATCCGTACCGGACCCTGCCGGCCGGCCGGACGACGGTGGTCGTCCAGCGCGGCCGGGCCTTCTACGCGCTCCCGGTGAGCTGACTCAGGAGTACGAGGCCACGAACGTCCGTACTCTGTCGACGAGTTACGAGGCCACGAACGTCCGCACCCGGTCGACGAGTGAGGCGTTGTCACGGATCCAGCCGTAGTGCCGGCTCCGGTGCGCACCGGCGTCGAGCACGAGGTCCCAGTGCGTCACCTCCGCGCTCCTGAGCTTGTCGCAGAGCCCTCGAACCCCTCCGGGCGGGGCCATGTTGTCCCCCTCGATGGTCACGGCCAGCACCGGCAGGGGCATCGTCGCCAGCAGGGCTTCGAAGTCGACGTCCGACGACGGCACCCGGTACCGGCCCGTGCGGACCTGCGTGGCCATGTCGTGGATGATCTGCGCCGAATCGTTGCCCAGCACGCCCACGCGCCTGCCGGGGAAATGGCCGAGCACCGAGGCGACGGCGGCCGCGAGGTGGAATCCCGCGAGCATGCCAAGGTTCCTCGGGAAGGGCCAGCCGCGGTAGTGGCAGGACGGGGCGCCGACCAGGATCGCCCCGGCGGCCATGTGCGGCTCCCGGCTCAGGTAGAGCGCGCCGAGCTGCCCCCCGAGGCTGTGCCCCAGGAGGTAGCGCGGTGCCTCCGGGAAGGCGGCTTCGACCGCGCGGAACAGGGCGGGGTAGTCGTACGTCACGATCTCGTGGTAGCCGTACCGCACTCCGCGCCGGACCCGCACGGAGCTCGTGCCCTGCCCCCTCAGTTCACCGACGACCACCTGGAAGCCCGCCCGGAGGAGGGCGTCCGCCAACGGCGTGTAGACGGCGGCCCTGGTGCCCATGGCGGGCATGCAGATCAGTACGGGGGCCGACGGGTCGTCATGTCTTCGCCGGAGCTGGACCTCGGCCGTGGTGCCGTCGGCTGCCCGTACCGTCTGCGTGGTCACGTCGGTGGACGGAATCAGAGCCCCTCCTCGCTCATGGCCATCCTGCGCATCTCGCGGAACACGTTCAGCAGCTGGATCTCGCTCGACCCTTCGAAGATCGTGAGGGCGCGGGCGTCCCGCCAGCGCTTCTCGACCCCGTAGTCGGCGGCGATCCCCCGCCATCCGTACAGCTGCAGTATCTCGTTCGAGGCGCGGACGGCGAGCTCCGTGGCGGCGTACTTCGCCATGGCGCTCTCCTTCCCGAACGGCAGCCCCTGGTCGGCCAGGCCGGTGGCTTCCTTGACGAGCTTGCGGGCCGCGACAAGCTCGACGTACAGCCGCCCGAGCGTCAGCTGTACGTGGCTCAGGGTGTCCAGGCGGTCGTCCGGATACACGCGGCGCTCGCCGGCCCAGGTCAGGGCGTCCCGGAGCATGGCGGCCACCATGCCCGTTCCGCACGCGGCCCCGCCGATCCGGATCGTGGCGAGCAGGTCGTTCAGCAGCGCCTCGCCGTCGCCGGCCCGGCCGATCAGGTTGACCGGCTCGAGGGCCACGTCCTGGAAGGTGACCGAGGGGGTGGGCAGGCAGCGGAAGGCCGCCTTCTCGATGTCGTCGCTGACGGTCACGCCCGGGGCGTCGCGCGGTACGGCGAAGAACGACAGACCGCGTTTGCGTGAGTCCACCACCGTGTTGGCCAGCACGATGAACACGTCGGCGACCGTGCCGTTCCCTGACATGCACTTGGCTCCGTTGAGCAGCCAGCCGGAGTCCGTCTTCACGGCACGTGTCGTGGCCGCCAGGAGATTGGAGCCGTTCTCGGGCTCGGTGAGCCCGAGCGCGCCGTAGCCGTTCCGTTTGAGCAGCTGCGTGACGAAGAGGTCCTTCTGCTCCGGGGTTCCGGCGGCGACCACGGGGTGCAGGGCGCCGCGGTTGAACACCAGCGTCCAGGTCATCCCCGGGCAGACCGCCGAGAGCTCGGAGACACCCTCGGTGAAGTCCGTGTAGGAGAGACCGGCGCCGCCCAGCTCCTCGGGGAAGGCGGCGTTGAGGATTCCCTCGGCCGCCGCCTTTTCGTGGATCGGGGTGGGGAAGGCCCGCTCCTGGTCGAAATGGCGCACGTGCGGCGCCATGACCTCCTCGGCGAACGTGCGGTAGATCCGCTTCCATTCCGGTCGGCTGTTCGATTCTTCCACGATGATCCTAAGAACGCTCTGAGACGCTGATGACGAACTTGCCGATGTTGGCCCGGTTGCGCAGCTGTGTGATCGCCCGTGGGGCGTCCTCGAAGTCGAAGACCCCGCCCACGGCCGGACGGAACACGCCCGTGTCGATCAGCTCGACGAGCCGTTCCATCATGGGCCGCAGGCCGGCCGGGTCACGTGCCAGGGCTCCGACGTTCACCGTGCAGAACGAGCGGCTGCTCATGAACAGGTCCCGGCCGTCGACGGCCAGATCGAGCACTCCCGCGGCTCCGATCTCGACGAAGCGGCCCCCGGGCCTGAGCAGTTCCAGCCCCTTGGCCACGGCGTCGCCGGAGAGGGAATCGACGACGAGGTCGAGCCCTTGGCCTGAGCCGAGTTCCCGTACGGCGTCGGCGAAGTCGGTCTGCTCGTAGTTGATGGGGTGCTGGACCCCGAGCGCCCTCAGGTGCTCCAGCTTGGCTTCCGTACCGGCGGTCCCGAACACGGTGGCGCCATGGTGCAGTGCCAGCTGTACGCACGCCGTCCCGGTCGCGCCGGCCGCCGCCTGGACGAGTACCCGGTCGCCCTGGTTCACGCGCGCCTGGCGCTCCAGGCAGGCGATCGCGGTAAGGCCGCTGATCAGCATGGACACCGCGTCCGTGAAGGAGAGGCCCCGGGGCAGCGGGGTGACCGTGAAGGACTCCGTGGTCACCCGGGCCGCATAGCCTCCTTGCTGGGTGAGCGCGATGACGGGGTCGCCGGGCCTGAGGTGCTCGACCGCGTCGCCCACCGCGTGGACGACGCCGGCCACCTCGTGGCCGGGGACGAACGGCGGGTTCGACAGGAACGGGTGGAACCCGGTGGACGCCAGTACGTCGATGAAGTTGACCCCGACGGCGTGGACGTCGATGACCACCTCGTCCGGGCCGGGCTTGCGCACGGGGACGTCCGTCAGGCGCATGTCGAGCCCGGACGGGGAGGCGGCGATGGTGTAGCCGGGGACGCTGCTGTGGCGCTCCGCCGCGTCCAGGGTGACTTCCTGAGCGCTCTGCGGCAGTGCCTCGGGCTGCGACGCTTCCGTCTCCGTGGCCTCTTCCGTCCCGAGCACGCCGTCCAGGTAGAGCCCGACGGCGTCCACCGTCTGGTGGCTGAACATGAACGTCGCCGGGAGTTCGAGCCCGAAGTGGGCGCCGATCCTGCGGGTGACCGAGACGGAGAGCAGCGAGTCGACGCCCAGGCGGTCGAAGCGCACCGAGGTGTCGATCTCGTCCGGGGAGCGGCGCAGGGCGCGTGCCAGCTCGGCCCGGACGAAGTCGGCGGCCGAGCTTCCGTCGCCTTCCGACCGGGCGGTCCGGGTGCGGGGTTGGTTCCCGGAAGCGAGGGCCGCGTGCCCGCGGTTGAAGCCGGCGACCAGTTCGTCCGCGACGTCGTCGCGGACGTCCAGGACGGCGAGCTGATGGTGGGAGCTCGCCAGGGCGTCCAGGAACGCGCGGGCGCCGTCCTGCGGGGTGATCGGGTGCAGGCCTCGTTCGAGCAGCTGGCGCTGGTACTTGGCGTCGGCGACCATTCCGAGCTCCGCCCAGGGGCCCCAGTTGAGGGAGCGTACGGGCGTGCGCCGGCTGCGTCCGGTGCCCGTCATGGCGTCCAGCGCCGCGTTGGCCGCCGCGTAGGCCCCCTGTCCCGGCGTGACGAACAGGCTCGCCAGGGAGGAGAACAGGACGATGAAGTCGAGGTCCTCCGAGGCCACGGTGTCGATGAGGAGCTGGGCACCACGCTCCTTCGGCCGCATGATCGCGTGCATGCGGTCGGACGACGTCGACTGGATCAGGGCGTCGTCGAGGATGCCCGCGGTGTGGATCACGCCGTGCAGGGCGCCGAACTGACGGAGCGTCTCGCCCAGGGCCCGCCGCATGGCGGCCTCGTCGGTCACGTCGGCCTGGAGGTACAGCAACCGCCCGCCGGCGGCTTCGACCGCGTCCTGAAGGTCCGCGTCGACCTGCTCGCGACGCCCGGTGATCACCACGCGTGCGCCCGCTTCCTCGGCGAGGGTCAGCGCCAGCGTCGATCCCAGGCCGCCCTGCCCGCCCGTGATCCAGTAGACGCCGCCCGGCCTGAGATCCACCGGACCGGCTCCGGTGTCCACCGGGGTGAGAGACGGGAGCGTACGTTCCCCGTGCCGGTAGCGGACGAGGAACGCGCCCGCCGGCAGCGCGAGCTCCGCGGCGATGTCGCGCGCGAGCTCACGCGTCGGGAGTTCCCCGGCGTCGATCTGGATCGCCCGGCCCGACCAGCCCACGGTCTCCTGCTCGAGCGCGCGCAGCAGCGGTGGCAGCGTGACATCGCTGCTCACCAGCGCGAGCTCACGGCGCGCGGCCGACTGGCTCTGTGCGGCGTACCGCAGGAGGGAGAGGAACGCCTCGCGGTCCGGCTCGACGCAGAGCAGCCGCGCGTCCGTCGGCTGTGACCGGAGGAACGCCTCGGTGTCCTCGCCCTCGGGCATCGGAGTGACGGTGCAGGTGGTGCCCGCCCCCCGCAGCTCCTCCACCAGAGCCGCGCACTTCTCGGCGTCGCCGGTGAGGATCACCACGGGGCCGGGGCGCTCGGCGGCCTCGGAGGGCCGGGGCCGCGGCCTGTGCTCCACGGCGAAGAACCGCATGGCGTGCCGGTCGCGCATGCGCTTGAGCGACACACACGTGAACTGCGCGAGCACCCGCCCGTCGGCGTCGAGGATCGCCACGTCGCAGTCGAAGCTGTCCGCCTTCTCTTCCAGTTCGCCCCGAAGGCGCACATGGGCGAACGCCGGACCGGACCACTTCGCGAAGACGTCGACGCGCTGGTAGCCGAATCCCACGAAGGTGCCTTCGGCGCCGACGCCGAAGGAGAGCGCGGCGATCGACTGCATCGCCCCGTCGACGGCGTCCGCGGGCAGCCAGTGGCCACGGGTCTGGTCGGAGGGCGTGGCGAGCCTCGTGAGCACCTCCTTCTCGCCCAGCCGGATCTCGGTCACCATGCGCATGCTGGATCCGTAGCTGAGGCCCGAAGCCGCCAGGTGCTCGTACAGGGTCTCGGACCCGACCTGCTCGGCGCACCGTCGGCGGATCTCGGACAGGTCGGCGGCGGGCGGGGCCGGCCGCGTGCTCGACCACACCGCGGAGACGTGTTCCTCCCACACGGCGCCCGGGTCGTCCGCCGCTCGGCTCTCGACGGACAGGACCGGCTCGTCCCCCGAGCGGGCGCGCCGGGAGACCCGCACGTGGCGGGACTCGCCGTCGGCGACCGCCAGCGGGTTGGTGACCAGGACGTCGGTGAGCCCGTACCGGCTCACCTGCCCGGGGTTCAGCTCCCGGAGCGCGGCGTCGAGCATCCACGCGGCCGGTGCGATCGCCCGCTCCTGCACGCGGTGATCACGGATGACCGGCAGCGCACCGGTGACCAGCAGCCCTTCGGCCCGCCGGCTCGGCGGCTCGACCCAGCGCACCTGGCGCTGCCAGGCGTACGAGGGCAGCCGCGCCCCGGACCGGGGCCGGCCCCCGTAGAACTTGTGCCAGTCGATGTCGCAGCCCGCCTCGAAGAGCGCGGCGACCGACTCGTAGGGGGATTGGTCCTCCCCGCGTCGCATCGCCGGTACGGCGGCTCCGGCATGGCCGGCGTCCTCCAGGCACTCCGTCACCGAGACGGACAGCAAGGGGTGCGGGCTCAGCTCCAGGAACACGCGGTGGCCTGCCGCTCCCGCGTCGCGCACCGCGTCCGCGAAGAGGACGGGCTCGCGCAGGTTGAGCCACCAGTAGTCCGCGGTCAGCGCGTTCGTGTCGAAGCGCTGACCGGCGAGGGACGAGTAGAAGGGAACGGTCGCACGCCGGGGCGACAGTCCGGCGAACTCCGCGAGGAGATCATCCCGGAGGTCCTCCAGCAGGGCGCAGTGCGAGGCCACGTCCACCTTGACCCGGCGGCAGAAGACGTCCCTGGCGTCCATGGCGGCGATGAACTCGTCGACGGCCCCGGTCTCCCCGGACACGACCGTCGTGCCGGGCCCGTTGTGCGCGGCCAGCGACAGGCGGTCCCCGTACGGCTCCAGGAACTGCCGCACCCGTGCCACCGGGAGCGAGACGAGCGCCATGGCGCCCTGGCCCCGGTGCCGCATCATCAGTGCGCTGCGGCGGCAGATGACCCGCGCCGCGTCCTCCAGGCGCAGCGCGCCCGAGACGTGGGCCGCCGCCACTTCGCCCATGCTGTGTCCGATGACACCGGCGGGCCGTACGCCCCAGGACCGGAAGACCGCCGCGAGGCCGACCTGCATCGCGAAGATCGCCGGCTGGACGACGTCGATCCGCTCCAGCAGGGGGGCGCTGTCCTCCTGGGTCAGGACCTGGCGCAGCGACCAGGAGACGTACGGGGCGAATGCCTGCTCGCAGCGCGAGATGGCGAGGTCGAAGGCGGGTTCCGTGTCGAGGAGGGCCCGGCCCATCCCGATCCACTGGGCCCCTTGTCCCGGGAACACGAAGACGACGCCCGCGTCGTCCGGCGCCGGGCTTCCGGCCGCGAACGGCCCCCGCAGGCGGGAGAGCAGCTCGTCCTTGTCCGCGAAGGTGAACGCGGCGCGGACGGCACGCCCCCGGGGCCCGCCGCGCCCCCGCAGCAGCGTCGTCGCGGCGGAACCGTGCCGCAGCGTGTCGGCGGTGAGGTCTTCGGCCCAGGTCGCGTAGCGCGCGGCCTGGGTGCGCAGGGCTTCCTCCGTGCCGGCGGACAGGGCCAGGACCTGTACGGGATGTTCTCTGCCCTCGGCGCTCTCCGGCTGTGGTGCGGGGCCGAGGAGGGCATGGGCGTTGGTGCCGCCGAAGCCGAAGGAGCTCACTCCGGCGACGCCGGCTTCCGGCGCGGGTTCCCACGGCTTCAGCGAGGACTGCACGCGCAGTCCGAGTCCGTCGAAATCGATGTCCGGGTTCGGCTCCGCGCAGTGCAGGGACGGCGGCAGGGCCTTTCGTTCGAAGCACAGGGCCAGCTTGATGAGGCCGGCGATGCCCGCCGCCGCTTCCAGGTGCCCGACGTTCGTCTTCACCGAGCCGATCGCGCACGGCCGGTCGTCGGAGCGTCCCTTGCTCAGGGCGCTGCCGAGGGCGGCGGCTTCGATCTGGTCGCCGATGGCCGTCCCCGTGCCGTGGGCCTCGACGTAGTCGACCTCCCACGGATCGACGCCCGCGTGTTCGAGCGCGAGCCGTACGACCTCTTCCTGGGCCTGCCGGCTCGGCGCCAGCAGCCCGTTGGTCCGCCCGTCCTGCGTCACGGCCGAGCCGCGGATCACCGCCGAGACACGGTCGCCGTCGCGCAGTGCTTCGCTGAGCGGTTTCAGCACGACGACGCCCGCGCCTTCGCTGCGTACGTAGCCGTCGGCCTGTGCGGAGAAGGTCTTGCAGCGCCCGTCGGGCGCCATGACGCCGGAGTTGTCGAACGCCTCGGTGATCGACGGGGTGAGGATCACGTTCACGCCGCCGACGACGGCGACGCCGCACTCCCCCCGCCGTATCGCGTCGCACGCGAGGTGGACGGCGACCAGGGAGGAGGAACAGGCCGTGTCGATCGACAGGCTCGGCCCGCGCAGGTCGAGCAGGTAGGACAGCCGGTTGGCGGCGACGCTGGACGCGCCGCCCAGCAGCGAGTACGCGTCGATCGTGGGCGAGTCGGTCAGGACGCTCCGGTAGTCCGAGGTGGAGATGCCGACGTAGACCCCCGTGGGCGAACCCGCGAGGCTGTACGGATCGATCCCCGCGTCCTCGATGGCCTCCCAGGCGACCTCCAGGATGAGCCGCTGCTGCGGATCGATCTTGGCGGCCTCGTGCTCGCTGATGCCGAAGAAGTCGAGGTCCAGGCCGCCGATGTCGTTGAGGAAGCCGCCGAGCCCCGCACGGGCCGTGCCGCTGTTCCCGCGGTTCCATCGCGCGAACCTGTCGTCGGGGACGGTGCCGATGGCGTCCACGCCCTGTTCGAGCAGTTCCCAGAACGCGTCCGGGCCGTCGGCTCCGGGAAACCTGCACCCCATGCCGATGATCGCGATCGGTTCGTTGTGGGCGTGTTCCGGGGCGGCTCGACGCGGCGTGGCGGCGCTCTTCCCGGGCGTCCTGTCCTGGAGGTGGTCCAGGAGTTCCCTGAGGGTGGGGTGGTCGTAGGCGATGGTGGGTGAGATCCTCCGGCCCAGGCGGGCGCCGATCTCACCGGCCAGGGCGACCGCGTCGGCCGATGACAGGCCGTACGTCGCCAGCGGTTCGTGGGGCGAGATGGTGTCGCCCGCGTCCATGCGGGCGAGTTCGGCTATGCGCCGGCTCAACCAGGTCTCCAGCTCGGCCTCGGAGTCGGCCTCGGAGATCGCTTCCCCCGTCATTGCTTCCCTCTCCGTCTCTGCCGTCATCGGTTCAGTCTTTTCCGTTCCACGGAGACCGGCCGGCGAGGTATTCCTTTCGCGATTCCCCGCGCTGCAACTTCCCGCTCGATGTCTTGGGGAGGGCTCCGGCAGGCAGCAGGACGACGTCTCGCACGGCCAGCTGATGCTCCTGCATCACCGCACGCCGTACGGCGCTCGCGACGCTCGCACGATCGACCGGGTCCTTGCCGTCACCGGTCTCCCGGCGCAGTTCGGCCGCGACCACGACGGTCTCTTCCCCGTCGGTCTCCACGGCGAAGGCGGCCACGCACCCGGGCCGGATCGCGGAGTGCGCGTGCTCCGTGCTCCGTTCGATGTCCTGGGGGTAGTGGTTGCGACCGCCCACGATGATGACGTCCTTGATGCGGCCGCAGACGAAAAGTCCGTCCTCGGTCTGGAAGCCGAGGTCGCCCGTGCGCAGGAACGGGCCCTCGCCGCTGTCGCTCAGCGTTGCCCTGAAGGCCTCTTCGGTGAGGTCGGGGCGCTGCCAGTAGCCGGCCGCGACGCTCTTGCCGGCGACCCAGATCTCTCCGACCTGTCCCGAGGGGCACCGGGTCCGCGCCCGCGGGTCGACGATGGCCACGTCCAGGTCCTGGCTGAAGCCGACGCCGACGAGGAGGCGTGCGTCCGGGCTGTCCTCCGGCACGGCTCGCGCGATACCGCTGCGCTCGAGTGCGCTTCCGTCGAAGGCGCGGAAGATCCTCGGCTGTTTCGTCGGTGCCCCGGTCACCAACAGCGTGCCCTCGGCGAGCCCGTAGACCGGAACGATGGTGTCCGGGTGGAATCCCGTCGACGCGAAGGCGTCGGAGAATTGCTCGATCGATTCCGCTCGGATCGGTTCGGCACCGTTGGTCGCGACGGCCCAGGACGACAGGTCCAGCTCCGCACGCTCTTCCTCGGTCACTTTTCGCGTGCACAGATCGAATGCGAAGTTGGGGGCCGCGGAAAGTGTGCCGCGATATGTGGAGATCGCACGCAGCCACCGCACCGGGTTCTGCAAAAAGGCCACGGAGGGCATCAGTACGGAATGGATTCCCATCATGGCAGGCAGGATGATCATCGAGATCAGCCCCATGTCGTGATAAGGGGGAAGCCATCCGACGCTCACGGTCGACTCGTCGAGATCGAGCGACCTGCGAATCAGCTCGATATTGTGGGCGAGGTTGCCGTGGGTGACCATCACACCCTTCGGCTGCCCGGTCGAGCCGGACGTGTACTGCAGGAACGCGACGGTGTCGGACCCCGGCGCCGGCGTCGGCGCCGACCAGCCGTCCCCCTTCGCCTCGGGAATCGTGTCGATGGCCAGCCAGGCCGCTTCCTGGAGCTCCGGGATCGAGCTCGCCGCCGGTTCGACGAACGCCTGGATCGCGGAGGTGGTCAGCACGGCGGCGGGCTGGGAATCCTCGGCGATGCCGGCCAGCCGGAGGAGCCCGCGCGCCCGCTGCGCGGGGTGCGGCAGATATGTGGGCACGGCGACGACGCCCGCGTAGAGGCATCCGAAGAACGCGACGACGAATTCCTGACCAGGAGTGAACAGCAGCAGCGCCCGGGAGCCCGGCTCGACCTGCGCGCGGAGAGTTTCGGCGACGGCTCGTGCCTTGGCATCGAGCTGGGAGAAGGTGAGGGGTGGTTCCTCGTCCTCGCCGTCGGGGAGGAACGTGAAGAGTCTACGGTCCGGAGTGTTCATGGAGTGAGCGCGTAAGGCGTCGACCACTGTCTCGTAGCCGACTTCGCCTAACGTCGTGGTCTTCTTCGAAACAGCATCGTCGAGCATTCTCAGCCTCATTCAGTGTTGCGTGGGGGCTAACAACTGACCAAGTGCAAATGACGGTTCCATTTTTCACGTTCCGTGAATACTCGCGGCAGCCTAACAAGAGTTGACCATGGGTAACGTGTGACGTGTGCCACAGCGGGCATACCGTCCCTTGACCATGGAATCGTGGAGATCCCACGACCGAACACGGGGGCCTGTGTGGCGAGTTCGTCGAATCCTTCCGGTGTGGGCGCCGACTGGCGGGTCCCGTACGACCCCGGCGCGGTCACCGGCCGCCACCCGGCTCTGCTCGCCCTCGTCGCGCCCGGCGCTCCGGACCGGGACCGGGCGCTGACCTACTTCGCCGAGCAGGCCGCGACGGGCGGGCGCGCCGAGAAGCATCTGTTCGCGCTGGCCTATCTGCGGGCGGAGATGCCGTTCGCGGCTCTCACCACGCTCGGCGAACTGGGCCAGGCCCACCTCGATTCGATCGCGATACGGATGGACCTGGCGACGGTGGCGGCACGCGCGGGCCGCCTGGCGCTCGCCGAGTCGGTGATCCTGGGGTGCCTGGCCCAGCGGCTGAAGGCCGGAATGGAGGAGGAAGGGCCGGAGTTCGAGGAGTTCGTTGCCCGGCTGCGCGAGGTGAGGACGCGCGGCGACAGGAGCGTCGAGCGGCGCTTCCTGGAGCTCAGGATCGCCGCCGGTGAGGAGATGGACGAGCAGGCGGACCCCGACCGGGGACCCTCCACCGAGGCCGTCCTGCTGTACGCGCGGGCGCTGATCTCCCTCGGTGAACTGGACGACGCCCTGCCGCCGTTCCAGCGGGCCGTGGCCGTCCTGGAGAAGCACCTTCCCCAGGTCCCGCACAGCGTCCGCGTGCTGGAGACGCTCGCCGAGGCGCGGATGGGCTGCGGTCCGCCCGAGGCATTGCGGCAGGCGCTGCGCCGGCTGCGGGAGGCCGCCCCCGACTCCCCCGTGCTGCGCGAGGCCCGCGGCCCGTCGCTCGACGAGCGGCGGCTCGCGGAGCTGGAGGCGCATCATGAGTCGCGGCATCTGCTCGGCGAACTGATGGCCAACGCGGACGCGTCCGAGGAGGTCGCCGACGCGCTGGAGGCCACCCTGCGCCGCCGCGGCCGTACGTCCAGGACCGCTCACCCCTATCTGATGGCCACCGCACTCGCCGTGCTGCACCGGGGAGACCTGACGGCGGCGCGAGAGCTGTCGATCGCGCTGGAGGCGGATCCGGACACGACCGTGACCGACCATCTACGGCTCGCCGGGGACTTCCACGAACGGGGCGCGGCCGACGACGCCCGCCGCCATGCGCTCATCGCCGCGGAACGGGCCCGCGACAGTGAGGAACGGGCGTCGGCCGAAGTGCTGCTCGCACGGCTGGAGGGCGTTTCGTGACGGCCCCCGGACCCGACTCCGGGCTGCTCGGGACCGCGCTGCGGGTGTCCACCATGGCCACGTTCCCGGACGTGATCAAGGAAATCGCCGGGATCTCCGGCGCGGACTCCCTCATCGAACTGGCCGGACACCTGAGGTGGCTGGCCGAAACGCAGCGGGAGATCGGCCGCCCCCGCGCGGCCGAACTCTCCGAGTACATCGCCGAACTGTGCGAGGGCATGGCCCGCTCGCCCCGGACCGCGCGCGGCGAGGACGCACCGGCCGGGACCACCACCGCCGGAAACCCGCCCGCCACGAGCACCCGCGTCGCGCCGCCGGCGGACGGACCCGGCAGCTTCCTGGAGCTGCTGCGGGCGGCGGCCGCCCGGCCCGGCCTGCTCGCGGCGTACCGGCTGCTGGACCGGCACCGCCGGCTGCTCCCCGAGCATGCCGTCCATGACGCGCTGCACCGCCTGGTCGGCGACCCCCGGGCCGGCCGCGAGGGCTACGCCCCCTTGATCGGCGTCCTGGGGCTGGTGGCCGACGACGCCGAGAGCCGGATCATCGGCCGGGCCGAGTGGGCCGTGCTCCTGTGCCGGCAGGGGCGCTTCGAGCGGGCGATGTTCCATGCCACCCGTGCCTTCTCGCAGCAGGGTTTCGAGGGCGGCTCCCGCTCCCTCAGCCCGGCCTCCAGCGCGCTGGCCTTCGTTCTGCGCAGCACGCGCCGGCTCGACGAGTGCCTGCGCGTCGAGGCCCGTGCGCTCGCGGCCGCCGCGGACCTGACCGGCGTACCACCTGCCGAACTGTTCAGCATGCGCCTCCAGTACGCCCACGACCTGCAGAACTCCGGGCGGGTGCGGGAGTCGCTTCCGGTGCTCGCCGAGGCGATGGAGCTGGTCAACACCCGTCCCGAACTGGCCCCGTGCGAGGGGGACGTACTGTCCCTGGTGGCCCGCGCCTACCAGGAGAGGGGGGCGTACGCCGAGGCCGCCGAGGTCCTGCGGCGGGTCATCGCCTTCGCGGAGCGGCGCCACGAACGGCAGGACTGGTTCATCGCGCACTCCGAGCTGGCCCACGTCCTGACGCTGCGCGGCAGGACCCGGGAGGCCCAGCGGGTGCTGCGGGAGTGCCTCGCGGCCGGCGAGCGGGAGGCGTCCCCGATGCTGGCCCCGCTACGGCACCACTACGCCGTCGAGCTCCTGCAGGACAAGCAGTACGCGGCGGCACGCCACCAGCTGGAGCTGAGCCTGGCCGAGGCCTCCCCCCGGCAGTGGCTCGGCGCGGCGAACGCGGAGATCGCGCTCGGGGACATCGCGCGCGAGGAGGGCGAGCCCGCGACCGCCCGCGCGCACTACCACCGGGCCCTGGAGCGGGAGACCCGGCACAACGCACGCGGTCGGCTCACCCATCTGCTGGTCCTCACCCGGCTGCTGGCGCTGACGGAGGACCCCGCCGAGCTGGAGGAGCTCCACAGGCCTCTGGAGGCCCACCTCGCCGACGCCCTTGACGGCGGTGACTGGACCACCGCGTGGGCGGTGGCCCTTCCCGTCGGCGACTGGCTGCGGGAGAAACACGGTCCGCGGGCGTGGGAGGCCCACTGGCGGCGCGTACTGGACAAGGCCGACGGGTTCGGCGACGTGCTGAAGGCCGTCACCATCCGGATCCGCCTGGCCCACGGGCTGCGGGACCTGCCGGGCCGGGCGCAGGACGCGTTCGAACTGCTGGCGCAGTGCCGGACGCTGCTGGCGCGGGACGACCCCCGGGCCCCCGGCGAGGGCCGGGACGGCCAGGTCTCGGAGAAGACGATCACGGTGTACGAGGGGCTGATCGGGCTGCTCCTCGACCACGGCGACGAGCTCCGGCTCCCCGGCGGCGCCTCCCCCGGCCGGGTCGCGTTCGATCTGCACGAGGAGGTGAAGTCAGGCGGTCTGCTCGCGGATCTCGCCCTGCTGCCCCTGCCGTCACCGGCCGGCGTACCGGCGGAACTGCTCGCGCAGGAGGGGCGGATGCTGCATTCGGTGCGCCGCCTGCGGCACGGGAGCCAGGCCAGGGAGAGGGCGCGTACGGAGGGCGACGCGGTGTACGCCGGGCTGAGCGGGCAGCTCGGCGAGCTCCAGGACCGGATCGGCGAGCCGGCTCCGGACTACGCGCGGCTGCGCGCGGCGGACGGCGCGCGGACCGTGGACGCCCTGGCGCTGGTGGCCCGGCACGCCCCGGCCGAGGGCATGGTCCTCGCCTCGTACTTCACCGGCCATGAGCGAACGTTCTGCTTCGTCCTGGCCTCGGGCGAGGAGGAGCTGCGCACGTACCGGATCGACGTCGGCAGGAAGCGGCTGCGGGCGATGGCGGACGGCATCCGCCGGCGGATCAACGGCGATCCGGACGTCTACCCCCCGCTGGGCCAGATCGTGGCACGGCGCCCGAGGCGGCTTTCGGAACTGGACGACCCGCCGGCCGAACTGCTCCCGTTCCAGGCTCTCCTGGCCGACCGTGAACTGCTGTGCATCGCCCCGCACGGGCCGCTGGCCGTCCTGCCGCTACACGCTCTGCGGCTGCGGGACGGGTCCTACGTGACCGAGCACGCGGCCGTCGTCCACGCACCGAGCGTGTCGGCACTGGAGTACCTGCTGGCCTCGGACCAGGAGCAGGAGCGGAAGCGGGACACGGAGCGGCGGCTGCTGGCGGTGGGGGTCGCCGCCCGGGAGGACGACGAGCCGGACATGTACGAGGAGCTCAGCCTGCCGCGGGGCCCCGGCTGGGAGGTCACGGCCCTGACCGGTCTGGACGCGACGCCGCTCGCGGTCGGCTCGGAGCTGGAGCGGCACTCGCTGGCGGTGCTCACCTGTCACGGTTACGCGAGCCCGCTGGACCCCGAGGACTCGTCGCTGGTCCTGACCGACGGACGCGCCAGGGGCAGCAAGGACGTGAACGAGCTGAATCTGCCGGAGTCGTTGCCCTTCCTGCTGCGGGCCGTGGACATCTCCACTCCGCTGCGGATGCCCCGCACCGTGGTCCTGCGCGCCTGCTCGGCCGGGTGGAGCGACCCGCAGCACCCCGGCGAGGACTTCACGGGACTGACCCGGGCCTTCTTCCGCGAAGGCACCCACACCCTGGTCGCGCCCGTGTTCAATGCCCATCGGGACAGTTCGGCACGGCTGCTGGCCGACTATCTGCGCGGGGTGATGGAGGGGCAGCCCTCCTGGAAGGCGCTGTGGGAGGCGAGACGCCGGATGCTCGCCGACACCGCGCACCCGTATCTGGCACATCCGTACCACTGGGGCGGGTTCATCTCGCTCGGAGACTGGAGGTAGTGATGCCCGTCGCACAACTGAGCGATCGCTCGGTGGTGTTGTCCCTGCAGGAGATCGCGCAGGAACTCGGGGACGAGCTCGGCTCCCCCGCGGACAGCGGGATCGCCGACGCCCGGGACGCGGAGGAGCTGCTGGCAGCACTCTTCACGGCGGCCGGTGAGCCGGAGGTGGCCGTCCCGGCGGACGAGCCCGGAGCGGTGGCCGCCGGACGGCGGCTGCTGGAGCTGCTCGCGGAGGACGACGTCACCGGGGAGCTCGCGCGGAGCGTGCTGGCCGATCCGCCGCAGGACGACCAGCTGGCCGTGAACGATGCCGTGACCGGGGTGGTGGTGCTGGCCGCGGTGGTGAGCTGGCTCCAGACGAAGGTCTCGTTCCGCTTCCACCGCGACCGCGAGGGCCGACGGGAGATCGAGTTCTCGGCGGAGAAGACGACGGACCCGAAGGTGCTGCGGCAGGTGGTCCGCGTCATCCGGGACCTCCTCCTACCGCCTCCGCCTCCCCCGCCGCTGCCGTGACCTCCCGCCGGGCCCCGCGCGTGGTTCACGCGCCGGCGGCCTCCGCCAGGTACGCGGCCGTCTTCTCCGGCTCGTAGAAGAAGTTCTCGAAGTCGGCCGGGTTGTTGAACCCGTTCGCGAACCGGTCGGCCACCGGGGGCAGCTGACCCGCCGCGCCGATCAGGTTGAGGACGTGCTCCGGCGGGACGCCGAGCATCGCGTTGGTCCACTTGGTGACGTGCTGCGCGGTGTCCCAGTACCGGTCGAACGTGGACTGCATCCACTCCTCGTCGAACGGCTTGTCGCCGTGCTCGACGATCGACTCCAGGTACGCGGCCGCGCACTTGGAGGCCGAGTTGGAGCCCTGGCCGGTGATCGGGTCGTTGGCGACGACGACGTCCGCGACGCCGAGGGCAAGCCCGCCGCCGGGCAGCCGGCCGATGGGGTTGCGCACGGTCGGGGCGTAACGGCCCGCCAGCGTGCCGCCCGCGTCGGTCAGCTCGACCTTCGTCGCGCGGGCGTACTCCCACGGCGTGAACTTCTCCATCAGCTCCAGGGTGAGGGAGAGGTGCTCGGCCGGGTCCTTGATGCCCTGGAAGGCGTCGAGCGGGCCGCCGGGGATGCCCTCCCAGAAGAGGATGTCGGCGCGGCCGGAGGTGGTGAGGGTCGGCATGATGAAGAGCTCGCCGACCCCGGGCACCAGGTTGCAGCGGACCGCGTCGTAGTCGGGGTGCTCGGGGCGCGGGCCGAGGCCGTGGACGTAGGAGACGGCGAGGGCGCGCTGCGGCTCGGCGTACGGGGAGCGGGAGGCGTCACGGCCGAACATCGAGACCAGCTCGCCCTTGCCCGCGGAGACCATGACCAGGTCGTACGTGCGGGAGAAGTAGTCGAGGTCGGAGACGGCGGCTCCGTGCACGACGAGCTGGCCGCCGCGCTGGGCGAAGGTCTCCATCCAGCCGGACATCTTCACGCGCTGGTCGACGGACTGGGCGTACCCGTCGAGCTTGCCCACCCAGTCGATGACCCTCTGGGACTCCGGGCCCGCGACGGAGACGCCGAGGCCCTCGATCCTCGGGGCCTGGGACTCCCAGAAGTTGATCTGGAGGTCGCGCTCGTGCTGGAGCGCGGTGTCGAACATGCACTGCGTGGACATGACCCGGCCGGACCGGATCTCGTCCGCCGTGCGGTTGGACATGAGGGTGACTTCGTACCCCTTGGACTGGAGTCCGAGGGCGAGCTGGAGTCCGGACTGACCGGCGCCGACTATGAGGATCTTCCGCATGGCGGGGCTCTTTCGTTACGGGACGGACTACGGGAGGTGGCTATTCAGGGGTGACGTCGAGCGCGTGGCCGACCAGGGCGAGCAGCGACTCGATCACCGTGATCCGCTTGCGCGCGTCCATGATCACGATCGGGACGTGCGGCGGTATGGTGAGGGCCTCCCGTACGTCCACGGCCTCGTAGGCGGCCGTGCCCTCGAAGTGGTTGACGGCGACGACGTACGGCAGTCCGCAGCTCTCGAAGTAGTCGAGCGCGGGGAAGCAGTCGGACAGCCGACGCGTGTCGGCCATCACGACCGCGCCGATCGCGCCGCGCACCAGGTCGTCCCACATGAACCAGAAGCGCTGCTGGCCCGGTGTACCGAAGACGTACAGCACGAGGTCGTCGTCGAGGGTGATCCGGCCGAAGTCCATCGCCACGGTCGTGGTGATCTTGTCGGGCGTCGCGGTGAGATCGTCGGTCTCCTCGCTCGCCCGGGTCATCAGCGCCTCGGTCTGCAGCGGTGTGATCTCGGAGACCGACCCGACGAAGGTCGTCTTGCCCACGCCGAAACCGCCCGCGACCACGATCTTGGTGGCGATCGGTGCGCGGGTGTGATCGGTCTGCCAGGGCTGTACGTTCTCGTCCTCCACGGCGGTGGGGAGGTCAGAGACGACGGAGTCCACTCAGCACCCTTTCGAGCAACGCGCGCTCGGGCCGGCCGGAGCCGTCCCCGGCCCCGGTCCCGTACACGCGGATCTTTCCTTGGTCGGCCAGGTCGCTGAGCAGCACCCGGACGACACCCAGCGGCATCTTCAGCAGCGCCGAGATCTCGGCGACGGTACGCATCCGTCGGCAGAGCTCGACGATGGCCCGCATCTCCGGCATGACCCGGGCGGCGAGGCCCCCGTTCGTCAGCTCCTTGCGCGACTGCGACTCGCCGGCTTCGAGCGCGGCGACGAACGTCTCGACGAGGAGGACGTGACCGAAGCGGGTACGGCCGCCGGTGAGGGAGTACGGGCGGACGCGGGCGGGGCGGTTCCCGGCGCCGCGCACGGGGAGCCGGGGGGCGGGTTCTGCGGCGGACATCACTTGGCGCTCTCCATCGATTTGCGCAGCTCGCTGCGGAGTTCGGGGGTGAGTACGTGTCCGGCGCGGCCGACGAACAGCGCCATGTGGTACGCGACGACGCTCATGTCGCAGTCGGGGTCGGCGTGCACGCCGAGCAGGGAGCCGTCGCTGATGGACATCACGAAGACGCTGCCTTCCTCCATGGCGACCATGGTCTGCTTCACCCCGCCGCCGTCCATCAGCTTGGCCGCGCCGATGGTGAGGCTGCCGATGCCGGAGACGATGGTGGCGAGATCGGCGCTGGAGCCGCGCGGGCCGTCCTGGCGGCCGGGGGTGGCGGGAGCGGCGTTCCGCGCGGGGTCGGAGGAGAGCAGGAGCAGCCCGTCGGACGAGACGACGGCGACGGACCGGACCCCTGGCACCTCCTCGACGAGGTTGCCCAACAGCCAGTGAAGGTTGCGGGCCTCACTGCTCAGCCCGAACTCGCCGGTCACAGTCAACTGCGTGCCTCCTCGACGGTGTCCCCCGAATCCTCGCGGTGTTCCTGGTTCCGGGTGGTCCCGGTCCCGGTCCCGGTGCCGGTCCCGGGCCCGGCTTCGGCGAGCTCCGATTCGACGTCGCGGCGGCCGTCCTTCGCACCCTGGTGGAACCCACCGAGCCGACGCCGCAGCGCCTCCGCGTCGACGGACTTGGCCCGCGCCTTGGGCGCGGCGGGCGGCGCGACGATCTTGGGCGTGCGCTTGGGCAGGCCCTTGTCGGTGACCGGTTCGTCGGCGTCGCCGTCCACGGCATCCGCGGCGGGTGCGGCCTGTACGTCGCCGCCGTCGGCGACCCGCTCGTGCGCGTCGGGCTCCGGCGCGGGCCGCGGAATCCTGACCTGAAGCGTGACCTCGGGGCCGGAGCCCTCCGGGCGGGGGGCGTCGGCGTCCGGGTCGGCGTCGGCGTCGGCCGCCGGGGCTGCCGCCGTGGCGGTGTCCGCGGTGGTCGCCGGGGTGACGTCCGGGGCAGGCGCGTGGTCCGGGCCCGGGTCCGCGTCGGCGTCCGGGGCGGCGTCGGCGTCGGCCGACGGAACCTCCACCGGGGCGGTGTCCGCGGCGGACTCGTCGTCCGTGTCCACGACGGGCGCCTGAGCCGTTGGCGTGCTGGTGTCCTCGTTGGCCGCCGGGGCGGTGTCCGCGGCGGCCGCGTACTCCGCGTCCGGAGCGGCGTCCGCGTCGGTCGCGGGCTCCGGGTCCCGGTCGGTCACCGCGGCCGCGGGCTCGGCGTCCGGACCGGTCGCCTCCGCCTCGCTCTCCGCGTCGGCCGCCCGCGTGGACGGCTCATCGGTCGCAGGGGTCGCGGCGCTGGGCGCCTCGGTCCCGGCGTCGCCCTCCGACGCTTCGAGTGCGTGCTCCGCTGCCGCGATCAGCGGGTCGTGGGCGGCGGCGGCCCGGCCCGGCAGGGTGTTGGAGTTGGCCTCGGCGACCGAGCCGGGCAGGGTCAGCGCGGGGGTGCTCTGCGCGGGGACGGCGGGCGGCGCGGTGGGGAGCAGCGACTGCGGGAGGACGACCACCGCGGCGAGGCCGCCCTGCTTCTGCTCGCGCAGCTGGACCCGTACACCGTGACGGCGCGCGAGCAGCGCGGCGACGCGAAGACCCAGGCCCTCCCCGTCGATACCGAAGTCCGTGTCGCCGGGCTCCGGGTCGGCGAGCTTCGCGTTGAGCTCTTCGAGGCGGCCCTCGGTCATCCCTATGCCCTCGTCCTGCACGGAGAGCATCACCTCGCCGCTCTCCAGCAGCCAGCCGGAGAGCTGGACCTGCGCGTCGGGCGGCGAGAAGGAGGTGGCGTTCTCGAGCAGTTCGGCCACCAGGTGGCTGAGGTCGTCCGCGGCGAACCCGGCGACCTGCGCGTGCGGCGGCAGGGACTGGATCGTGACGCGCTCGTACCGCTCTATCTCGCTGACCGCGGCGCGCATGACGTCCACCAGCGGCACCGGGCCGACATGGGCGTGACCGTGCTCGGAGCCCGCGAGCACCAGCAGGTTCTCGCTGTGCCGGCGCATGACCGTGGCCAGGTGGTCGAGCTTGAAGAGGGTGGAGAGCCGCTCCGGGTCCTGCTCGCGCTCCTCCAGGTTCTCGATGATGGCGAGCTGCCGCTCGACGAGCCCGAGGGTGCGCAGCGAGAGGTTGACGAAGGTGTGGCTGACGGTCTTGCGGAGTCGCTCCAGCTGCTCGCTGACCTCGGCGGTCCGCGCCTGCAGCTCGGTGCGCTGGGCCGCCAGCTCCGCGCGCGCCGCGCTCGCGTCACTGCGGACGGCGTCCAGCTCCTCGGTGCGGGCGGCGAGGTCGAGGAGCTTTCCGTGGACGGTGTTGAGGGACCGTACGACCTGCGCGAACTCGTCGTTGCGGCCGGTGAAGCGGATCGGCTCCTCCGCCTCGGGGTCGGCGGCGAGCCGGGCCGCGCCGATGCGCAGGACGGCGAGCGGGCGGGTCAGCGTACGGGCGACGGCCGCGGAGATGCCGATCGTGATGAGCAGGCAGCCGCCGAGCAGCGCGGCGCGCAGCTCCAGGCCGGTGACGTCGTCATCGCGGAGCTGTTCGAGCCGTTCGACCTGGGCGGAGACCAGCGCGGACTCGACGCCGCGCATCTGCTCGACGCGGGCGGAGAGGGCGGACTCGACCTTGGCGCGGTTGGACTTGAGGTCGCTCTTGGACAGCTCGGGCTGGTCGGTGAGGCGCGCGAGATAGCCCTCGGCGGTCTTGACGTCGGGGCCGGTGACGGTGGCGGCGAGCTTGTCGCGGGCTTCGCCGCTCGCGGCCTGGTCGAAGTCGGCGAGCGCGGCGAGTTCCCGGACCCGGGCCTGCTGGGCGGCAGCGCTCAGGGCGCCGCGTGCGGCCTCGGCCTCCTCCTTGCCCTTGTTCTTGTCCTCGTCCTCGACCGGCAGCCCGGTGACGGGGTCGAAGGAGGGGCCCTCGTCCTCCTCGGGTGCGGGCACGGAGAGCGCGGCGAGGAGCAGTGCGCGGCTCGCCGATGCCTGCTCGACGGCGAGGCCGAGTGCCGCGGGTGCCCGGCTGGCCTCGGCCGCGCGGGCCGGGGTCTTCTCGGCGAGCTCGTCGGCGAGCGCGTGCAGCCCGGCGATGATGTCGGTGTACGCCTTGTACGCGTCCAGGGCGGTGCCCTTGCCGCTCAGGGCGGTGCGGCGGACGGACGGCACGCTGTCGAGGTCGCGCAGCAGCTCGACGTTGGCGGCGGGGACGTTCGCGCCGATCTCGTCGATCTGCCGGTCGACACGTGCGCTGCGGCTGTCGGAGATGGTGCGGCGGTCCTTCTTCGGTCCGCTCTGGTCCTCGCGGCCGGCCGCGATGTACGCGGTGACCTCGTCGCGCTCGTCGGCGAGGGAGTGCGCGAGGGTGACGGCCTGCCGGTTGAGCTCGGCGAGGGTGACGAGCCGCTGGGACTCGGTCAGCTCGCCCGAGGCGGTGAGGAGCGCCGGGGCGCCGGCCGCGAGGACGGTCAGGGAGACCAGGGCGACTCCGGCGACCAGCCGGCGGCGTACGCGCACGGGGCGCCCGCCGGGGGTGAGGCCGGGATCGGGCGTGTGGCCGGGGTTGGTGGCGGCCTCATTGGCCTGTGGGGTCCCCGTGGGGGTCGCGGGGGTCGCAGTACCGGGCGTACCGCCCTTGCCCCGAGGCCGCTTCTTCTGCACCGGTGCTCGCATTCTCGACTCGTCCGCCCATGAAGCAGAGGTGACGGCCGGTCACAACACGAGAACGCCCCCCACCCCTGGCACGGCTTACGACCATTCCAGCGCTTTTGGGAGGGGGACGCGCATCGGCCGCTCCGCCACCCGAACGAGTGAACATCACTCAGGAGTTGGCGAACAACTCATGTGCAAACGCAATTCGGTGCCGCGCGGAGCGCCGGTTGGACCTTCTGGGCGGGCTTTGGCAATATGCGCGCCCGCAGCGGGCCGGAGTCGATCATTCCACCCAAAAGCCGCTGGTCGCCGCAGTGGTTCAGGCCAATTATGCGTTCTGGCCCACTTCGTGAAGGAGTCGTAAGGAGTTACGTCGGCTCGGGCAGACTGGGGATCATGCGTTTCGAACTCGCCACCACACCCGGCGATCCCGAACGCCCCAACGAGGACTGGGCATCCATCGCTCTGCCCGCCTCGGGCCAGGGCGGATCGCTGGTGGTCCTGGACGGGGTGACGCCCCCCAGGGGTGATGACGGTTGTGTGCACGGGGTGCCCTGGTTCACGGCCCGGCTCGGCGGCGCGCTGATCGAACTGTCCGGTTCGCTCCGGGATATGCCCCTGGCCGAGATTCTCGCCCTGTCCATCCGCCGCACCGCCGACGCCCACCGCGAAACCTGTGACCTTTCTCACGTCCGCACGCCACAGGCGACCGTCGCTCTCGCCCGCTGGGACGAGGAGAGCGTCGAGCATCTCGTCCTCTCCGACGCGACGCTGCTGCTGGAGTCGCCGACCGGTGCCGTGCGGGCGGTGCTCGACGACCGGCTGGACCGCATCCCCCCGGAGATCCTCCGCTCGCACAGCGCGACCGACGCCCTGCGCAACCGGGAGGGCGGCTTCTTCACGGCGGCGGCCGACCCGGCGGTGGCACGGCGGGCGGTGACGGGCCGTACGCCACGCGCGGAGGTGCGGGCGGTGGCGGCACTGACGGACGGGGCGTCGCGCTGGAGCGACCTGTTCGAGGAGGGCACCTGGGGGGACCTGATGGGGCTGTTGCGCAAGGAGGGGCCGCACGGCCTCGTGGAGCGGGTGCGGGCGCTGGAGCGCGCCGACGCGGCGCGGGGCGGGGTCCGGCGGTGGAAGACGCACGACGACGCGACGGCGGTGTACGCGGAGTTCTGAGGGTTTCAGGGACTTTCGGAGCGCGTATTGAGCTGGTGCAGCAGCCGGGCCAGTTCCGCGACTTCCGCCCGGTCCCAGTCCGCCAGCTTCCGTACATACCGGTCACGCCGGGCGTCGCGTACCCGGCGGAAGCGGTCCCGCCCCTCGTCGGTGAGCCGGACGAGAGACGCACGCCCGTCGGCGGGGTCGGGCTCGCGGGCGACGAGGCCGAGCTCCTCCAGCGCGCGCAGCTGCCGGCTCATGGTCCCCTTGCCCACACCGAAGTACGCGGCGAGGTCGGTGGCGCGCTGCCCGCCCGCGTCCTCCAGCCGTACGAGCAGTCCGTAGGCGGCGGGCTCCAGCTCCGGGTGGACCTCGCGGGCCATCTCCCCCGAGGAGGCACGGGCGCGGCGCAGGAAGACGGCCAACTCGCGCTCCAGGGCGAGGAACTCCTGGAATTCGTGGTCCACACCACTTCCTTCCGTGGGGTTCGATTCACTCCCCGTACTGCTTCCGTGCACGTCAGCACCCCTCGCGCGGTTTCCCGGTCCTGAAAGTTTCTTTCGCCGACGGCCGTTGCCGCAGCTCCGTCAGTATTTCGCAGGCATAGACCAACGACGGGGACCGGGCCCTCTTCCACCGGGGGGTCTACGTGCGTAGCGTCATTGATGACATGTCCACACCATCAGCGCACGCGACATGTCGACAGATCCCCCCCCATTACCTTCTTGGTGGTCCCGCAATGGGGCGCCCGGCCTCCGGAGTTGGCATGACTTTCTCCCCCTGTCGAACGCATGGCCTGGGGGGTGG
>NZ_JBEPDM010000033.1:0-81777 GCF_040300305.1 Streptomyces sp. NPDC000410
GCCGCCGTCCGGTCGGCGCCCCCGGCCCCGCCCCGCCCTGGCGCGCGGCCGCGCCCGGACCCCGGGGGGCCGGCGGTCTTCCGGGTTCCGAAGGAATTCCGGGGCTAGGGTCCGGACCTCTGCCGCCCACCGGCGGGGCTTCGCCCCGACCGGGCCGGTTCGGGCCGGTCGGCAGCCCCTACGGCCGTCAGCGCTCCTGCTGAGCCCTGCGGCGGCGCATCACCAGGTAGCCGCCGCCCGCGACCAGCGCGGCCGCGACCGCCGAAAGCACGCCCACGGGCGCCGAGCTGCCGGTCTCGGCGAGGTCGCCGGAGGCGCCGTTCACGGTCGGAGCCGGGGTGGGCTTGGTGTCCGCGGGCGTGGAGGGCTTCTCGTTCGCCGGCGTGGACGGTTCGGCCGAGGGCTCCTCGCCCGGCTTGTCACCGGGCTTCTCACCGGGCTTGTCACCGGGGTTGTCGTCCGGCTTCTCGCCCGGCTTCCCGTCGTCGGCATCGCACTCGGTCCAGAAGACCTTGTGCTTGGCGCTGCCGTGCTCGCCGTCGAAGGTCCAGAACAGCTTGTAGTGGCCGTCGGGGAGTGACAGGTCCGCGGTCCGGCCGTGACCGGAGGCGTCGAGGGCCAGCGAGCCGGACTCGGCCTCCTTGCCCTTCACGTCGGCGGTCGGGGCCCAGGCCTCGATCCGCCAGTCGACCTGCTGACCGGCGTCGAAACCGAAGGCGTCGAGGTAGAAGGTGCAGACGTGCGGCTCGTTCTTGCGGAGTTCTTCGCCGGTCGCGGCATCGTGGATCTTGACGGTGCCGTTGTCGCCGGGCGGGGTGGCGAGCGCGGAAGGGGCGAGCAGCAGCGAGCAGGCCGCGGCCGTCACCAGCGCGCCGGTGGAAGTGAGCATGCGCATGGGCAGTCCAACACAGGAGAAGGGGATGCCGTGGGGGGCGGCTCAGCTTCCTGTCGGCGCGGCCGGGCCGTCAATACACGCGGTGAGGCATCCGTACCTAGCGCCGCCACTTGCCCCATTGGTCCCCGTAACGATCGGGTGACTTCGCCGCTCCCGCGGTGCCCTGGCGGGTCAGAGCGCGAAGAAGGCCCCCACCAGCAGCGCCCCGCCCGCCGCCGCCGTGCCCCACGCGATACGGGTCAGCCGCAGGCCGCCCCCGATGACGAGGGCCGCCAGGAGCAGGGCTCCGCCCAGGGGGAGCCAGGCGTGGAGGGCGCCGCCCCAGCCCGTGCGGACCACCTGGTCGGTGCCGGGCTTGACGACGACCGTGAGCGTGTCGCCCTTGGTGACGGCGACCGAGCGCTCGATGGTCATGCCGGTGCGGGACGCCGCGGGGCCTTCGGGGTCGTACCGGCCGGTGCAGGTCTTCTCGCCGCAGTCGGCGACGGTGAGCATCCCGTGCTCGCGGCCCTTGGAGAGCAGGACGTGCTGGGCCGTGGCCCAGGAGGACCAGGCTCCGGCGACGAGGAGGAGCAGGGCGACCAGCACCATGGCCGCGCGACGGCCGTGGTCGAGTATCCGGCCGGAGGAGTTCCGCTTCATGGGGCGCGATCCTTCGGCACGCGACCGCGCTCGGTCAACCTCTGACCAGCGATTTAGTCGGTGTTGTCAGGAGTTGTACGTGCTCTGGGCGCGTTCAAGGCCCTCGGTCACCAGACACTCCACCGCGTCCGCCGCCCGGTCCACGAAGTAGTCCAGCTCCTTGCGCTCCGTCGCCGAGAAGTCCTTCAGCACGAAGTCCGCCACCTGCTGGCGCCCCGGCGGGCGCCCGATGCCGAAGCGCAGCCGGTGGTAGTCCGCGCCCATCGCCTTCGTCATCGACTTCAGGCCGTTGTGCCCGTTGTCCCCGCCGCCCAGCTTCAGCCGCAGCACGCCGTAGTCGATGTCCAGCTCGTCGTGGATCGCGACGATGTTCGCCGTCGGCACCTTGTAGAAGTCGCGCAGCGCCACGACCGGGCCGCCGGAGAGGTTCATGTACGACATCGGCTTCGCGAGGATCACCCGCCGGTTCGCCGGCCCCACCGGACCGATCCGGCCCTCCAGCACCTGGGCCTGCGCCTTGGCCGCCCGCTTGAAGCTTCCGCCGATCCGCCCGGCGAGCAGGTCGGCCACCATGAAGCCGACATTGTGGCGGTTCGCCGCATAGCCCGGTCCGGGGTTCCCGAGCCCCACGATCAGCCAGGGGGCGGTCGCGGTCGCATCCGTCGTCATGAGCGTCGTCGTCTCCTTGAGTCCCGTACAGAGAAAAACGGGGTGGCGGGCCAGGCGGCCCGCCACCCCGTCAAGCAGAGCGTACGGCTCAGGCCTCGGCGGTCTCCGCACCCTCGGCCTCGGCGCCCTCGGCAGTCGGCTCCTCGGCCTGCGCGGCCAGGACCTGGAGGACGACGGCGTCCTCGTCGACGGCCAGCGAGACGCCCTTGGGCAGGGTGATGTCCTTGGCGAGGACGGAGGCACCGGCCTCCAGGCCCTCGACGGAGACGGTGACGGCCTCGGGGATGTGGGTGGCCTCGGCCTCGACCGGCAGCGCGTTCAGGACGTGCTCCAGCAGGTTGCCACCGGCGGCCAGCTCACCCTCGGTGTGGACCGGGATGTCCACGTTGACCTTCTCGCCGCGCTTCACGAGCAGCAGGTCGACGTGCTCCAGGAAGCCCTTCAGCGGGTCGCGCTGCACGGCCTTCGGGATCGCGAGCTCGGTCTTGCCCTCGATGTCCAGGGCCAGCAGGACGTTCGGGGTGCGGAGGGCGAGCAGCAGCTCGTGGCCCGGCAGGGTCACGTGGACCGGGTCCGTGCCGTGGCCGTACAGAACGCCGGGAACCTTGTTCTCGCGGCGGACGCGGCGGGCGGCACCCTTACCGAACTCGGTACGGGTCTCGGTGGCGAGCTTCACCTCGGACATGAGCACTCCTCGTAAGCAGAAAGGGAATGTGGCTGGTCACCCGGCCACGACTGGCCTGCTACGAAGAGCGCGTCGATAACGGACCGCCGTACCGAAAAAGTACGGCCTCCCTCGCCGAGCAACTTCGACAGTCTACTCGGCGGGGAGGCCGCACCCAAAAGGATCTAGGTCCGCGTGCTTACTGCTCCTCGAAGAGGCTCGTCACCGAGCCGTCCTCGAAGACCTCGCGCACGGCACGCGCGATCGTCGGGGCGATCGACAGGACGGTGATCTTGTCGAGCTCCAGGTCGCCCGGGTCCGGCAGCGTGTTCGTGAACACGAACTCGCTCACCTTGGAGTTCTTCAGACGGTCCGCCGCAGGGCCGGACAGGATGCCGTGCGTGGCCGTCACGATGACGTCCTCCGCACCGTGCGCGAACAGGGCGTCCGCCGCGGCGCAGATGGTGCCACCGGTGTCGATCATGTCGTCGACCAGGACGCAGACGCGGCCCCGGACCTCACCGACCACCTCGTGGACGGTGACCTGGTTGGCGACGTCCTTGTCGCGGCGCTTGTGGACGATCGCCAGCGGCGCGTCCAGCCGGTCGCACCAGCGGTCGGCGACCCGGACCCGGCCGGCGTCCGGGGAGACCACGGTCAGCTTCGAGCGGTCGACCTTGGCGCCCACGTAGTCGGCGAGCACCGGCAGCGCGGACAGGTGGTCCACCGGGCCGTCGAAGAAGCCCTGGATCTGGTCGGTGTGCAGATCGACCGTGAGGATGCGGTCGGCCCCCGCGGTCTTCAGCATGTCGGCGATCAGGCGGGCCGAGATCGGCTCACGGCCGCGGTGCTTCTTGTCCTGCCGGGCGTAGCCGTAGGACGGGATGATCACGGTGATGCTCCGCGCGGAGGCCCGCTTCAGAGCGTCCAGCATGATGAGCTGTTCCATGATCCACTTGTTGATGGGAGCCGTGTGGCTCTGCATCAGGAAGCAGTCGGCGCCGCGCGCGGACTCCTGGAAGCGGACGTAGATCTCACCGTTGGCGAAGTCGAAAGCCTTCGTCGGCACCAGGCCGACGCCCAGCTGGTGCGCGACCTCCTCGGCAAGCTCGGGGTGGGCGCGGCCGGAGAAGAGCATCAGCTTCTTCTCGCCGGTCGTCTTGATCCCGGTCACAGCACTGTCTCCTCAGACGAGTTATCCGGCCACGAGCCAGCCGAAATTACGTGCACGTATCACGGTACGCCGAGATTGACGCACCTGTTTCCGGTCAGTTCTCGTTCTGGACCTGCCTGGCCGCCTCCGTGGCGGCCTGGGCGGCCGCGCTTCCCGGACGCTTACGGGCCACCCAGCCCTCGATATTCCGTTGCTGCCCACGGGCGACGGCCAGTGAACCGGGCGGCACGTCCTTGGTGATGACGGATCCGGCGGCGGTGTACGCGCCGTCCCCGACTGTGACAGGCGCAACAAACATGTTGTCCGAGCCCGTCTTGCAATGTGAACCGATCGTGGTGTGGTGCTTCGCCTCGCCGTCGTAGTTCACGAACACGCTGGCCGCGCCGATGTTCGTGTACTCGCCGATCGTCGCGTCACCGACGTAGGACAGGTGCGGGACCTTCGTGCCCTCGCCGATCGTGGCGTTCTTCATCTCCACGTACGTACCCGCCTTGGCCTTCAGGCCGAGCTTGGTGCCGGGGCGCAGGTACGCGTACGGGCCGACGGAGGCGGACTCGCCGATGACCGCGCTCTCGGCGACCGTGTTGTCCACCCGGGCGCCACGGCCCACGGTCGTGTCCCGCAGCCGGGTGTTCGGGCCGACCTCGGCGTCCTCCGCGATGTGCGTGGCGCCCAGCAACTGCGTACCCGGGTGGATCACCGCGTCCCGCTCGAACGTCACCGTCACGTCGACGAGGACGGACGCCGGGTCGACGATCGTCACGCCGGCGGTCATCGCCCGCTCCAGCAGGCGGGCGTTGAGCAGCCGGCGGGCCTCCGCCAGCTGTACGCGGTTGTTGATGCCCAGGATCTCCCGGTGGTCGGCGGCGACCGAGGCGCCGACGCGGTGGCCCGCCTCGCGCAGGATGCCGAGGACGTCGGTGAGGTACTCCTCGCCCTGGCTGTTGTCCGTGCGCACCTTGCCGAGCGCGTCCGTGAGCAGCTGGCCGTCGAACGCGAAGACCCCGGAGTTGATCTCGTTGATCGCCCGCTCGGCGTCGGTGGCGTCCTTGTGCTCGACGATCGCCGTGACGGCGCCGCTCGCGGCGTCGCGCACGATCCGCCCGTACCCGGTCGAGTCCGGGACCTCGGCCGTCAGCACGGTCACCGCGTTGCCGTCGGCGGCGTGCGTCGCGGCGAGCGCGGTCAGCGTCTCGCCGGAGAGAAGGGGAGTGTCGCCGCAGACGACGACCACGGTGCCCTCCGGCGTACGCCCCAGCTCTTCGAGGGCCATCCGCACCGCGTGGCCGGTGCCGTTCTGCTCGGCCTGGAACGCGGTCCGCGTTCCCGCGTAGTGCTCGGTGAGGTGTCCCTCGACCTGCTCGCTCGCGTGGCCGACGACCACGACGAGCTCCTCGGGCTCCAGCTCGCGGGCCGCGGACACGACGTGTCCGACGAGCGAGCGCCCGGCGATTTCGTGGAGGACCTTGGGAGTCTTCGACTTCATGCGGGTGCCCTCACCCGCTGCGAGGACGACGACGGCGGCCGGGCGGTTGGCGCTCACGGGAATGCCCTTCGGCTTCGGGTGGTGGACACCCGCAGGATACCGGGGGCTTTCGAGGACGAAATGAGTGCGGGTCCTGACCAGAGAGGTCAGGACCCACGCGGTGCCCGAGTAAAGGTGGCTCCCCCGTCAGGACTCGAACCCGAACAAATGGCACCAAAAGCCACGGTGCTGCCAATTACACCACGGGGGAATAAATCCGATGGAACCGGACATGAGGCCGGGTTGTCGGATCGGCACCCAACACTATGCCGTACCAAGCCCCTTCCGTGCGACGGTTGCGTGGGCGGATCGTCACGATCCGCGCTGACGGAGTCGCCGGAAAATCGTTCGCGCCCTTCCGTAGTCTGGAAGACATGACCACAACGGGGGCACACCAGGCCGCTGCGGGCGTGACCGCCCGGACCTGGCTGTGGTGGGGACGGCGGCGCAGTGCCGCCTTGGACGTGGGGCTCGGGCTGGCGTCGGCCGCCGAGTGCGGCGCGGAGGGGATCTGGTTCGCGGAGCGGTCCGGACTGCCGGTGGCGGTCGGGGTGCTCTTCGGGGTGATCGCCGGGTCGGCGCTGGTGCTGCGGCGCCGGTGGCCCGCCACCGTGGTGCTCGTCTCGCTCGCGGTCACACCGGCCGAGATGGGCTTCCTGATGGGGATCGTCGGGCTGTACACGCTCGCCGCGTCGGAGGCCCCCCGCCGTGTCACCGTGGCGCTCGCGGGGCTGTCGCTCGCTGGCACGCTGATCGTGACGTTCGTACGGACGCGGCAGGACGTGGCGCAGGCGGACTTCGACCCGGGGCCCTGGTACGTGCCGGTGGTGTCGCTCGTGATGTCGATCGGGGTGACGGCGCCGCCGTTGCTGTTCGGGCTGTACATCGGGGCGCGGCGGCGGCTGATGGAGAGTCTGCGCGAGCGGGCGGACAGCCTGGAGCAGGAGCTGGATCTGCTGGCGGACCAGGCGGAGCAGCGGGCGCAGTGGGCCCGTACGGAGGAGCGGACCCGGATCGCGCGGGAGATGCACGACGTGGTGGCGCACCGGGTGAGCCTGATGGTGGTGCACGCTGCCGCGTTGCAGGCGGTGGCGCTGAAGGACCCGCAGAAGGCGGTGAAGAACGCGGCGCTGGTGGGGGACATGGGGCGCCAGGCGCTGACGGAGCTGCGCGAGATGCTCGGGGTGCTGCGGGCCGGCGACGAGACCGCCCCGCGCCCGTCGGCGGAGCCGGTCCCGCTGGCGGCGGTGGCTGCCGCCGCGGCGGCAGCCACCGCCGCTGCCGCCGATGACGGGCCGTGCCTCGCGGATCTGGAGCGGCTGGTCGAGCAGTCGCGGCAGGCGGGGATGGCCGTGGAGCTGTCGGTGCACGGGGAGGCGCGGGCGTACCGGCCGGAGGTGGAGCAGGCCGCGTTCCGGGTGGTGCAGGAGGCGCTGACGAACGTGCACAAGCACGCGGCGGGCGCGAGGACGTGGGTGCGCGTCGCGCATCGCGAGGCGGAGATCGCGATGCAGGTGGAGAACGGCCCCTGCGAGCGGGGTGCCTCGGACGCGGGCCTGCCGAGCGGCGGGAACGGTCTGACGGGGATGCGGGAGCGGGTCTCGGCGCTCGGCGGGGTGTTCGTCTCGGGGCCGACGGAGGCGGGCGGTTTCCGGGTGTCGGCGGTGCTGCCGGAGGCCGCGGGCTGAGGCCTGACGTCGCCGGGGCTGCCCGGGGTTACGGAGTCTTCGGCGGCGCGGTGGTGAGCCGGGTCGGCTGAGCGCCGGTGATCAGCGTCGCGAGGGCCTGGTCGACACCGGGGCCGAGGTACCAGTCGCCGGTGTGGTCGAGGCTGTAGACGCGGCCCTCGGTGTCGATCGCGAGGACGGCCTGGGCGTCCGCTTCCTCGCCGAGTGGTGTGAGCTCGGTCTCCAGCGCTCGGCCGAGGTCGCCGAGGGTGCGGGCGAGGTGGAGTCCGGCGAGAGGGTCGAAGCGGATGACCGAGGGGGCGATCTGACGGCCGGGGCCGGGCGAGGTGACGGTCAGGGCGCCGAATTCGGCCCAGGCCTCGACGGCGGCGGGGAAGACGGCGTGGCGGTGGCCGCCGGGGGAGACGTAGGCGCGCAGGGTGTCGGCCCAGTGTTCGGCCTGCTTGATGTCCCAGCGGCCGGGCTGCCAGCCGGCGTCGCGCAGTGCGGCGTCGACGGCGACCGGGAAGCGGGTGGTGTTGTGCTCGTACAAGATCAGCCGTTCTCGGTCTGGTGCGGGGCGGGGGCCGGGGCCGGGTCGACGGGGCGCACGCCGAAGTGGGCGAGCATCGCCGTACAGGAACGGCAGGGGGCCGCGTAGCTGCCGTGCAGCGGGTCGCCGCCCTCGCGGATATGACGTGCGGTGAGCTTGGCGGACTTGAGGGAACGCCTGGCCTCGCCGTGGGTGAGGGGCTTGCGCTGGGCGCGCTTGGAGCGCGCGGCGTCCGTGGCGCTGAGGTGCCGGGAGAGCAGGATCGCTTCGGGACAGCGCCCGGTGAAGCGTTCGCGCTGGCCGCTGGTGAGGGTGGCGAGGAAGTCCTCGACGAGGGGGTGGAGCGCGGGCGGGTCGTCGCCGCGGCCCGCGGTACAGGTGAGGGTGGTCTCACCGCGTACGGACAGTGCCGCCGCCACGGTCGGCAGGATCCCGTCGCGGCGGAAGCCGAGCACGGGCGGCCGGCCGGCGGCCTCCGCGCCGCTCCAGCTGAGCCGCGGATCACCCGCGGTGACCGACGGTGAGGTGTGCGGTGCCGTGTACATAGTGATTCCCTCCCTACACAAGCCCCCCGGGTTGCGGGGTGACAGCCTGCCAAATGGGGCGGCGGGTAAGGAAGCGGGGTGGCTGATGTGTGTCGATGTGGTGTGTCGGCTGTTGCTCACCTGGGCAGAGGGTCACACGATTGTGACCGTTCGTTACGGAAACGGAGGGGCGGTACCGCCTGTTGCCCCACCGCATAGGCTGTGGTGAACCAGCCAGACGCAGCAGGGGGCTACCGCCATGACGACAGGTCGGCTCGGGCAGCAAGCCGCGCCACCGAACGCGGCCTACGCCGGGCAGGTCGTGCACTTCCCGGACCCGGTCCGCGCCGCCCGTCACCCCATGGGTGTACGGGTGGACGAAAACGGCTATCCGGACTTCTCGCCGTACGCGCGTGCCGCCGCGGAGATCGCGGAGCCCCCGGAGGGCTTCGGCGTCGACGAACTGCGGCTCACCGACTACGTATCGGCGAATGCCGCGCTGCACGCGGACGGCCACGACCTGTGGGACACCATCCCGGCGGTGGCGACCCCGCACGGCTGGACGTGGCACCACGTCGCGGGCGGGCGCCGGCTGGAGCTGGTGCCGGTCGAGGTGAAGGCGCTGCTGCGGCACCACGCCGGGATGACGACGGCGGCGGTCGACCACACCAAGCGGGGCACGCGTCCGCTCCAGGAGACCCGGCCCGCGCATTTCGGCCTGCCGAAGACCGCGTTGTCGGTGACCGAGCGGCAACTGCTCGGTGTGGAGGAGGACTTGGGGTTCCGCCTGCCGGGCGCCTACCGCTCGTTCCTCAAGGCGGCCGGCGGCTGCGCGCCGGTCGGCGCGGCGCTGGACGCGGAGCTGGGGCTGCTGATCGACCAGCCGTTCTTCACGGTACGTGAGGAGGCGGCGGTCAACGATCTGGTGTACGCCAACAAGTGTCTGCGGGACCATCTGACGAAGGACTACCTGGGCGTCGGTTTCGTCCAGGGCGGGCTGCTCGCGGTGAAGGTCCGCGGCGGCGACACCGGTTCGGTGTGGTTCTGCGCGTACGACGACGCGCGGGACCAGGACGGCTGGTCGGTGAACGAACGCGTGGAGCGGCTGCTGCTGCCGTGCGGTGAGGATTTCGACGCGTTTCTGTCGCGGCTGGCGGGGAATCCGCCCGAGCTGGAGACGGTGGCGAACCTGATGGTGGACGGCGGCTTCGCGCACGCCGTCCCGGTGGGGGAGTGAGCTCGCGATGGTGACGTTCGCGCAGGCGCAGGAGCGCGCGGAAGAGTGGGTCAACGGGGACGTGCCCGCGTATCAGCACCGCGAGGTGCGGGTGCGGGAGTTCGAACTCGGCTTCGTGGTGTGGGCGGAGGACCGCCCGGAGGGCCCGACGTCGGACGGCGGCAGCCAGCGGCTGGTGATCGCCCGGGACAGCGGGGAGGCCACGCTGTGGCCCGGCCTGCCGGTGGGTGAGGTGATCCGTCGGTACGAGGAGGAGTACGGCACTCCGGACGGGGCGCCGGAGTCCCCGGCGCCGCAGCCGCCCGAGCGGATCGATCTGAACCAGACCTCGTTCCTGCTGACACCGCCGGAGTGGCTCCAGGACGCGGCGGACAAGCTGGGCATTCCGGACAGGCGTTCGGGTGCGGACGCGGGTGCGAGCGCCTCTGCGACGGGCGGTTCGGGTTCGGCGGGTGCGGGTGTGCCTGCGGCGGGCGGCGCGGGTGTGCCCGCGGCGGGCGGTACGGGTTCGTCGGCGGGTGCGGGTGTGCCCGCGACGGCTTCGGTGGACGGTCCGCAGGGGCCCGGCGCGCGCGTCTCGGACGATGCGTCGGCCGCGCCGGGCTCGGTGAGCGGCGCGCAGGGGGCCGGGTCCGCGTTCTCGACGGGTGGCGGTGCGTCGGCCGGTGACACGAGTGGGCGTGGCTCGCACGTCGCCGGTGGCGCGTGGCCGGATTCCGGGGCCGGGGCCGGGTCCACGGGTTCCTCGGTGGGCGGGAGCGACTGGCCCGCCGCCGGGGGCGGGGACCACGAGCCGACCGCCTCGGACGGCGTACCCGCGGGGGCGACCCCGTGGGCCGGGACCGACACCAACGGCGGGGCGGCGGGCGACGGGTCCGTGGCGCTGCCGGAGACCGTGTTCGCGCCGCCGTTGTCCGGGTCGGACGACGACGACACCCCGCCGCCGTTCGTGGGCGCGGACGCGCCGACCGCGCTGATCTCGGGCGGCAGCCAGTTGCCGAAGACCGCGATCGCTCCGGCGCTCGACCCGCAGGCGCCCGGTGGCCCGCGGCCGCCCGGCGGGGCCGGTGACATCGCCGACGCCGCGACGAGCAAGGCCGCCCTGCCGCCGAGGGCCTCGCGGGGGAGCGGTCCGACGACACCGCCGCCGCCCGCCCCGCCCGGTGTCCCCGGCGCGAGGCCCGGCACGACGCCGCCCCCGGGCGCTCCGGCCGGCGGTTACGTACCGACGCAGTTGGTCTCCCAGCTCGGCCCGGACGGGCCGAAGCCTCCCGGCGACGTGAACCAGGCCGCGACGATGCTGGCTCAGCCGGGTCCGGGCGGTCTGGGTGGTCCGGCTGGTCCTGGTGCGCCGCAGCCGCCGCAGCCTCCGGGTGTGCCCGGTACTCCGCCGGGCGGTGTTCACCATGCCGCGACGATGCTGGCTCAGCCCGGCCCGGGTGGCCTGGGTGGTCCGGCTGGTCCTGGTGCGCCGCAGCCGCCGCAGCCTCCCGGTGTGCCCGGTACTCCGCCGGGCGGTGTCCACCATGCCGCGACGATGCTGGCCCAGCCCGGCCCCGGCGGCCTGGGCGGTCCCGGTGCGCCGCAGCCGCCGCAGCCTCCGGGTCCGCCCGGTGCCGCACCGGGCGCGCCGCAGCCTCCCGGTCCTCCCGGCGGCGGCGTCCACCACGCCGCGACGATGCTCGCAGGTCCCGGCCAGGTCCCGCCGCCGGGGGCGCCTCCGGGCGCGCCCGGCCCCGTACCGGGAGCGCAGCCGTCGGCGTACGGCTATCCGCAGCAGCCGCCGGCCGCCGTGCCGACCGTCGGCCCCGGCTACCAGGCCGTGCTGCGCTACCGCGCGCCCGACGGCTCGGAGGCCCAGCTCATCCGCCGCTCGGCCCCCGGCACGCCGCACCCCGAGTGGCAGATCCTGCACGAGCTGCGCGCCATGAATGTGCCGCCGCAGCAGGTGCTGGAGCTGCACACCGAGCTGGAGTCGTGCGAGCTGCCCGGCGGTTACTGCGCCCGGATGATCCGGGAGACCTGGCCGCAGGCGCGGATCACCAACATCGCCCCGTACGGCAAGGACCACGCCAGCCGGCAGGGCGGCATGCAGCAACTGCTCACCCACCAGGGCGAGTTGCACCAGGTCGCGGACGGCCCGGCACGCCCCGCGCCGGTGCGCGCACCGCTGCCGCCGGTCCAGCCCGTCCCGCCGATCCCCCCGGAGGGGATCGCGCAGGAGCTCGTGGGGGCGTTCGGCCCGCAGGGCATCTGCCGGTTCGACCAGCGGGCGGTGTCCCGCCAGGGCGTGCCGGAGATCGTGGCGCGCACCCTCGTGTGGGCGGGGCTCCCGGCCGACTTCGGTCCGTTCTTCTGGGCCCAGCCCGCCCAGCCGGTGGTGCCCACGCTGGCCGAACTGGCCGCGCAGCGACAGGTGCAGCCGGCCTCGGACGCCGGTTCGTACCTCGTCGTGGGCAGCGACTTCGGCCGCGCCATCTGTGTCCAGTACGGCACCGCGCAGATCGTGGCGGTCCCGGTGGAGTCGGGTCCGGGCGGCCAGCCGGTGGCACCGCAGTTCGTGAACAGCGGGCTGCCGGAGTTCACACGCTGCCTGGCCCTGCTCGGCCGGATGTGGCGGCTGCGCTTCGGGCTCAACCCGGAGCAGGCGGGCCGCTGGACGGTCGACTTCCAGGCCCAGCTCGCCGCGCTCGACCCGGCGGCGCTGTCGTCGCCGGAGAGCTGGTGGTCGGTGCTGCTGGAGCAGATGTGGGACGGGCTGCTCTAGCGGTCCTTACGCACGATCAAAGGGGCGCCCGGCCCGCGCTGCGAACGCGCGGGCCGGGCGCCCCGGTGCTTTTCCGTCAGGCTCCGGCCCGTGGCGGCGCCGGCGCACCGGCCAGGATGGTCGGCTCCACCGCCGCGTACCGCAGGCGCCCGGCGGAGGCGTCCCGCGGAGCCAGGACCGTGCCGAGCCAGCCGGCCAGGAAGCCCAGCGGCACCGAGACGAGGCCCGTCGTGGTGAACGGGAACCAGTTGAAGTCCTGGTCGGGGAAGGCCGACTGGGGGGATCCGGAGACCAGGTTGCTGCCGGTCATGAGGACGATCGCGGCGATGGTGCCCACGACGAGGGTGCTCAGCAGGCCCGTACGGGTGTAGCGGCGCCAGAAGAGGCTGTAGACGAGGGCGGGGGCCACGGCCGAGGCGCCGATGCAGAAGGACAGGGTGACCATCGCCTGGAGGTTCCCTTCCCGGGTGACGGCCGCGAGGCCGATCGCGACCAGCCCGACGCCCGCCGCCGACCCGCGGGCGACGGCCATCTCGGTGGAGTGCTTCAGCCTGGTGCGGCGCAGGCCGTGCGCGATGAGGTCGTGGGCCATGGTGTTGGCGCAGGCGAGGGTGATGCCGGCGACGGAGGCGAGCAGCGTGAGGAAGATCGCCGTGGCCACGGCGGTGAAGATCAGCGTCTCGCCGAAGGACGCGTCCGCGCCGAGCAGGGCCTGGCTCACGAGCAGGAACGCGGTCTTGCCCTGCGGGTCCGCGGCCACGAGCCCCTTGTGCCCGACGATCGCGGCCGCTCCGAAGCCGATCACGGCGAGCAGCAGGCAGGTCACGACGACGGTCGACACGGCCCAGGACATCGAGCGCCGCGCGGCGGTGGCGCTGCGGGACGTGAACATGCGCATCGTGATGTGCGGCAGGACCGCCGCGCCGAGCACCACCGTCAGCTGCGCGCTGATCATGTCGAGCTGGTCGCCTCCGAACTGCAGTCCGGAGGCGAGATACGCGTCCCCGGCCCCGCTGCCCTTCCCAGCCGCTTCGAGCAGCCGGGGCAGGCTGAAGTCGTAGCGGTTCAGGACGAGTACGGAGATGGCGGTGGCCGCGCCGAGCAGGACGACGGTCTTGACGATCTGGATGAACGCGGTGCCCTTCATCCCGCCGATCGCCGCGTACGCGATCATCAGGACCCCGAGGAAGATGATGGACCCCGTCTTGAAGCCGTCCGAGTCGAAGCCGAGGACGACGGCGAGCAGATCGCCCGCGCCCGCGAGCTGGAAGATCACCAGCGGCAGCAGCGCGGCCAGGGTGACCGCGCAGGCGGTGATCCGCACGGCGGGGCCCGGGGTGCGGCGGGTGAGGACGTCGCCCATGGTGAACCGGCCCGCGTTGCGCACCGGTTCGGCGAGCAGGAACATCATGAGGACGAGCGAGAGCACGGTGCTCAGGGCGAGCGTGAGTCCGTCGTAGCCGACGAGCGCGATGACGCCGATGGTGGCGAGCACCGTCGAGGCGGAGACGTAGTCACCGGCGATGGCGAGGCCGCTCTGCAGGGGGGAGAGCGAGCGGTAGCCGGTGTAGAACTCGCCCAGGTCGTCCCGGTCGGGCCCGGTCATCACGCACAGCAGCAGCGTCACCGTGATGACGGAGATGAAGGCGACGAACGACATGGTCTGGGCGTCGGAGTTGAAGCCGGTCATGCGCGCGTGCCTCCCGTCGTCCACTCCCACGCGGCGGGTGCGGCTGCGGTGCGGCCGTGGCGGGACGCGGGCGCCTGAGCGGTGTGGGTGGCCTGCGCGGACTGCTCGGCCCGGTGCCGGATCGCTGCCGCCAGCGGGTCGACCCGACGGCGTGCGATCCGCTCGTACAGCGCGATCGCGGCCAGGGAGACGGGCAGGGTGAGGAGCCCGAGCAGCAGGCCGGTGGTGAGGCCGCCGGTGATCTGCTCGGTCATCAGCTCGGGCGCGTAGCCGGAGAGGACCAGGAAGAGCACGAAGTACCCGAGCGCGGTGTAGGTCGCGACGCGGCGCAGTCTGCGGTAGCCCGAGCGGAGCCGGTGCAGATCGCCGTCCGGTTCCGGTTCCTGCGGCGGGGGTGGTGCGTGTTCGGGGAAGAAGTGGTCGTACGACGACATGGTGCGGCTCCTTGCGGGGGCAGGAGCGCGTACGTTACTTGTCGGTAGGGGTCCGGCGTAAGGGGTTACCGACTGGAAGGTATGTCGGTTCGGCAACGGTCGGGTCACATGAAGGAGCGTGAGCGGTGACGGCGGGGCCGGTGGGCCCGCCGTCACCGCACGCGCGGCGCTACTTCACGGAGGCGGGGGGCTCGGCCGGGACGACCGGCTTGTTCTCACAGCCGAAGTTGTCCGCCATGACCTTGGCGGACTGCAGCAGGTGGGTGTAGTGGACCCGGAGGCTGGTCTCGCCGGTGAGTGTGTCGGTCATGGTCCCCTCGATCGGGATCTCGTTCGCCTGCTGTGCGGGCGTACCGGGGATCTTGCATGTGACGTACACGCGGTAGAGGGTGGTCGACCTGTCCCAGTCCTTCCCGAGCACGAGCTTGACATCGGAGTTCACCGGTGTCTCGATGGTCTTCTCGCCGCTTCTGGAAGTCTCATCGAAATCAGTGTCGAAGGGGAAGAAGGAGGGTCCGACCCGGATTTCGAGCTCCTTTTGGGGGTTCGTGGCGCCGGTCCTCGACCGGCACACAGTGGCCTTCCGGAACATGGGGTACTTGCTGGCCTCCGGGTACTCGTTCTCCACCTGCCTATAGAACAGCGCACGTGCGCTCTTCAGGTCCTCCTTCACCTTCAGGCGTGCTTTGCCGCCCGTGCGGTCTTCGAGCCAGTTCAGCCCTGACTCGCCCAGGAGTTCCTTGCAGGTGGAGTCGTCGGGGGTGGCCTCTTCGTCCGCGTTCTTGTCAGTGGTGCAGGCGGAGGCGCTCAGGAGTATGGCGGTCAGAGTCGCTAGCGTGGCAAACCTTCTCATGGCCACCAGCCTCAGCCGGCGTCACTGGTGTCGCTGAGCTTGCCGCCGTTGTTGTATGCGCTCTCGGTGGCGGCACGCCAAGTTCTGAATTCCGTCGCTGTCATCCCCTGTGCTTCTTTGTAGTTGATGAGGGGGATCATCGCGTTGTTTGTTCCGTCTTCCCTGGCCTTGGCGATGCCCGTGAGGGCCTCGTCGCGGTTGTCGAGCTCGTTGTCTTTGATCCACTGGAGTGTGTTTGCGGCGACCGCGGCGTTGGCGGCGCCGCCGACCGTCTCGATGGCGATGGGGACGGCTATCAGCGCTGCTCCGCCGGTGGGGACGATCATGGCAGTCGCCACGCCGATGCCGATGCCAGCGCCGGTCACGGCCCCGGCCGCGAACTTGCGCCACTCACCCTGCTTTTCGAGCTCCAGTTTCCGCTGGTCCTTGTCGTCGGCGAACTCCTTGCCGATGGCCTCGACGCGCGTCTCATCGAGAAGATCCTGTAATTCCTGGTCCCGCAGCGAGCGCGCCATGTCGCCCAGTGCGCCCAGTACATCGTCGTGGACGACCAGATCCCCGCTTCCGCCGCCCGGGCCGCTCGACGGCTTGTCCTCGGCCGGAAGCTGGTTCAGCCGCATCCGGTCCGTCTCGGACCGATTCGCGGCCGCGGTCTTGGCCTGCTCCCACTCGTCCCATGCCATCGAGTTGACTTCCCCCGTCGTCGTCCGTGCTGTGTGAGGTGTCGCGCGCCGCTTTCACCGTAGTCGTTGGGGGGGCGTGCGCATGACGGATTGTGACGGATTATGACTGGTGAGTGACCGAAACTTACGAAGGTCTCACAGGCCGCGCTCGGCCGGCTCCTCGTCCCGTGCGGGTTCCTGGAGTTCCTGGATCACGGGGAACCTCCGTGGCGCGAGGAACACCAGCACCAGCAGCGCGAGCCCCGCCGCCCCCGCCGCCCCGACGTACACGTAGTCCACCGCTTCCGCGACGGCCCGCCGCAGGTGCTCGGCGGGGGCGGAGCCGAGGGTGTGGGCGACGGCGTCCAGATTGCCGGAGCCGCCGAGCCGGGCGGCGAGCACCCCGTTGGCGAGCGCGCCGAAGAGCGCCGCGCCGAGGCTCTGGCCGACCTGGCGGCAGAACAGGACGGACGAGGTGGTGGTGCCGCGTTCGGACCAGGGGACGGTCGACTGGACGCCGACGATCAGCGGGAGCTGGAAGAACCCGAGTGCCGCCCCGAGCAGCAGCATGATCAGCGCCGGCTGCCAGGGCTCGCCGGGGTAGGGGAGCAGCAGCGGGAACGCGAGCAGGACCAGCATGGCCGCGGTGATGCCGATGATCGCGGTCTGCCGGAAGCCGATGCGGTTGTAGACGCGGTTGGAGAACGCCGCGCTCACCGGCCAGCTCAGGGTCATCGCGGACATCACGAATCCGGCGGCGATCGGCCCGAGCCCGAGGACCGACTGGGCGTACGTCGGCAGGAAGACGGTCGGCGCGACCATCAGCAGCCCGAGCGCGCCGAGCGCCAGGTTCACCGCCGCGATGGTGCGGCGGCGCCATATCCAGCCCGGGATGATCGGCTCGGCGGCCCGCCGCTCGATGAACACGGTCAGGGCCGCGCCCGCCGCGCTGCCCGCGAAGAGCCCGAGCGAGGGGGCGGAGAGCCAGGGCCAGGCCACGCCGCCTTGGACGAGGGCGGTGAGCAGCAGGGTGCCGGTGAGGAAGATGGCGAGCGCGCCGGACCAGTCGATACGGGGCCGGGGGCCCCGTTCGCGTACCGGCTCTACCAGATGGCGGGCGACCAGCCACAGCGCGAGGGCGCCCAGCGGCAGGTTGATCAGGAAGATCCAGCGCCAGTCGGCGTACGCGGCGAGCAGCCCGCCGACCCCCGGGCCCGCGACCGCCGAGACCGCCCACACGGTGGAGAGCTTCGACTGGATCTTGGGGCGTTCCTTGAGGGGGTACAGGTCGGCGGCGATCGTCTGCACCGTGCCCTGGAGCGCGCCGCCGCCGAGGCCCTGGACGATACGGAAGGCGATCAGCGAGGCCATGTTCCAGGCGGAGGCGCACAGCAGCGAGCCGACGAGGAAGAGGATGATGCCCGCGATCAGGACCGGCTTGCGGCCGAAGGTGTCGGAGAGCTTCCCGTAGACGGGGAGGGTGATGGTGACGGCGAGCAGATAGCCGGAGAAGAGCCAGGAGAAGACCGAGAACCCGCCCAGGTCCCCGACGATCTGCGGGACGGCGGTCGAGACGACGGTGCTGTCGAGGGCGACCAGCGCCATGCCCGTCATCAGCGCGGCGACGACCGGGCCGCGGCGGCTGCCCGCCCCGGGTATGGCGGAGGTGGCCCCCGCCGCCGTGCCTGTATCGCTTCCCCCGCCCATGAAGATCCCTTCCCTATGCACCTATCTCCGTGCGCGACACCGTCTCACGCGCGGCTCGCGCGGCGCGAGGGTCGGTCCAAGGGGCGGTCCGTAGGGGGTCCGGCGGCCGAGTCCCCTAGGGGTTACTCCTTACTTCCGGCCGGGGAGGGCTCGTCCCGCTGGAGGACGAGAAGGACCAAGGCCCTTCCTTAACTTGGTCCTACAGCGCTCCACGGCGGCGGGGGTGGGGCTGGTCGGTGCGGCGAGGTGGGGAAAACCCCAGGTCGAAGACTGCGCCAGGCACCAGGGCGCCCGGACCGCACTCCCATCAGACTCGAAGCATCCCGACCCGATCTTCACCTCATCCACGGACATAGGAGACTTACGGTGACAACGGCTGTGACCATCCCCAGGCACGGGGGCACTGGAGGGCGTACGGCCGTAGCCGCGCGAGCGCGACAGGTCGTCAAGGCGTACGGCTCCGGCGAGACGCGCGTCGTCGCGCTCGACGACGTCGACGTGGACATCGCGCGAGGGCAGTTCACCGCGATCATGGGCCCGTCGGGCTCCGGCAAGTCCACGCTGATGCACTGCCTCGCCGGGCTCGACACCGTGACCTCGGGCGAGATCCACATCGACGACACCGAGATCACCAAGCTCAAGGACAAGAAGCTCACCCAGCTGCGCCGGGACCGGATCGGCTTCATCTTCCAGGCGTTCAACCTGCTGCCGACGCTCAACGCCCTCGAGAACATCACGCTGCCGATGGACATCGCCGGCCGTAAGCCGGACGCCGCCTGGCTGAACCAGGTGGTGGAGACGGTCGGGCTGGCGGACCGGCTGAAGCACCGGCCCACCCAGCTCTCCGGCGGCCAGCAGCAGCGCGTCGCCGTCGCCCGCGCCCTGGCCGCCCGGCCCGAGATCATCTTCGGTGACGAGCCGACCGGAAACCTGGACTCGCGCGCCGGTGCCGAGGTGCTGGGCTTCCTGCGCAGGTCCGTGGACGAACTGGCGCAGACGATCGTCATGGTCACCCATGACCCGGTGGCGGCCTCGTACGCCGACCGCGTCCTCTACCTCGCCGACGGCCGGATCGTCGACGAGATGTTCCACCCCACCGCCGACCAGGTCCTCGACCGCATGAAGGACTTCGACGCCCGGGGACGGACCTCGTGACCGTCCTCAAGACCTCCCTGCGCAACTTCCTCGCCCACAAGGGACGCATGGCGCTCTCCGCCGTCGCAGTCCTCCTCTCGGTGGCGTTCGTGTCCGGCACGCTCGTCTTCACCGACACCATGAACACCACCTTCGACAAGCTGTTCGCGCAGACCGCGGCCGATGTCACCGTCAGCCCGAAGAGCGCCGCGATGGACGATGAGATCCCGGGGACCGGCCGCCCCGAATCGCTGCCCGCGTCGCTCGTCCAGCGGGTGGAGCAGGCAGAAGGAGTGAAGTCCGCCGAGGGCTCCGTCGTCTCGCTGAGCGTGACCGTCGTCGACGCGCACAACAAGAACATGGGCTCCAGCAACGGCGCCCCGACGATCGCGGTCAACTGGACGCGGAGCGAGCTGCGTTCGATGGAGATCACCTCCGGGAACGCCCCGCGCGGCCCCACCGAGGTGATGGTCGACGCCGACACGGCCGACAAGCACGGGCTGAAGCTCGGCGACGAGCTGCGCACCATCGCCGTCACCGGCGACTTCACCGCGAAGATCTCCGGCATCGCCTCCTTCAAGGTCACCAACCCGGGCGCGGCCGTCGTCTACTTCGACACCGCCACCGCCCAGCGCCAGCTCCTGGGCAAGACCGACGCGTTCACGCACATCGCGGTCACCGCCGCCCCGGGCGTCAGCCACGAACAGCTGAAGAAGAACGTGGCGGCCGTCGCCACCGGCCCGTACAAGCTCCAGACCCAGCAGGAGGCGGCCGACGCGGGCCGCGAGGACGTCAGCGGCTTCCTCGACGTCATGAAGTACGCGATGCTCGGCTTCGCCGGGATCGCCGTCCTCGTCGGCATCTTCCTCATCGTCAACACCTTTTCGATGCTGGTCGCCCAGCGCACCCGCGAGATCGGCCTGATGCGGGCCATCGGTTCGAGCCGCAAGCAGGTCAACCGCTCGGTCCTCGTCGAGGCCCTGCTGCTGGGCGTCGTCGGCTCGCTCGCCGGTGTCGGCGCCGGTGTCGGCCTCGCGATCGGGCTGATGGAGCTCATGTCCGCCACGGGCATGAACCTGTCCACGGCCGACCTGACCGTGAAGTGGACGACCCCGGCCGTCGGGCTCGCCCTCGGCATCGTCGTCACCGTCCTCGCCGCGTACATACCGGCCCGCCGGGCCGGCAAGGTCTCCCCGATGGCCGCGCTGCGCGACGCCGGTACCCCGGCGGACGGCAGGGCCGGTCTCGTACGGGGCGTCCTCGGCGTACTCCTCACCGGCGCGGGCGGCGCGGCGCTTGTCGTCGCGGCCCGCGCCGACAAGGCGGCCGAGGGCTCCCTGTGGCTCGGCCTCGGCATAGTCCTCAGCCTCGTCGGCTTCATCGTCGTCGGCCCGCTCCTCGCGGGCGTTGTGGTCCGCGTCATCAGCGCGCTCGTCCTGCGGATGTTCGGCCCGGTCGGGCGGATGGCCGAGCGCAACGCGCTGCGCAACCCGCGCCGCACCGGTGCGACCGGCGCCGCCCTGATGATCGGCCTCGCACTCGTCGCCTGCCTGTCGGTGGTCGGCTCCTCGATGGTCGCCTCGGCGACCGACGAGCTCGACAAGTCGGTCGGCGCGGACTTCATCGTGCAGTCGCCCCAGGGCCTCGCGATCACGCCGAAGGCGCAAGCGGCGGTGGAGAAGGCGCCGGGCGTCGAGTACGTCACGGAATACCGGATCGTGCCCGTCGAACTGACCACCCCCGACGGGAAGACGGTGAAGAAGGTCCTGGCCGCCGCCGAACCGACGTACCCGCAGGACCTGCGGCGCGAGACGACCTCGGGCGAGCTGGCGGCGGCCTACGGCAAGGACGCCATGTCCGTCGGTGACGACTTCGCCAAGGAGTACGGCATCACGACCGGCGACACGCTCACCGTCGCGTTCCGTGGCGGCGAGACGGCGAAGCTGAAGGTCGCGGCGATCACCTCGGACGACACCAGTGTCGACAAGGGCGCGATGTACACCAACATCACGACCGCCGCGCGGTACCTGCCCGCCGAGCGGATGCCGAAGAGCCTGATCATGTTCGCGAAGGCGCGGGACGGCGAGGAGGCGGCGGCCTACGAGGCCCTCAAGAAGTCGCTCGCCGCGTACCCCCAGTACAAGGTGCTGGACCAGACCGACTTCAAGCAGGACCTGAAGGACCAGATCGGCCAGCTCCTGAACATCGTCTACGGTCTGCTCGCGCTCGCGATCATCGTCGCGGTGCTCGGCGTGGTGAACACCCTGGCCCTGTCGGTGGTCGAACGGACCCGTGAGATCGGCCTGATGCGCGCCATCGGCCTGTCGCGCAGGCAGCTGCGCCGGATGATCCGCCTGGAGTCCGTGGTCATCGCCCTCTTCGGCGCCCTGCTCGGCCTCGGCCTGGGCATGGGCTGGGGCACGGCGGCCCAGAAGCTGCTGGCCCTGGAGGGCCTCCAGGTGCTGGAGATTCCGTGGCCGACGATCCTCACGGTCTTCGTCGGCTCGGCCTTCGTGGGGCTGTTCGCGGCGCTGATACCGGCGTTCCGGGCGGGCCGGATGAACGTCCTGAACGCGATCGCGACGGAGTGACGGAGTAGGCGACGGAGTGGCGTTGAGCCGCTGCGTACGATGGTGGCTCCGGCCCGGTGGCGTCCTCCACGCTCACCGGGCCGGACCCGTTCCGCTCTCCGTCCGTCCGGTGTCCGTCCGTCCGCTGTCCGTCCGCTTCAGCAGTACGTGGCCGGCGGCGGCGCCCCTGAGCCCGTAACGGGCGGACGGATGGAGGTCGGCCGCGTACGCCTCGGGGTCCTCGACCCAGCCGGAGCTGATGTCGAGGGCGATGAAGTCCGGGGCGGGGTTGCGCGGGTCGCCGATCCAGAAGACCCGGCAGCGGGAGGTCAGCCGGCTGATCGGGCCGACGTTGGCCTCGACGGTCGCGTCGTCGGGTATGCGCTCCAGCAGCGCCTCGACCTCCGTCACCCGGTGGGTTTTGCGGTACGCCGCCGGGTCGCCGAGCGCCGCCAGTGGCAGGCTCGTGGTCAGGGCGAGCGCGGCCGCGGCGGCGCAGGCCGGTGCGTGATGCGCGTACGTACGCAGCCAGGGCCGCGGGCTGCGGCGGGCCGTGTCCACGGCGTCGGCGAGCGCGAGGAGCAGCACCGGCATGAGCACGGCGCTGTAGTGCCAGTCGGTGCCCCAGTAATGGTCGTCGGAGGAGAGGAACCGCCAGGCGAGGGTGGGCACCGCGACCAGCAGGAGCGGGGAGCGCAGCGCGAGCAGCCCGGTCGTGGGCAGCAACACCCAGACGAGGGTGCCCAGTTTGGTGCCGACGGCCGTGGTGAGCGGATTGCCGCCGCCACCGACCTTGGACCAGTAGTCGTACCCGCCCGTGGTGTTGAAGGCGGGGATCACGACCGTGAGGGTCAGCAGGGTGGCGAGGACACCGAACGCGCCCACCGCCATCGCGTACCGCACGGTCCTCGGCGAGGTGCGGCGCGCCCGCCACGCCACGGTCAGCGCGATCGCGGCGCACGTCAGCCCGAGGTCCTCCTTGACCAGCACCAGCGGCGCCGCCCACAGCAGGGCGGCCCGCCACCTGCGAGCGAGCAGCGCCTCCAGCGCGAACGCGATCAGCGGGACCGCGAAGGCGATCTCGTGGAAGTCGAAGTCGACGGCCCGCTGGACGCCCCACGACAGCCCGTACGCCACACCGACGGCGAGCCCGGCGCCCCGGCCCAGCAGGCGGGAGGCCGCCCGGGTCACCGGTATCGCGGAGAGCGCGAACAGCGCCGCCTGGGCGACGAGCAGGGTGACGGGCGTGGGGAACAGCCGGTAGGCGGGCGCGAGCAGCGCGGTCACCGGGCTGAAGTGGTCCCCGAGTATGTGCGTCCCCGGGCCCTTCAGATCGGCGACGGGGGCGGAAAGGTGGGCGTAGCCGCGGATGGCCTGCTCGAAGATCCCCAGGTCCCAGGAGAGCGTCTCCAGGCGGCGGAAGCGCAGGACGGAGACGGTTGCGTACGCGAGGAAGAGGAGGGCGGCGAGGGCGTACGGCCCGGCCCACTTCCGCTCGGGGTGGCGGGGCATCAGCGGGCGTGCCGGCCCGCTTCGGGGCGGGGCGGCGAGCACTTCTTGCACGGGCACCGTCCGGCGGGGGTCAGCGGGCGGCGCTCGGGCTGACCGAGGAGGCCGGGGAGGCCGGGGACCGGGTCGGTGTCGCGCTCGGTGTCACGCTCGGCGGCAGGCTCGGTGTCACGCTCGTTGCCCCGCTCGGTATCGCGGTCGGTGTCGCGGTCGACGGCGGGTACGACGTGGAGGGGGACGACGACGGGAACGACGGAATTCCCGACGGGGACGGGGACGGCGACGGGGACCCGCTGGGCAGGCCGTCCGAAGGCGCGGCGGGCGCCGCCGGCCCCGAGGGCCGGTCGGTGGCGGTCAGTCCGACGGCCGCGATCGTGGCCCCGCCCGCCAGCACGCACACCGCGCAGGCGGCGGCCGTCGCGAGCGTACGGGCCCGGCGCCGGGCGCCCAGGGCCGAGAGCCGGGCGGCCGGTGCGGGCAGCGCGCGGTTCCCGCCCGCCGAGGCGGCGCGCTTGAGCGCCTCGGCCAGCGCCTCGTCCCGCGCGGACCGCTCGTAGTCCGGCGCGGACCGCTCGTAGTCCGGCGCGGACCGCTCGTAGCGCTCGTAAGAGTCAGACACCGTGCTCCTCCGGAATGATCGAGTCCATCGAGTCGTCGAGATGGGGTGCGAGCGCGGCCCTCGCCCGCGACAGGTGCGATTTCACGGTTCCGGCGGCTATGCCGGTCTCGGTCGCCACCTGCTGCACGGACAGGTCGCACACGTAGTGCAGTACGGCCACCCGCCGCTGCCGTTCCGGCAGCCGCCGCAGCGCCGCGACCAGCGCCACGGCCCCCGCGTCCGGCTCCGGAGCGGCCGGAACCCGGCCCCCCTGATGGCGCCGCCAGGCCTCCGCCGCCCGGCCGCGCCGCCGCCAGCGGCTCACCGCGAGCCGCCAGGCGACCGTGCGTATCCAGGCCTCGGGCCCGGCGTCGCGCCGCAGCTTCGACCGCCGTCCCCAGGCCCGTACGAACGCCTCCTGGACGACGTCCTGCGCCTCATGGAGGTCGCCGGTCATCAGGTACACCTGCCCGACCAGCCGTTTCACGGAGTGCGCGTAGAACTCCTCGAACTCCTCGACGGTCACAAGCGGCTCCGCAATGGTGGTGGGTGGTGAGATCTCACGGGGTATACGCCCCGGGGCGGCCACCCGGTTTACCCGCGCACCGCAAAAGGTGCTGGGTTTACGCTGGAGACCCCCGGCCCCCGGCCCCGCCCCTGGTCTTCGACATGGGGGACCCCAGGCGCGTCGGGCTATTCGCGTTGCCCTCTCCCCGGATGGATGCCCTTCATGAGCTTGCACGGTCTTCTTGACGCCGTTGTCCGTGACCCGGCGCTCACCGAAGCGGTGAAGGCCGCCACCGACGGCCACCGGCCTCATGTCGACCTCGTCGGGCCGCCCGCCGCCCGGCCCTTCGCGATCGCCGCGCTGGCCCGCCAGGCCGGGCGGCCCGTGCTCGCGGTCACCGCGACCGGGCGGGAGGCCGAGGACCTCGCGGCGGCGCTGCGCTCGCTGCTGGACCCGGACACGGTCGTCGAGTACCCGTCGTGGGAGACCCTGCCGCACGAGCGGCTCTCGCCCCGCTCCGACACCGTGGGCCGGCGGCTCGCGGTGCTGCGCCGCCTCGCGCACCCCGCGCAGGACGACCCGACCGCCGGTCCGGTGTCGGTCGTCGTCGCGCCCGTACGCTCCGTGCTGCAGCCGCAGGTGAAGGGCCTCGGGGACCTGGAGCCGGTGTCGCTGCGCAGCGGCGGGAGCGCCGACCTGGAAGAGGTCGTGGAGGGGCTCGCGGCGGCCGCGTACTCACGGGTCGAGCTGGTCGAGAAGCGCGGCGAGTTCGCGGTGCGCGGCGGGATCCTGGACGTCTTCCCGCCGACCGAGGAGCATCCGCTCCGGGTGGAGTTCTGGGGCGACGACGTGGAGGAGATCCGTTACTTCAAGGTCGCCGACCAGCGCTCCCTGGAGGTCGCCGAGCACGGACTGTGGGCGCCGCCGTGCCGTGAGCTGCTGCTGACGGACGAGGTGCGCGAGCGGGCCGCCGCCCTCGCCGAGGCCCACCCCGAACTCGGCGAACTGCTCGGCAAGATCGCCGAGGGGATCGCGGTCGAGGGCATGGAGTCCCTCGCCCCGGTCCTCGTCGACGACATGGAACTGCTGCTGGACGTCCTGCCCGCCGGGTCCATGGCCGTGGTCTGCGACCCGGAGCGGGTCCGCACCCGGGCCGCCGATCTCGTCGCCACGTCGCAGGAGTTCCTGGCGGCCTCGTGGGCGGCCAGCGCCGGTGGCGGCGAGGCTCCGATCGACGTCGGCGCGGCCTCGCTGTGGGGCATCGCGGACGTCCGGGACCGGGCGCGCGAGCTCGGGATGATGTGGTGGTCGGTCTCGCCGTTCGCGGCGGACGAGGACCTTGATGCGGACACGCTGAAGCTCGGGATGCACGCGCCGGAGACGTACCGGGGCGATACGGCCAGAGCCCTCGCCGACACCAAGGGCTGGCTGGCGGACGGCTGGCGCACGGTGTTCGTCACCGAGGGCCACGGACCCGCGGCCCGCTACGTCGAGGTCCTCGGCGGCGAGGGCATCGCCGCCCGCCTCGACGCCGACCTGGGCGAGATCTCCCCGTCCGTCGTCCACGTCTCGACCGGCTCGATCGACTACGGCTTCATCGACCCCGGCCTCAGGATCGCGGTCCTCACCGAGACCGACCTCTCCGGCCAGAAGGCGGCCGGCAAGGACGGCGCCCGGATGCCGACCCGGCGCCGCAAGCAGATCGACCCGCTCACCCTCGAAGTCGGCGACTACATCGTCCACGAGCAGCACGGCGTCGGCCGATACATCGAGATGGTCCAGCGCACCGTCCAGGGCGCCACCCGCGAGTACCTGCTCGTCGAATACGCCCCCGCCAAGCGCGGCCAGCCCGGCGACCGGCTCTACATCCCGACCGACCAGCTGGAGCAGGTCACCAAGTACGTGGGCGGCGAGGCCCCCACCCTGCACCGGCTCGGCGGCGCGGACTGGACCAAGACCAAGGCACGGGCGAAGAAGGCGGTCAAGGAGATCGCCGCCGACCTGATCAAGCTCTACTCGGCCCGGATGGCGGCCCCCGGCCACGCCTTCGGCCCGGACACCCCCTGGCAGCGGGAGCTGGAGGACGCCTTCCCGTACGCCGAGACCCCCGACCAGCTGTCCACCATCGCCGAGGTGAAGGAGGACATGGAGAAGACGGTCCCCATGGACCGCCTGATCTGCGGCGACGTCGGTTACGGAAAGACGGAGATCGCGGTACGGGCCGCCTTCAAGGCGGTCCAGGACGGCAAGCAGGTCGCGGTCCTCGTCCCCACGACGCTCCTCGTGCAGCAGCACTTCGGCACGTTCTCCGAGCGCTACAGCCAGTTCCCGGTCAACACGCGCGCACTGTCCCGCTTCCAGTCGGACACGGACGCGAAGGCGACGCTGGAGGGGCTGCGGGACGGCTCGGTCGACATCGTCATCGGCACGCACCGGCTCTTCTCCTCCGAGACCAAGTTCAAGGACCTGGGCCTGGTCATCGTGGACGAGGAGCAGCGTTTCGGCGTCGAGCACAAGGAGCAGCTGAAGAAGCTCCGCGCCAACGTCGACGTACTGACCATGTCCGCGACCCCGATCCCCCGGACCCTGGAGATGGCGGTCACCGGCATCCGCGAGATGTCGACGATCACCACCCCGCCGGAGGAGCGGCACCCGGTCCTCACCTTCGTCGGCCCGTACGAGGAGAAGCAGATCGGCGCGGCGATCCGCCGCGAGCTGCTGCGCGAGGGCCAGGTCTTCTACATCCACAACCGCGTCGAGTCCATCGACCGGGCGGCGGCCCGCCTGCGCGACATCGTGCCGGAGGCCCGGATCGCGACCGCCCACGGCCAGATGGGCGAGAGCGCGCTGGAGCAGGTCGTGGTCGACTTCTGGGAGAAGAAGTTCGACGTCCTCGTCTCGACCACGATCGTCGAGTCCGGCATCGACATCTCGAACGCCAACACCCTCATCGTCGAGCGCGGCGACAACTTCGGCCTCAGCCAGCTGCACCAGCTGCGCGGCCGGGTCGGGCGCGGCCGGGAGCGGGGCTACGCCTACTTCCTCTACCCGCCCGAGAAGCCGCTCACCGAGACCGCCCACGAGCGGCTCGCGACCATCGCCCAGCACACCGAGATGGGCGCGGGCATGTACGTCGCGATGAAGGACCTCGAAATCCGCGGCGCCGGCAATCTGCTGGGCGGCGAACAGTCCGGCCACATCGCGGGCGTCGGCTTCGACCTGTACGTCCGCATGGTCGGCGAGGCCGTCGCCGACTACCGCGCCTCGCTGGAGGGCGGCGTCGAGGAGGAGCCCCCGCTCGAGGTGAAGATCGAGCTCCCGGTCGACGCCCACGTCCCGCACGACTACGCCCCGGGCGAGCGCCTGCGCCTCCAGGCGTACCGGGCGATCGCCTCCGCCAACACGGAGGAGGACATCAAGGCGGTCCGCGAGGAGCTCACCGACCGCTACGGCAAGCTCCCCGAGCCCGTCGAGAACCTCCTCCTCGTCGCCGGCCTGCGCATGCTGGCCCGCGCCTGCGGCGTCGCCGAGATCGTCCTCCAGGGTCCGAACATCCGCTTCGCTCCCGTGGAGTTGCGGGAGTCGCAGGAGCTGCGGCTGAAGCGCCTGTACCCGCGTACGGTCATCAAGCCGGCGGTCCACCAGGTCCTCGTGCCGCGCCCGACGACGGGGAAGATCGGCGGGAAGCCGGTGGTGGGGCGGGAACTGCTGGCGTGGACCGGGGAGTTCCTGACGACGATCCTGGGCTCGTAGGGCGGCGTCTCGGTGACCGAGGGGGGAAACGGGACGGAGCGGGGCCGGGTCCTGCTGCTGGACGTGGCTCCCGGCGAGCTGCTCGGCCGGGAGCTGGAGCGGCTGCTCGGCCATGGGCTGGCGCTCACGCTGAATCTCCGGCGGGTGGCCGATCCCGCCGGGGCGCGGGCCGCCTGGGCGGGCCGGGTGGACTTCACCGACTTCGATCCCTTCGACGAGTCGGCGCTGATCGCCGAGACCGTCCGGGACGGGCGCGGCTACCACGCGGTCAAGTCCCGGGCCGGGGTGCCGCTGCGCGCCGCGTTCTTCACGGCGGCGACCGACCCCCGGCTGGCCAACCGGCTCCGGGTCGTCGGCCGGGCCGGGGCGGGCACCGATCACGTCGAGCAGGCCGCCGCCGTTCGGCACGGTGTCGCCGTCACCCACACCCCGGGGTCCAACGCGGTCGCGGTCGCCGAGTTCGCCCTGGCCCAACTGCTCGCCCTGACCCGGGACCTCCCCGCGCACAACGCGACCGCGCACAACGGCGACTGGCGCGCACCGGCCGCACCGGCGCGGGCGCTGTCGGAGCTGACCCTGGGCATCGCCGGGCTCGGCCGCATCGGCCGGGCACTGGCCGAGCGGGCGACCGCGCTGGGCATGAACGTCCAGGCCCTCTCGCGCCGCCCGGCCGAGGCCTCGGCGCGGTCTCTGCCCGTACTGCTGGCGACCAGCGACGTGGTCTCCCTGCACCTGCCCCTCACCGCGCACACCCGGGGGATGATCGGCCGTGCGGAGCTGGCCCTCATGCGCCCGGGGGCGATCCTGCTGAACACCGCCCGGGGCGGCATCGTGGACGAACAGGCCCTGGCCGACGCGCTCCGCGACCCCGCGCACCCGCTGGCGGCCGCCGCCGTCGACACCTTCGAGCACGAGCACGCCGCCTTCTCCTCACCGCTCTTCGGCCTGCCGAACGCCCTGCTCACCCCGCACGTCGCCGGGATGACCCGCAGCGCCATGGCCACGGCGGCCCTCCACTGCGCCGACCACATCGCGGCCCTGCTCGCCGGCCGTCCGGACGGCGTACCGGTGGCGATCCCGCTGCGGCGCGCCGAGGGGAGTGGGGAGCCGGGTCCTTAAGGTCCTTGGGTGCCCTGAGAGATGTGGCGAGCCGGGTCCTCAAGATCCTGTGGTGCCCTGGGAGGCGTGGCGAGCCGGGTCCTCAAGATCCTGTGGTGCCCTGGGAGGCGTGGCGAGCCAGGTCCTTAAGATCCTGGGGTGCCTGCCTCGATACGTACGTCCTCACGCCGCGCCGCCGCCGTTCTCGCGGCAGCCACCGTCCTCCTGACCGGCTGCACGGCCGGCGACGGGAACGGCGCCCCGGGCGCCCCGGGCGGCCCGGCCACCGGACAGGGTGTCAGCCCGCTGACGAACCCGGACGGTACGAAGCCGGGCCTCGCGCCCATAGCGTCCGAGGCGGACGAGGCGACGGCCAGGGAACTCATCGGCAGGACCCGGGTCAAGGGCCGCGGTCCGAAGACCGGTTACGCCCGGCGCGAGTTCGGCTACGCGTGGATGGACACGGCCGACGGGGTGCCGCTCGCGAGGAACGGTTGTGACACGCGGAACGACTTGCTGAGACTCCATGGCCAGAACGTCCGGTTCCGTGCCGGCTCCGACTGCGTGGTCGTCTCGATGGAGCTGTACGACCCGTACACCGGCAAGGACATCTCCTGGAAGAAGGCGAAGGCCACCGAGGTGCAGATCGACCACGTGGTGCCGTTGTCGTACGCCTGGCAGCTGGGAGCGGCTCGCTGGAGCGAGGAGAAGCGGCGGCGGCTGGCCAACGACGTGCTGAACCTGTTGCCGGTCTCGGGTCCCACGAACTCCGCGAAGCGGGACTCCGGTCCGGCGTCCTGGCTGCCGCCGAACAGGGCGATCCGGTGCGCCTACGTGGTGCGGTTCGCGCAAGTGGCGGAGAAGTACGAGCTCCCGGTGACGGCCCCGGACAAGAGGACGATGCTGGCCCAGTGCGGCGGCTGACCGTGGTATCGCGCTACCGCGCTGCTTGCCCAGCGGCCCGCCGGGAGCAATCGGGGTCGGGCAGAAAGCTCTGGACAGCATCGGCGAACCGGGCCGGAGCGTCGTGGTGAACGACATGGCCGGCGGGCAGTTCGACAAGGTGCGCCTGGCCGGCGCGACGGTTGATCATTTCGCGAGCGTGAGAGGCTGTCAGCTCATCGCTGTCCGTCCCGCGGATCAGAAGAGTGGGACAAGCCACGGCCGTCCAGTCCTGCCAGTGGTCACCGTTGAGCGCCTTCTGGGACGCCACCGTGTCCTCGGCGTCGAACGAGAACCCCCAGCCGTCCGCCGACCGGCGGACGGCGCATTCCAGGTAGGGAGCGGCCGGGCCCAGCGCGGCCGCCAGCTCCTGCCGTGAAGGCGCGTGCCTGGGCAGGCGCAGGGTGAACCGCCAGTCGCAGTCCACGACCGCACCGATGTCCTCGACGATCAGCGCACAGATCTGATCGGGCTGCCGGGCGGCGTACTGGTAGGCGTTCACTCCGCCCAGGGAGTGTCCCAGCAGCGCCACCGGCCCGATACCCAGATGGCGGTGGAAGGCGGCGACATCGGAGACGTAGTCGTCCCGTTCGTAACGCGGAGCACGATCGGACTCGCCGTGCCCGCGCTGATCGAGCGCGATCACCCGCCACCGTGGCGACAGCGCCTCGGCCAGCGGCGCGAACGCCGACGCCTCGTTGTAGTGCCCGTGCAGGGCCAGAAGCGGAGCGCCCGGACCGCCGAAGTCCAGGTACGACAGTCTTCGCCCGTCCACCATGAAGAACTCACGCATGGCGCAGATGCTACGCAGGAGCACTGACGTTCCACCGGCTGCCCGGACCGTACGAGAGCAGCCGGTCCCGGGGCATCAGCGATCTGGGACTGCCCGCACCGCCTTGCCGAACTGCGACGGCGACTGCTCGCCTGCGCGGACGCCCCAGGTGGGCGACGAGGTGTCCTACCGCGGGAACCGAAGGGCGCTCCTCACGGACATCCGTGGTGGGGTGCCCATCCTGCGCGCCCCTGGTTTCGCAGAGTTTCCCGCACCGGACCCCGAAGAGCTGCGGGTGACGAAGCCCCGTGCCCGGCGCGCGGCAGACGGTGACTGTGAGCCGTTGCCGGGCGGCCGTACACGAGGCCGCAGCACCTCACAGGACGCCCGCCAGCGGCTCGACCGTCTCACGGTGCCCCAGGTACTGCGTCGCCGCGTGGGGATCGATGTTGGAGTTCTTCACCAGCACGGTGGGCTCCAGCACGTCCTCCGTCTCGGGGAAGAGCTTCTTCAGCTTGAGCGCGGAGACGATGAAGTCGTCGCGGTCGGCGACGTTCACCCAGCGCTTCACCTGGTCCGGGCTGCGCAGCGGCAGCGGACGCAGCCGCTTGTGGATGATCGACCGCATCCCCAGCGGTGAGCCGAACGTGAGGAGCAGCGGCAGCGGCTGGTCGAGCCGGTGCAGGGCCTCGTAGGCGACCACCGTGCCCAGCGAGTGGGCGACCACGGCCTTGGTGTCCGGTGTCACCTGGGACAGCACGGACTCGATCGCCCGCTCGCGCACCGTCTCGTCGTCCAGGTACGCGGCCACCTGGCCGAGGTAGAAGATCCCGAACCGGCTGAGCGTGGCGAAGCCGGAGCGGGAGACGGGCCCGAGCCGTCCCATCATGGAGATGACCAGGCGCACCGGCTCGAACGGGCCCTGCTCGGGGCCCACTTCGGCGCGCAGCCAGTCCAGCTCGCGGGCGGCCTCGTCGCGATCCGCCGGATCGGAGGCGTTCCGGCTGATGTTGTCCATGATGTCCTCGCCCGTCATCTCGGCGACGAGGGCCATCTCCTCGGGGAACGGGACGTCCAGGTCGTCCTTCGGCGCGTAGCGCGCGAAGAGGTCGCGGTAGTACGCCATCGCGACGGACGTCCCGCCCGTCTCCAGCCGGTCGGCGTGCCCGCCGTGGCCGTGCGCGCGCAGGGTGCGTACGAGCGCGGCGGTCCAGTCCGTCCTGAGTTCCTCCTCGGTCTGCCCCTGGGGACCGATCCCATGCACCAGTACGACCTCGGCCACTGCGTCCCGCCTCTCCTGTGGGTGTTCGTCAAATTGTCGGCGAAGGGCGCGAGTTGGAGAAAGCGGGTTGTTGATAATGAGACGTATGGGAGACGAGCGCAGAGCACTGGTCGTGGCATCGCACTGGGACGCCAGGGAGGTGACGGCCCGGCAGCGGCTGGATCTGCTGGAGCCCTGCGCCCTGGAGCTGAGGGATCATCTCCTGGACCCGCGCAGGGGCGGCTGCGTCCCGGCCTACGGGGACGGGCTGCTCGGCGCCCCGGCGGAGCCCGCCGATGTGACCGCCGCCCTCACCGAGGCGTTCGCCGGGGCCTCGGGCGCCGGGGCGTCGCTCCTGGTCGGCTTCGTCGGCCATGGACACGCCGCACGGGAGGGCGAGTTCCTCTTCCCCGTCACCTCCACACCGGCCGACCCCGGGCCCGACACGGCGCTGCCGGTGCCCGAGGTGCTCCGCGAGCTGCTGCTGCGGCACGGCGGAATCAGGGAGCTGACCGTCCTGATCGACACGTGCATGGCGGGCCACGCCGCCCAGGCGGCGGCGCGGGAGTGGTTCCCGTCCGCCATGCAGACGGGCCGCAAGATCGAGGTCCTGACCTCGTCGGACGCACGTCCGGCCTACGGGCTGCAGTTCTCGCTCGCGTTGAACAAGGTGATGCGCCACGGGCACGTCCGGCTGCTCGACAAGCTCCACACCGTGCCGCTGCGCCGGCTCGTCGGCCCGGCCCTGGTGCGCCAGGACCCGCAGTCCGTCTCGTACGACGGCAGCCGGACCGGCTCCGCCGACCTGTACGGTCCCTGGCTCGCGAAGAACGTGGCGCACGACGCCACCCTGAGCGTCCTCGCCGCCGGCGAGGACAACCAGCAACTCCTCGGGCGGCTGAGGCTCTTCCAGTCACCGGGCGGGCTGGACGAGTTGGCCGCGTCGGTCGGTCGGCACCGTTTCGTGGCCGTGGTCGGCGCGATGGGGACCGGGAAGACGACGCTGGCGGCCGCCCTGTGCCGGCCCGAGCTGCTGCCCAAAGGGGAGGGTCCTCCCGTGCACGCGCTCATCAGGCTGACCGACCGGGGCACGAACGGCCGCGGGGTGATGCGGAAGGTGGCCCGGCAGCTCGCGCTCTATCTGCCCGGGTTCGCCGAGGCGGCCCAGGCGTACAAGGCGAAGCTGAAGCGCGAGGACAAGGCGAAGCCGAGCGCCGAGATCGATGTGGCGGGACCCCTCGGGCTGATGGAACCGCCCGCTCGTCCGGTGCGGGTCGTCATCGACGGCCTCGACCAGCTCGACACGGTGGGCCGCTCCGACGTCTCGCAGGCCCTGGGGATCCTGGACGAGCTGGCCCCGGCGTGGTTCGGCGCGGTGGTCACGACCCGGGAGGGCGTGCGGCTGCCGGCGCGGTGGCACCGCGCGCCGGTCGCGCCGAAGGCCGAGGAAAGCCTGCTGACGGGCTATCTGACCGCGCGCGGGACCACCCGGCAGCAGCACATCCTGGCCCAGGCGGCCGGGAACTGGGAGATTGTCCGGCTGCTGGCGAGCTTCGGGCCGCTGGAGGGCGACCGGCCCGTCTCGTACGGCGAGGTGTACCAGAAGGTGCTCGACGGGGCCCGCTCCTCCGCCCCCGACGGCAACGACGACTGGGTCGACAGTGTCGTCGTCGTGCTGGCCGCGTCCGGGCTGGGCGCCGGTCTGCCCCGCACGCTGCTCGCCGAGGCGGCCGGGCGCCTCGGCGGCCCGGACGGTGACACGGAGCTCGACCAGGTCCTCGACGTGCTGCCCGGTCTGCTGGAGCGGGCGGAGCACGCCACGGCCGGCGAGCTCCTCGGTGTGCACCACCAGACGCTCGTGGAGTACGTCACCGAGGAGCTCGACGTGCCGTCGGGCCACGAGGCGCTGGCGGAGGCGCTGGCCACAATGGCCCCCATGGATCAGCACACGGCGGACGACCCCCTGCACGCCTACGCCGAGGAGGCCGAGCCGTTCCACCTGTGGCACGCCGCCAGGGCGGCGGACGGGGAGGAGGCCGCGCAGGCGCTCTACGAGCGGCTGCTGAGGAGCCTGGAGAGCCGCGCCCACCCCTCCGCCGCCGCCAACCGGGACCGGTGGGCCACCTGGTCGGGGCGCCTCGCCCAACACCCGGGGGCGGAGACCCCCGTCGAGCTGAGGGCGCGTGAGCGGGCGGCGTACTGGACCGGCAAGGCCGGTGCGTACCGGGCCTCCCGGGACCTGTACGCGCAGCTGCTGGAGGTGCAGCGACGCGTCCTGCCCGAGGACCACCCGGACATCCTGGAGAGCCGGCACCGTATCGCCTACGCCACCGGTGAACTGGCCGAGTTCCACGACGCGGTCGCGCTGCACCGGGCCGTACTGACGGACCAGCTCCGGGTGTTGGGCCCCGAGGACCGGCGCACCCTCGCCACCCGCCACCACATCGCGTACTGGACCGGCCGGGGCGGTGACATGACCGAGGGCCTGCGCCTGCACGAGGAACTGCTGGAGGACCAGCGGTCCGCGCTGGGCGAGCGGGACGCCGACGTGCTGGAGAGCCGCCACTACATCGCCTACTGGTACGGCCGTCTCGGCCGGCCGCGGGACGCGCTCGCCATGCACGACGAGCTGCTGCGCGACCGGATCGCGGTGTTCGGGGAGGACCACGATCAGGTCGTCTTCAGCAGAATGAACATCTGCCGCTTCCTGGGGGAGGCGGGGCGGCTGAGGGAGTCCCTCGACGGCTACCGGGAGCTTCTTCCGGACGTGCGGCGGCACCGGGGTCCCGACCACCCGAACACGCTGATCGTGAGGCTGAACATCGCCCGCTTCAGCTGGGAGCTGGGCGATGCCGAGGGCTCGCTCGCGCTGCACGAGGAGCTGATCCGCGACCAGCGGCGGATCAACGGCGCGGACCACGCCACGGTGCTGATCTCGCGCTACAACATGGCCATGCTGAAGGCCGAGCTCGGGGACACGAAGACCGCCCTGGCGGAACTGGACGCCCTGTACGAGGAGCGGCTGGCCGGGTACGGGACCGCCGACCATCCCGAGGTGATCACCACCCGCTACGGCCGTGCGTCGGTCCTGGGGCAGGAGGGCGCGTACGCGGCCGCCGTGGACCTGATGCGTGGTGTACGGGACGACAGGGCGCGGGTGCTCGGCGACCGGCACCCGGACACCCTGGCCGCGGCATCCGCGCTCGGCGAGCTGCTGGCGGATTCCGGCGGCGCGGGCGAGTGGGACGAGGCGGAGGCCCTGCTGCGCGGGGTCCTGGCGGCGGGGGAGGAGGCGGGGCTCGGTGAGCGGCATCCGCAGACGATGACGACGCAGGCGCGGCTCGCGGATCTGCTGGGGCGCTCGGGGCGGGCGGCACAGGCCGCGGAGCTGCTGACCGCGCTGCTGCCGCGGCAGGCCGATGTGCTGGGCGCGGAGCACCCGCGGACCGAGCGGACCCGTCGGGCGCTGGACCGACTGCGGTAACCGCGGCGGACATGGGAAAGCCGGGGAGGCCGCACCCCTCCGGCGGCCTCCCCGGCTTTCCCGCGCGCTGTTCCTCGCGGGGCCTCCACGACCTAGAGGTCATCGAGCTTGACGGTGTCCTTCGCCGGGGGCTTCCGCGCCGGGACCGGCTTGTTGAAGTCCGAGAACTTCATCGTGAACGGCTCCTTGCCGCCGACGGCCTGGGTCTTGACGAGGTACGGCACGCCCTTCGTGGCGACGTGCATCGTGTACTTCACCCCGCTGTCCGACTCGGTGACCGCCAGCGTCGGGACCCCGTCCACCTTCGACTCCCCGGCCTTCTTGGCCATGTTGTCGTTGGCCTCGACGTCGGACAGGAGCGTGTCGAGGTCGCAGAACTCGGCCATCGTCGCCGCGTCGGGGTCCTTCATGTCGCTCTCGACCCACTTGCCGAGCATCTTCTCCAGGACGGCGTCCACGACCTCCTTGGACTCCCCCTCGACCTCCTGGCGTATCGCCGCCTCGTCGGACCGCACGTAGACCTTGTCGCCGGTCCTGACGATCTCCATCGTGCCCGTGGGGCCGATGGACATCGTTCCGGCGCAGTCGCCCTTGGTGTCGACGGCCATGTACGCCGCCACCTTGCCGTCGGCCGTCTGCATCTCGAGGTCGATCTTCAGGGACGTGGCCTTCTTGGTGGCCGTGACGGCCTTGTTCAGCACGTCGGATCCCGAGAGATCCGCGTACGGACCGGTGTTCGTGGGGCGCGGGCGGGCGTCGTCCTGCCCGGTGGGGAGACACGCCGCGAGGCCGAGTGCGGTGGCGGTGCAGAGGGACGTGGTGAGGGCGACGCGCTTCAGCCGGACCAGAGTGGTGGCAGACATGGGGGTCTTCTCCGGGATCGAGACTGCTGGGGGGCGGTTGGGGGAGACGGCCGGGGGAGCCGGTGGGGGGAGCTTCGGGCCGAGGCCGGAGCCTCGGTCCGAGCCCAGAGCTTCAGACCGGGATCAGAGCTTCAGGTCCCAGATCGTCGCGTCGTACTCGAAGCCGGGGTTGACCTCGAGGGTCAGGTTCTTGGCGTCGGCGGGGGCGTCGAAGGCCCACTCCACGGTGACCTTCTTGCCCGGCAGGATGGTGCCGGTCAGGGGCTCGCCGACCTTGTCGTCGTAGATCTTCTCGGCCTCGACGCCGTCCTTGCCCGCGCGGGCGTCGCCGGAGAGCAGCGCGGCCTCGAACTTCTCCGTGCCGCCGTTCTCGATGACGACGGTGACCTTGTAGGCCTTGTTGCCCTTGGTGTGGCCGATGGCGAACTCACCCGGGGTGTACGGCTTCGCCTCGGACACGGTGACCATCAGCTTGTCGGGGTACTCGGCCGAGTCGCCGCCCGCGAGCGCCTTGCCGGCGACGCTCTCGCCGTCCTTGGCCTTCTCCAGCGGCTTGTCGCTGCCCGGCTTCGAGGAGGAGGAGCTGGACACGTCCTTCTTGAACTCGTCGACGGCGTCGTCCACGGCCTTGAACGTCACGACCGCGCCGACCACGGCGAGGATCAGGGACACCACGCTGAGGATCACGCCCGTGATGGCGACGCCCTTGTTGGTGGCCTCGCCGCGCTTGATCCGGCCGAGGCCCACGAGGCCGAGGATGAGGCCGATGACGCCGAGGACGCCGGACAGCCAGAACAGGATGATGAAGATGCCGGCGACGGCGCCGATGATGCCGAGGATCAGGGCGGCGGTGCCGAGACCGTTACGGGCCGGGCGCGCCGGCTCCGCGTACGGCGGCTGCTGCGGGTGCTGCGTGTACTGGGACATGGGTGTGTCCTCCGGGGACGGGCGTAGATGAGAGAGGTGTTGCCAGGACTGTCTGTCAGTCCCGTGTGGCGACGAGGTAATAACATCAGAGGTTGTGAACCGAGTCAACATTGTTTACGGCGATCAATCCGGCTCACGCTGTGAAGTGGTCTCCCTTGCGTGTGTCGGTATGCTCGGTGACACACCAGCACGTGCACATCAGCACGTGCACATCAGCACTTACGGGGAACCGTTCACCGCTCACCTCACAGACCAGGGAGGCCGCCACGTGCCGGAGAACGCGGCAGAAGTGACCGCTGCCGAAATCGCCCGGCTCGCGGGGGTCGGCCGCGCCGCGGTCAGCAACTGGCGGCGCAGACACCCGGATTTCCCCAAGCCCGTCGGCGGCACCGAGACCAGCCCCTCCTTCGCGCTCGCGGACGTGGAGCAGTGGCTGCGCGACCAGGGCAAGTTGGCGGAGGTCCCGCTGCGTGAACGGGTCTGGCAGCAGCTGTCGGGACACCCGGCGGGCGCCGTCACCGCCCTCCTCCACGCGGGCTGCACCCTCCTGCTCGTACGCGACCGGCCCACCGTCTGGCTGGAGTTGGCCGCGGTGTCCGACGCTCGCATGGCGGAGATGCTGCCCGGCGCGCTGGAAACGGTGCTGGCCCCGCGGTTCGGCCCGCCGGGCGAACGGGCGGTGCCCACCCCGGAAACCCCCGCCCTGCGGTCGTCCACCCTCCTGCTGCGCGGCGTCGCGGAGCTGGCCGCCGAGACCGGCGCACGCCAGGCGTTCGAGTTCCTCCTGGGCCGTCACCTCGACGCCAATCCCCGGCAGTACACGCTCACACCGCCCGGCCCGGCCGCCCTGATGGCCGCGCTCGCGGGCCCCGCGCGAACCGTCCTCGACCCGGCCTGCGGCACCGGCGCCCTCCTGCGCGCCGCCGGAGCGCCCACCGCCCTGTACGCCCAGGACACCGACCCCGACCTCGCCGCGCTCACCGCGCTGCGCCTCGCCCTGCACTGCGACGCAGAGGTGCGCGCCCGCCCCGGCGACTCCCTGCGCGAGGACGCGTTCCCCCAGCTCACGGCCGACGCGGTCCTGTGCCACCCGCCGTTCAACGAACGCAACTGGGGCCACGACGAACTCGCCTACGACCCCCGCTGGGAGTACGGGTTCCCGGCCCGTACCGAATCCGAACTGGCCTGGGTGCAGCACGCGCTCGCCCGGCTGAGGCCCGGCGGCGCGGCCGTCCTGCTGATGCCGCCCGCCGCCGCCTCCCGCCGCTCCGGCCGCCGCATCCGCGCCGATCTGCTGCGCCGTGGCGCGCTGCGCGCGGTCGTCGCCCTGCCCGCCGGCGCGGCGCCGCCGTACGGGATCCCGCTCCACCTCTGGGTGCTGCGCCGCCCGGCCGCCGGTGAACGCCCCGCCCCCGAGCTGCTGTTCGTCGACACGGCCGAACTGGGTGCGCCCGGCGGCGGCCGCGACAGCGTCGACTGGCAGGCCGTGCACACGGCGGTCCTCGACGCCTGGCAGCCCTTCGACCGGCACGGCAAGGCCGAGGAACAACCCGGCACCAGCCGCGCCGTCCCCGTCATCGAACTCCTCGACGACGATGTCGACCTGGCCCCCGCCCGCCACCTTCCGCCCCCGGCCGCGGGCGGAAGCGCGGCCGAACTCACCGGCGTACGCGAACGGCTGACCGACACCCTGCGGCTCACCGGCGACCTCACCCCGCCGCCCGCACAGCCCGCGACGGCCGGCCCGGGCCGCTGGACCGGCACCACGGTCGGCGAGCTCGTCCGGGCCGGAGCGCTGGAACTGCGCACGGGCGGCACCGGCAGCGGCCCGGCCCCCGTGCTCACCGAACACGACGTCCTCGCGGGCACCGCCCCCTCCGGCACACTCCCGGACGGCCCGGGTCACGGCCACGGGCCCGGCCACGGCGCGGGCTCCGGATCCGGCTCCGGTGCGGCCGAGGAGCCTGTCCTGGTCCAGGCCGGCGACGTCGTCGTCCCCGTCCTCGGCGGGGGAACCGCCGCCCGCGTCATCGACGACGCGACCGCCGGCGCCGCGCTCGGCCGCAACCTCCAGCTGCTGCGCCCCGACCCGGACGCGCTCGACCCCTGGTTCCTCGCCGGATTCCTGCGCGGCACTGCCAACCAGCGTCAGGCCAGCAGCTACGCCTCGACCGCCACCCGGCTCGACGTACGCCGGCTCCAACTGCCGCGGCTGCCGCTCGCCGACCAGCAGCGGTACGGGGAACGGTTCCGCGCGCTGGCCGCGTTCGAGGACGCGCTGCGCCTCGCGTCCCGGCTCGGCGAGCAGCTGGTGCAGGGGCTGTACGACGGACTGACGGACGGCACCGTCGAGGCCTGAGCGCGGAGGCGTGATCTGTTCAACAACGGTTCGGTACAACCCTGGGCCGATTGTCGGTGTCGGTGTATACGCTCGGATCTCGTCCGTCCCGATCACTCGTCAGTACACAGGAGCAGGCATGCACGGCCACGGCTACGGCTACCCGCCTCGACCGGCAGGGCGCCCCGCCGACGGCACGATGGTCGCGCTGCGCGTGGTCCTCATCATGCTGACGGTGGTGAGCTGCAGCTTCCTCGCCTGGGTGCCGATGCTGCGGCTCGCGATCGTGACCCGTAAGCCGCTGGACTGGATGCTGTTCTGCGCCACGCTCCTGGCCAACGTCGGTCTCCTGATCTTCCTGGGCGTGGCCGTGCCGGAGGACGACACGGAGATGAGCGACGCGACCGCCATCACCTTCCTGTCCTGGGTCATGCTCGTGATGGGCGGGGTCATCGCCTACTACGTGGTCGCCGAGACCCGGTACTACGAGCGGTTCGTCCCGCACCCGCACCCGCAGCCGCACGCGCAGTCTCCGCAGGTGACGGGTTACGGCTATCCGCCGCCGGCCATGCCCAACCCGTACGCGACGCCGGCCACGCCGCCACCCGCCCCCGCACCCACGCCCGCTCCGGCCACGCCCCCGACCCCGGCACCGGCCCCGGTCACCCCTGAACCGCCCCGCCGCATCGACCAGGTGCGCGCGGAGCTCGACGAGCTGAGCGACATCCTGCGGCAGAACAAGGACCCCCGTGAGGACGGCGGCCGGTGAACGGACGGATCATCGCCGGGCGGTACGAACTCTCCACCGTCATCGGCCAGGGCGGCATGGGCCAGGTCTGGACGGGCTACGACCAGCGCCTGGACCGCCGTGTCGCCGTGAAGCTGCTGCGCCCCGACCACATGGCCGCCGCGACCGCCGCCGACGAGATGCGCCGCCGCTTCGTCCGCGAATGCCGGGTCACCGCCCAGGTCACCCACCCCGGCCTGGTCACCGTGCACGACGCGGGCAGCGACGCCGACGACCTCTACCTCGTCATGCAGTACGTCGAGGGCGCGGACCTCGCCGACCACCTCGCCGAGCACGACCCGTACCCCTGGCCGTGGGCGGTCTCCATAGCCGCGCAGCTGTGCGCGGTGCTCGGCGCCGTGCACGCCGTGCCGATCGTCCACCGCGACCTCAAGCCGCGCAACGTGATGGTGAAGCCCGACGGCACCGTCACCGTCCTCGACCTCGGTGTCGCCTCCGTCCTCGACACCGACACCACGCGCCTCACCCACACCGGCTCCCCGATCGGCAGCCCCGCCTACATGGCCCCCGAGCAGGCGATGGGCGGCGCCGTCGGCCCGTACACCGACCTGTACGCGCTCGGCGTCCTCCTGCACGAACTGCTCAGCGGCAACGTGCCCTTCGCGGGCTCCACCGCGCTCGGTGTGCTCCACCGCCACCTGTACGAGCCGCCGCTCCCGGTCCGTCAGCTGCGCCCCGAGATCCCCGAGCAGCTCGAATCCCTCGTCCTGCGGCTGCTGTCGAAGGACCCGCAGCACCGTCCGGCCGGTGCGCAGGAGGTGTACGAGCAGCTGGCCCCGCTGCTGCCGAGCCGCGGCGTCCCGACCGGCCCGCTCGACCCCACGCGCCCCTTCCTGCGCCCGCACGCCCCCTGGCCGGACCGCGCCTCCACCCCAGTGCCGCCGGTGCCGCCGGTGCCGCCGGTCCCGCACCACCCGCCCGCCGACCGGCCGGACGTCGCGGCCGCCGTCGACGAGGTCAAGCGGCTGCTCGGCGAGGGCAGCATCACGCGGGCCGTCGACATCCTGTGCAGCATCCTCCCGGCCGCCGCGGCCGAGCACGGCGAGCACTCGCCGGTCGTCCGCATCCTGCGCAAGCAGTACGCCACGACGCTGATGGACGACGGCCAGTACCGCCGCGCCCTCCCCGAACTCCGTCGCCTCGCCGACGACCGCGCGGCCGAGGCGGGCCCGGCCGACCCCCAGACCCTCCAGTTCCGCTACGACGCGGCGCAGTGCCTGGACCAACTGGGCGAGCCGGCCGCCGCACTCGCCGAGTACCGCGCGGTGCTCCCGTACTACACGGACCCCCGCTCGACCGGCGCGGACCAGTCCCGCGCCTTCGACATCCGCCACCGCATAGCCCACCTGCTCCTCGCGATGGGCGACCACGCGGCGGGCCACCAGCAGCTGCAGACGCTGCTCTACGACACGGAACGCATGTACGGCCCGACCCACCCGAAGGCCCTGGAACTCCGCCGGGTCCTGGACCGCCAGCGCCAATTCCGTCCCGGGTAGCAGGGGCGTGCGGGTGGGTGGGGGGCGCCTGCGGCGGGCCTTTCCCCACCCCGCCCCTTCCCGAACTGGGGCTCCGCCCCAGACCCCGCTCCTCAAACGCCGGAGGGGCTGGTAAGTCCAGCCCGTCCGGCGTTTGAGGACACGGCCGGAGGCCGTACGGGGGTCTGGGGGCTTGCCCCCAGTTCCGGGAAGGGGCGGGTAGGGGAAAGAGGCCCGCCGCAGGCGCCCCCACCCGCCGCGCTCCGTTGCCTCAGCCCGCCCGCAAGAACGCCGTGCCGGCCACCCGCCCCACCAGCCGCAGGCGCGCCCCGCCACCGCCCAGGTGCTGGGAGAGCGCCTCGTTCACCCCCGGCCGCGCAGCGTCACCGTGGCCGTCGAGGACCACCACCGCCCCCTCCGCCGCGAGCTCCTCCGCCCACTTCAGGTCGGCGAGCACGGACGCCGCGGCGGGGTCGCCCGCCAGGACGAGGACGCCGTACCGGCGGTCGGGGACCCCTGCCCGGTCCCGTTCCACGCGGGCCTCGGCGGCCGCACCGGCGCCGCCCAGGGCCAGGTTGGCGCGGACGACGTCCTCGCGCGCCAGCGGGTCGACGATCGTCAGACCCGGTGCGAGGTCCGCCCGGTGCAGCATGCGCAGCAGGGCACACGCGAACAGCCCGTGCAGCGTGCCGACTTCCAGCACGTCCCCGTTCGGCGGGGCCAGCAGCGGAACGGCCGCCAGCTTCCCGCACACGTCCGACGTGGAGCCGGCGATCCGGCCCACCCCGAGAGCCTCCAGCGCCACCACCGTGCGGTAGGCGACGGTCAGGTCGCGGCGGGCGTCCGCGTCGGCCGCCCCCGTCACCGTGACCACTTCCCGCACCAGCGCGTCCAGCTGCGTCGCGGTCGGCATCCGGTGGCCGTCGCGCCCGGCCTGGTCGAGCAGCAGCCCGAGCCCGTAGCTCTGCCTGCGCAGATCGGCCACTTCGTGGTGCAGCGCGTCGAGGTCGGCCTGAAGGGCGGTGGTGGCGCGCTCCAGGCGCTGTTCGACGAGTGTGAACGCGGGACGCAGCATCCGCTTCGCGAGACGGTTGCTCAGGAGGGAGGGCATGGCCGGGAGCGTACGCCGTCGATCATGGTGCGGGGGCCACCGCCGGGTGCTGTACGGGTGAAGTCTTGGTGGCCGTACGCCGACCAAGACGAAGACGCCGACGCCGACGCGCCCATGGCCCCCGGACCGCCACCCCCACCAGCACGAGCAGCGCCGCCCCGCCCGCCGTCGCACCGGCCCGCAGCCCCGGCGGCCGGAAGGAGCAGTCCACCACCCCGCTCGTCCCGTCGAGCGGCACCGCGACGAGCCCGAGGTAATCGCCCGCCGGCCGCCCGCCGCAGCTCCACCCCGCGATCCGGGGCGCGGCGAGGACCGCCGTCCCCGTCGCCCCCGGCGGCAGCTGCGCCCGTACGCCGCTGTCGCCGACCTCCACCGACACCGCGCCCGTCGCCTTCAGCCCCGCCACGGCCGCGGCCAGCTTCCCGCGGTCCAGGCAGCCCGCGCTCCACGCGCCCGGGGCGGCGGCCCCGAACGTGATCCGGGAGCCCGGCCCCCCGTCCGACACCCCGAGCGAGGTCATCGGCGCCCGCCGCTTGGGCAGCCCGCCGGTCAGTCTCACCGGCTTGCCCGCACCCAGCCGCGCCGTCCCCGCGAAGTCCGGTGCCCACAGGAAGACCTCGTCGCCCGCCGGGCAGATCCCGTCCACGGGCTCCCCGTACACCCGCGCGCCGAGCAGCAGTTCCTGGTTGCGGAAGGGCGAGTCGCCGTAGGCGGGCTCCGCCGCCCCCGTACGCACCGTCACCAGTGGCGGCACCTCGGCCCGGCGGACCACCTCCACGCCACCGTCCGCCGACCGCACCCGCGCCCCCACCGAGAAGACCGCGTCCGTGACCGGGTTGTCGAGGCTCTGCACATTGCGCCCGCGCGAGGTCCAGCCCGCGCCGAGCGCGGCCATGGTGCGGGTGAGCACGGCAGGCGTGTGGCTGCTGTAGTACGCGCCGCCCTGCCCGCCCACCAGCATCGGATCGTTGCCGGTGAGCTGTTCGCGCCCGGGGTCGGTGCGGTAGCGGGGCCAGCCGTCGGCCCGCGCCACGGCCTCGGCCCGCGCGCTGTGCGCGGGCCCCCACGCCGGATAGTCGTCGAGCCGCCCGAGCCGCTGCCGGTCGGCGTACGCGGTGGTCGCCGCCGCCTGCCCGACCAGCGCCCCGGCGAGCAGCAGCCCGGCCACGACGACGTGACCCTGCCGCCTCGCCAGGACGAGCCCGCCCACCGCCCCGGCCAGCCCGGCCAGGAACAGCGGGAACGTCCACCCGGTGATCAGATCGCTCGTCGCCGCGCCCAGCGCGACGACCGCCAGCACTGCGCCGCCGCGGAGCAGCGCCCGCCGCCCCGGCCACTCGTGCGCGACGCACACCCACGCGGCGATCACCAGGATCCCGGCGAGGACGAACGACTGCCGGTACGGGCTGCCGTTCGGGGTGGCGAAGACGTGCCAGACCAGATGCGTCGGCCCCCACTGCATCGACACCGCGACCGCCACCGTGAGCGCCGTCCACCACCTTCGCTCGCGCCGGGGCACGCCCCGGTGGAAGAGCAGCGAGGCGGCGAGCAGCAGCGCACCCGTGCCGAGGAAGAGGGCCGGGGTGAAGAAGCTGTACGTCGCCGGGAGCGTACGGGCGAACACGTCCGTCCAGCCCGCCGGCGCGAACGCGCGGGTCCAGCCCGGGTGGGCGTGCTTCGAGCCGAGGAACACCGGCAGCAGCACGGGTGTCGCGAGCCCGATCCCGAGGAGCGTGGTCCCGGCGGCCCGCACGAGCACCCGCAGCCGGCCCCGTACGTCCGTCTCCTCGTCCAGGAGCAGCCGGCACACCAGCACCAGCGCGGCACCGAGGGTCGCCATGTACGCGGTGTAGAAGTTCGCGATCCAGGCCACCGCCACGATCAGCGCCCCGGTCACGGGCCGCCGTCCCGTACGCGCCCACTCGCCCACCAGGCACAGCAGCGGGAAGGCGACCAGCCCGTCCAGCCACATCGGGTTGTACGACGCCTCGACGACCGACCAGCCGCACAGCGCGTACGAGGCGCCGAGCACCGCCGCCACCCACCAGCGGCCGTCGGCCTTCCGGAGCGCCGGCAGCAGCCAGGCCATGGCGGCCGCGGCCGAGGCCATCTTCAGCACGGTGACCACGTACACCGCGAGATCGATGTCCTCGCGCGGGAAGAGCCCGACGAGCAGCGACAGCGGGCTGGTCAGATACGTCCCGAGATCGGGCAGGAAGCTCGTGCCGTAGCCGGACCGCCAGTTGAGCAGCAGCCCGCCGTCGGCCCGGCCGTGCAGCAGGTCCCACAGATGGGCGTGGTACGGGACGAACTGGTTTCCCAGGTCGTTGACGCTGCGCGTGTGCGAGCCGAAGGGGAAGCCGCGGGCGACGGCGTCACCGGCGCATACGGCCACCGTGGTGATCAGAGCGGCGAGGGCGCTCGCGCGGGATCGGTAGTTCGGCATGATTCTTCGAATATGCCAGGGCCGATCGCGAATTCGAGCCGTCGTGAACCCAGTTCACTTGATGGTCGTCTGCCCGCCACATGCCCCATCCGTTCCGGACACGCCCATCGGCTGTTGTTCTTCCGTGCTGATCTCGATTGTTGTCCCGTGCTTCAACGAAGAGGAGATCATCAACCGCTTCCATGAGCATGTGACCAAGGAACTCGTCCTCATCGGCCAGGAATTCGAGCTGGTCTATGTCGACGACGGAAGTCAGGACCGTACGCTCGCTCTCCTCGAAGAGATCGCCGCGTCCGACTCCCGTACCCGCTATGTCTCCTTCAGCCGCAACTTCGGCAAGGAGTCCGCGATGCTGGCCGGACTGCAGCACGCCGGCGGCGACGCCGTGGTCATCATGGACGCCGATCTCCAGCATCCGCCCGAGCTGGTGCAGCGCATGCTGCGCCTGCACGAGGAGGGATTCGACCAGGTCATCGCCCGTCGCACCCGCAAGGGCGACCGGGTCACGCGCACGCTCACGGCGCGTGCCTACTACTGGCTCATCAACCGGCTGGTCGACGTGGAACTCGTCGACGGTGTCGGCGACTTCCGGCTGCTGTCCCGCCGCACCGTGGACGCCATCCTCGGCCTCAGCGAGTACAACCGCTTCTCCAAAGGCCTCTTCGCCTGGGTCGGATTCCGCACGACGACGTTCGAGTACGAGAATGCGGTGCGTGAGCAGGGCCGTTCCAAATGGAGCTTCGGCAAACTGCTGAACTACGGGCTCGACGGACTGCTCTCCTTCAACAACAAGCCGCTGCGGGCCGCGGTCTATCTCGGCCTGTTGCTGCTGTCCGTCGCGATGGCGTATGCGGCGTGGATTGTCGGGGTCGCCCTGGTGAACGGCGTCGACACCCCGGGTTATGTCACCCTCCTGGTGACGGTCGTCGCGCTCGCCGGTGTGCAGATGGTGATGCTGGGCGTGGTCGGCGAGTACGTGGGCCGTATCTATTACGAGGTGAAGCGCCGGCCGCACTATCTGGTGGCGTCGACCAATGTGTCGACCAATGTGCGGACGCCGCGGCGAGAGGAAGAGGGAGAGCTCGTACGCCGATGACGGTCCAGGCGCAGATCTTCCGTTTCGCGCTGGTCGGCGCGGTGAACACGGGCACGTACTACGGCTGCTACCTGCTGCTTCTGACCTGGCTGCCGTACATCGCCGCGCACGTCGTCGCCTTCGCGCTCAGCATGACGGGCTCGTTCTTCCTGAACGCGTACTTCACCTACCGCACCCGGCCGACCTGGCGGAAGTTCCTGCTGTTCCCGCTCACCAACGCGGCCAATTTCGTGATCACCACCGGTGGCGTCTACCTCCTGGTCGACGTCGGCGGCCACAGCGACCGCTGGTCACCGCTCGTCGCGGCGGCCGCGGCCGTTCCGGTCACTTTTATCGTCTCCCGCGTCATCATGCTGCGGCCGGAGCGGGGCGCACCCGGATCCACTCCCGAATCGTTGACCGAATCAGTGGCTTCGAAGTAGTGGCCCACGCCACTTCGACTGCCTACCATCGATCATCGCAAGGTCTTTGTGCAACGAAGCACAATCACCACCGCACGCCGGGAGGCTCCTTTGCACCGCCGCCGTCGCACCGCGCTCGCCCTGTCCGCCGCGCTCGTCGCCGCGGCCCCCCTGCTCACCGCCTGCGGCAACGACGCCCACCCGGGCGCGGCGGCCGTCGTCGGCGGCGACCGGATCGAGATCGCCACGCTCCAGTCGCAGGTGCGGGACGTACGGGCGGCACAGCGGGAGTCCCCCCAGTCCACGCAGCTGATCGAGAACACCGGCCTGCTGAGCCGGGCCAAGCTGCACGGCCTGATCCTCGACCGGGTCCTCGCGCACGCCGCCGACGATGCCGGGGTGACCGTCTCCCGCAGGGAGATCCAGGACGCGCGGGCGGCCGCCGTGCGGCAGTCCGGAGGCGAGGAGCAGCTCGCCGCGATGCTGCTCCAGCAGCGCGGCGTCTCGCCGGGCCAGATCGACGAGGCCGTCCGCGAGGAGGTCCTGCTGACCAAGCTGGCCAAGGCGCTGGACGCCGACCTCGGCACCCCGCAGGGCCAGCAGAAGGTCGGCGCCGCGCTCACCACCGCGTCGAAGGACCTCGACATCGACGTGAACCCCCGCTACGGCACGTGGGACGACCAGAAGATCCAGCTCGGCGACTACAAGGCCCCCTGGATCACCCAGGTCAGCAAGGACCCGGAGGCCGTCCAGGCCGGGGCTTAGCCGATCCCCGGCGGGACGTAAGGTCGAAGGGTGAACGCTGAGACCCCCGTCGAGCCCGGCCGTATCGTCCTGCTCACCGCCAGCCACCGCGTCGCGCCGGGACTGCTGTCCTGGCCCGCGTGGCAGACGCTGCACGACGCGGACCGGGTCCTGTGCGCGGACGGCGGCCATCCGCAGCTGCCGTACCTGCGCGAGGCCGGCGTCGGTGTGGAGATCGCCGCGCCGACCGCCCAGGAGCTCGTCGACTCCTGCGCGGGCGGGGGAACCGTCGTGGTCCTCGCGGCCGGCGAGGGCGACCAGGCCCTCACCGACGGCCTCGCCCGTATGGCCGGCTCCGGCCGCGTCCAGATGCCGGACCTGGAGCTGCTCCCCGGCTCCTACGACCTGCCGGGCGCCCGCCTCCTCGACCTCGTCCAGGTCATGGACCGGATCCGCCGCGCGTGCCCGTGGTCCTCGCAGCAGACCCACAAGGGCCTCGCCAAGTACGGCATCGAGGAGGCGTACGAACTCGTCGAGGCGATCGAGGACGGCGACCGCGACGAGCTGCGCGAGGAGCTCGGCGACGTCCTGCTCCAGGTCGTCTTCCACGCGCGCATCGCGCAGGAGGATGCCGAGGAGCCGTTCTCCATCGACGACGTCGCCGGGACGATCGTCGACAAGCTCATCCACCGCCACCCGCACGTCTTCGGCGACGCCCACGCCGAGACCCCGGAGGACGTCAAGGAGCACTGGCTGCGCACGAAGGCCGTCGAGAAGCAGCGGGACTCCGTGACGGACGGCATCCCGCTCGGCCAGCCGGGCCTGGCCCTCGCCGCGAAGCTCGCCTCGCGCGTGCGGACGGCCGGGCTCGCCGTGCCCATGCCCTCTGGCGACGGCATCGGCTACGAGCTGCTGACCATGGCCGTACGGGCCGAGGCCGACGGCCACGACCCGGAGGCGGCGCTGCGGGCCGCGGCCCGTGCGTACCGGGACGCGATCCGCGCGGCGGAGGTCGCCCCCGGCGAGTAACGTGGCTGTCGTGGAAGCGGAGTTGGCGGCACTGGCCGCATCGGGGGCGACCGTACTCGTCGAGTCGATGGTGACGGACGCGTGGACGGGTCTGAAGACGCGGGTCGTGGCGCTGTTCCGCCGCTCGGGCGGCGAGGTCGGCGATGAACTCGACGCGGCGCGCGACGAGTTGACGTCCGGCGAGCAGGACCCGGCGGAGCTCGAGACCGAGTGGAAGGTACGGCTGCGGCGCGCACTGGCCCAGGACCCGGAGGCGGTCGCCGAACTGCGCGCGATCGTCGAGGAGTTCGGGGGACCGGCCGCGACGTACGCGGGCGACCACATCGAGATCCACGGGAACACCTTCCACGGGGCGTTCCAGGCGAAGGGCACGCAGATCAACCGGTGAGCGACCACGTCGAGCTCCACGGCAACACGCTCCACGGGCCGGTGCAGGGCAGCGGGGTGCAGCACAACCACTTCGGTCCGGTGCCGGGCGGAGGGCTGCCCGACCTCAAGGACTGGCCCAAGGGCGTCGGGGTGTTCCCGGTCGCCCTCGGGATGCATCCCACCCGGCAGTTCCCCGGCGAGGAGCCCTACGCACTTCATGTCGAACGGCCGGTCGACCTGGATCTGCGTCGGCTGATCGCCGACAGCGCCGACGCGGCGGGCCTGTATCTGGTGACCGGCGAGCCCCTGTCCGGAAAGACCTCGACCGCTCTCATCGCGCTGATCCAAGAGTTTCCCCAGCACCGGGTCTGCGTCCCGCCACCCGGCGCGGACCTGCGGAGCCTTCCTACCCTCCTACGGGGCCGGAAAGGGGCCTACCTCCTGTGGCTCGACGACTTGGAGAACCATCTGAGCGAGCACGGACTGAGCGCGGGGCTGCTGGCCCGGCTGACGGAGCTGCGGGTGCCGGTCCTGGCCACCATGCGAGACGCCGCGTACGAGAAGCACCGTTTCGGCGCTCTGACGGGCGGGCGCGTGCTGCGCGCCGCCAGGCGTGTCGCGGTCAGCAATGAATGGACGCCCAGGCAGCTGGCCAAGGCACGGGATCAGGGGGACCCCCGCCTGGACGACGCCGTGAGCCGGCGCGGCGACCGGAGTGTCACGGAATACCTGGCGACCGGACCCGAGCTCTGGGACGAGTGGCTCCACGCCGACCGCCCCGCCGGGCACCCCCGCGGCCACCTCCTCGTCCGCGCGGCCGTCGACCTCGCCCGCTGCGGGATCACCGGCCCCGTGTCGCTCGGCCTGCTGCGCGAGGTGCATGAGCGGTACGGCCCCGAGCCGGGCAGCGAGTCTTTCGAGGACGCCCTCGCCTGGGCGGTGGCGGTACGCCACGGGGTGACCGGGCTCCTCGTACCGGGGGAGACGGACGGGACGTACCGGGCCTTCGGCTCGCTGGTCGCGGACGCCCTGCGGTCGCCGGAGGTGCCGCCGGTGCCCGACACGGTCTGGGGCATCGCGCTCGTGACGGCCGACCAGGACGACGCGTACGACCACGCGGCGGTCGCGGCGGCGGCCCGGGTCGACTTCCTGGCGCGCGCCGAGAACGGCGACACGGCCGCGATGTACAGCCTCGGCCTGCTCGACAGCGACGAGCAGTGGCTCCGCAAGGCCGCCGACGCCGGGCACACCGCCGCCGCGGGTGAGGTCGGCAAGCGGCTCGCCGCGCGCGGCGACACGAGGGAGGCCGAGCCGTATCTGGAGAGCGCGGCGCGGTCGGGTGACGCGGACGCGGCGCTGGTGCTGGGGAAGCTGCTGCGGGAGCGGGCCAAGCACTGGCTCGGCGTGTCGGCGCAGGCGGGGAACCCGGAGGCGGCGCACCATCTGGGGGACCTGTACTTCGGGGCCGGGGACCACGACGCGGCGTTCACCTACTACGACGGCGCGGCCGAGGCCGGGTACGCGGCGGTCGCGGCGAGCTACGGCGCGCTGCACCACGCCAGTGACGAGCGGGAGGCGGCCGAGATCTGGTTCCGCCGTGCCGTCGAAGCGGGCGACAAGCGGGCCGTATACGCGATGTCCCGCTACGGGAGGCAGGCCATCGAGGTGGAGGAGGAGTGCTACCGGGACGACGCGCAGAAGGGAAGGAGCCTGGATGCGACGCACCTCGGAGTCTTTCTGGAGAACCGGGGTGCACGGGTCGAGGCCAGCGCCTGGTACCGCCGGGGCTTCGAGCTCGGCGACGCCTACGGCGCCTTCCGCCTGGCCCTGCTGCTGGCCGCGGAGGGCAAGGACGCCGAGGCCCGGGACTGGTACCGCAAGGCCGCGGACATGGGCCACCCGGGTGCGAGGAAGGCCCTCGGCGAGAACCCGGAGCGACCCGGATAACGTCGGGGCGTGAGCAACACACCCGCCCCCGAACTCTTCACCTGGGAGTTCGCCACCGACCCGTACCCCGCCTACGCCTGGCTGCGCGAGCACGCGCCCGTACACAGGACCGCCCTGCCCAGCGGCGTCGAGGCCTGGCTCGTGACCCGGTACGCGGACGCCAAGCAGGCCCTCGCGGACCAGCGGCTCAGCAAGAACCCGGCGCATCACGACGAGCCGGCGCACGCCAAGGGGAAGACGGGCATCCCGGGGGAGCGCAAGGCGGAGCTGATGACGCATCTGCTGAACATCGACCCGCCCGACCACACCCGGCTGCGCCGCCTGGTCTCGAAGGCGTTCACCCCGCGCCGGGTCGCCGAATTCGCCCCGCGCGTACAGGAACTGACGGACCGGCTGATCGACGACTTCGCCGAGGACGGCAGCGCCGACCTCATCCACCAGTTCGCCTTCCCGCTCCCCATCTACGCGATCTGCGACATGCTCGGCGTCCCGCGCGAGGACCAGGACGACTTCCGGGACTGGGCGGGAATGATGATCCGGCACGGCGGCGGACCGCGCGGCGGCGTGGCCCGCTCGGTGAAGAAGATGCGCGGCTATCTCGCCGAGCTGATCCACCGAAAGCGCGAAAACCCGGCGGACGACCTCATCTCCGGACTGATCCGCGCCTCCGACCACGGCGAGCACCTGACCGAGAACGAAGCCGCGGCGATGGCGTTCATCCTCCTCTTCGCCGGTTTCGAGACGACGGTCAACCTCATCGGCAACGGGATGTACACGCTGCTGCGCCACCCGGAGCAGCGCCGCAGGCTCCAGGAGTCCCTCGCGGCCGGGGAGAGCGGCCTGCTCGCCACCGGCGTCGAGGAACTGCTGCGTTACGACGGGCCCGTGGAGCTGGCCACCTGGCGGTTCGCCACCGAGCCGCTCACGCTCGGAGGGCAGGACATCGCGGCGGGGGACCCGGTCCTCGTCGTACTCGCCGCGGCCGACCGGGATCCGGACCGGTTCGCCGACCCGGACACGCTCGACCTGGCCCGGAGGGACAACCAGCACCTCGGATACGGGCACGGCATCCACTACTGCCTCGGTGCCCCGCTCGCGCGGCTGGAAGGGCAGACCGCGCTCGCGACGTTGCTGACCAGGTTGCCCGACTTGCGACTTGCAGCCGATCCTTCCGATTTGCGCTGGCGAGGCGGCCTCATTATGCGTGGATTGCGCACTCTGCCCGTTGAGTTCACGCCGCCAAGTTACTGACGGTCAGTCAACTCTGTGACTTTCGCGTTATCTGGACTGCATCGACTTGTGACCGGTGTTCGAATACGGCTACGTTCACCGACGACTCAGCAGTCACACGAAAGGCCCACCGCATGCGCTCCGGGAATGGTCGGCATCGTCGCCCCCGTCAGGCACCCGCACTTGTCGTCGCGGCAGGGGTGACCGGATCGGCCATCGCCATCCCGCTGCTCGGCGCCGGTTCGGCATCCGCCGCCGACGCCACCACCTGGGACCGTGTCGCGGACTGTGAGACCGGCGGAATGTGGAGTGCCGACTTCGGCAACGGCTACTACGGCGGACTCCAGTTCTCGCAGGAGACCTGGGAGGACTTCGGCGGTACCGAGTACGCGGCACGCGCCGACCTCGCCAGCCGCTCGCAGCAGATCGCGGTCGCCGAGAAGGTGTTCGCCGCGCAGGGCAAGGAGGCGTGGCCCAGCTGTGCGGTGATCACCGGGCTCGTGCCGGGCGCGAAGCCCTCGGTCGACCCGGCCGACACCTCCGGTGTCCTGCCTCTCCCGAAGGAGAACGTCAAGGCGCCCTCGTTCGGTGAAGGGGCCGACGCGGCGGCTGCGCCTTCGGCCCCGGCGTCGGACGCGCCCTCGGCATCGGCCTCGCCCGCGAAGCCCAAGGGGAAGCCGTCGGATCCGGCGTCGACCGAGCTGACCGAGTCGGCCGGGCCTGCCGAGTCCGTCACGCCCGCCCCGGCGGCGGGCGACACCGGTTCCGGCAAGCATCGCGGCACCCCGGCCACCAATGAGGATGAGGCGGGCAATTCGGTCAACGAGCGTGAATCCGGGCGTCATGCCTCACGAGGTGACACACCGGCACGAGAGGCGGCCGCCACCGAAGATGACTACACCGTCCGCCCCGGCGACAACCTGTGGACGATCGCGGACGCGAACAAGGTCCCCGGCGGCTGGTCCGCGCTCTACGGCGCGAACGCCGAGGTCGTCGGCTCCGACCCCGACCTCATCCTCCCTGGCCAGAGCCTTGATCTGGGCCTGAAGGAGAAGCCGTCGCCGGTGGCTGCGCCGGAGTCGAAGTCGGAGTCGAAGCCGAAGTAGTTCGAGGGCTTATGTCCGCTTCTGCGCAAGTGAGATATGGGTCTCTTCCGGCCAACTGGCGGGTTATGCCCGCCCGGTCCGGTCGTCCCGCCTCTCACCTGCGAAAACGGACATCTCCCCAAGGTGGTTAAGGGCGTTTTCTCCCCGATGTTCATCTTTGAACATCGGGGAGAGCTGTGTCTACGGTCTGAACCGCTCGCCATCGCGGGCCCCGTCGACCGTCACGCCGAATCCTGCCGTCGGTCGAAGGGAACGGTCGACGCGTCACGCGCCGTAGGCAGGAGCGGGGGACCCAAGGTAAGCGCCGCACCCGCCCGTTGAGGGCCGGGGCGGCTCGGGGTGAAGCCGCGCGAGCACGTTCGCGCGGCCGGGCAACTCACGGGCCCGAACCCGACAGCTCACCTCGCAGGCGTCGGTGAGGGGAATCTCCATGCTGTTCTCCGGCAAGGGCGAGCGCCGCCGCCCGACCGTTCTCCGGCGGACCTCGCGGTTCGCCACGCTCGCCGGTGTCACCGGCGCCGCGATCGTCGCCCCGCTGATGGCCGCCGGCGGCGCCAACGCCGCGACCTCCTCCGAGTGGGACGCCGTCGCCCAGTGCGAGTCCGGCGGCAACTGGTCCATCAACACCGGCAACGGCTACTACGGCGGTCTGCAGTTCTCCGCCTCCACCTGGGCCGCGTACGGCGGCACCGCGTACGCCGCCTCCGCCGACCAGGCGTCGAAGTCGCAGCAGATCACGGTCGCCGAGAAGGTCCTGGCCGGACAGGGCAAGGGTGCCTGGCCGCACTGCGGCGTGGGCCTGTCCAACGCCGCGTACACCGCCGAGCCCGCCCCGCAGCGCGCCGAGGCCCCGACCACCCGCTCCGAGCGCCCCGCCGCGGCGGCCCCGGCCAAGGCCGTCAAGAAGGGCGACGGCGAGTACAAGGTCAAGGCCGGCGACACCCTCGCCACGATCGCCGCGGCGAAGAAGGTCGAGGGCGGCTGGAAGAAGCTGTTCGACCTGAACAAGGACGTCGTCGGTGACGCCAACGTCATCTACCCGGGCCAGCTGCTCCACCTGAGCTGACCCCCCAGTCACTCCGGCCCCCTCAGCCACCCCGGCCCGGCGCGCCCCTTCCCCCCCATGAGCGCCGGGCCGGGGTTTCCGGACGGAGTCCGGGTGAGGGCAGGTCGCCTGGGATGCTGTCGGCCGCCTCATCCCGTGTGAGGTGCGTATCCCCGTATGGGGATTCGCGGATCGAATGTGTGACCTTTGTTCGCGGGTGTCGTTGATCGGATGGCAGTACAGCTCCAGTGGCACGGAAGGGTGATGGTCGCGATGGCCCGGTCGGCGGGGAGCCGGAAGGTGCCGCTCGCCGCAGGGCAGACGGCCCGGACCGCGTGCGCCCGTGGCTGGCTGCGCACCGGCTTGGACGAGAAAACCGGCGAACTCCTGCCATCGGCTGTGCTCGCGGAGCGCGTCGGATGGGCCACTGCTCTCGTGTCCACCATGGCCGCCGAGCTGCTGGCCGCGCACTGGAGCACGCACGATGTGGATGTCCTGGCATCCGGTGTGGACGCGGGCGGCCGCACGCTGCCGTCACAGGCGTGGATGGCGCTGCGCCGCCTTGGCTGGACCATCGCACCGCCCGAGGGCATCAGGGTCAATGACCGGATCGTGCGGATGGCTCAGGAGCAGGCCGGGCGTACGCTCCGCTCGGCGAAGTGGCGCGCTGACCTGACGGTCGGGGTCATCGCGTCCTGGCCCGCTGATTCGGCGAAGCGGACTGCTGAGGAATGGGACGCGGTCCGTGATGCGGTGCCGGATGGGCGGCATCTGCCGTCCAGTGTGATCACGTCCCGTACCCGGCAGATCGCCACATTCGCCCGCAGGCACGGCCGGATGCCGGCCGATGTGTTCGAGGCGGAGGGAACACCGGCGATCGCCCGCATGCTGCTGCTGTCCGCGTGCGACGGGCAGCAGGCCACCATCGAACGCGCCGGCGAGCCGGGCCGCGCGCTGCTGCGGTTGCAACTGCCCACCCGGCCCGACCCGGCCTCGTACGGGGACTGGACGTGGGTCGCCTGCCCCATCAGCCTGCCACCGACCATCCCGCCCGGTGCGGTGCTGCACCTGCCCACGCTGCGTCTGGACAGCGGCCGGGTGCGGGCCGATCTCGCCTACACCCACCCAGTACCGAAGGCAGCCCGTACCGGGCACACGGTCGCGCTCGGTGTGGACTGGGGACTGAACACCCTGCTGTCCGCCGGTGCTGCCCGGCTGCACGACGACGGGCGGATCACCGCCCTCGGTGCCGGTGCCATGTTCCGGACCGCCGGTGTCCTCGCCAAGCAGCACCGGCTACGGCGGGAGAGCGAGCACCTGCACGCCAAGGCCGACCAGTACCAGCGGCTCATCGCCGGGGTCGAGCGGCACACACTGACCGCGAAGCACGCGGTCCTGGCCGACGAGATTCGGCACATGTCCGAGCGCCGGTCGAATCTGAACGACGCCCTGGCCTGGTCTGCCGCCCGCTGGGCCGTCGATCAGGCCATAGCCGCCTCGGCGAGCGTGATCTACATCGAAGACCTGCGTTCGATGGAAGCGCGGGGCATGGGCCGCACGATGAACACCCGCCTGTCTCAGCAGGTGCGCGGGCAGATCGTGGAACGCATGCGGCACCTCGCCGCCGAGCTGGGTGTCGCCGTGGTGACGGTCCCGGCCACGAACACCTCCAAGCACTGCCCGCAATGCTTAACCCCGCTGCGGCACCGCAAGGCCCCCGACCGGCCCACCACGCCCGGCTGGAAATGGGCCATCTGCCCCGGCTGCCGTTACCAGGGCGACCGCGATGCGGGCGCGTGGCAACGTATCGCCGCACGTGGTCTGACCCACCAGGCCAAGACCGTCACCGACCGCGCCAGTGGCGCCATGGTCATCCGCTCGGTGGTGGACAGACTCGAAGTCGGCGCGGTCGTCACCGCTGCCGACGAGGCCAGCCGGGACCGGTCCAAGAACGGACCCACCCGGCCACGCTCCACACGCCCCGCGCCCAGGCGACGCGGGGCACCCTCCCCTTCCGGCCCCTCGGGTCCGGCAGGCCAGCGTCCGGAGGGACACGCTCACACGGACCGGACCCGGCTGCCTCGCGCAGCCCACCGGCACCAGGGCGTGATAACGATCAGCACGCACTCCCCCAGACTTCGTCCGGGGGGAACCCCATCCGGCCAATGGCCGCGAGGAGCAGCACTGGGCGCCGGTTTCCACCCACACGCCCACGCCACCCCTCCACGATGGACACATCCCGCGTCAGACACTACGTCTGGCATAGGATCGCTTAGCTGATTAGAGACGCTCATGTCGCAAGGCCAACGCGACCGACCCTGCACCGTCAGCGTCACATCCCAGAAGGAGAATGCTCGTGCCGTCCATCGACGTCGTCGTAGCCCGGGAAATCCTGGACTCCCGAGGCAACCCCACGGTCGAGGTCGAGGTCGGCCTCGACGACGGCAGCACCGGCCGTGCTGCCGTTCCCTCCGGTGCCTCCACCGGAGCGTTCGAGGCCATTGAACTCCGTGACGGAGACCAGAACCGCTACCTGGGCAAGGGTGTCGAGAAGGCCGTCCTCGCCGTCATCGAGCAGATCGGCCCGGAGCTCGTCGGATACGACGCCACCGAGCAGCGCCTGATCGACCAGGCGATGTTCGACCTGGACGCCACCGACAACAAGGGCTCCCTCGGCGCCAACGCCATCCTCGGCGTCTCCCTGGCCGTGGCCCACGCCGCGTCCGAGGCCTCCGACCTCCCGCTCTTCCGCTACCTCGGCGGCCCGAACGCGCACCTGCTGCCCGTTCCGATGATGAACATCCTGAACGGCGGCTCGCACGCCGACTCCAACGTGGACATCCAGGAGTTCATGATCGCGCCGATCGGCGCGGAGTCCTTCTCCGAGGCCCTGCGCTGGGGCACCGAGGTCTACCACACCCTCAAGAAGGTGCTGAAGGCCCGCAGCCTGTCCACCGGCCTCGGCGACGAGGGCGGCTTCGCCCCGAACCTCGGCTCCAACCGTGAGGCCCTCGACCTCATCCTCGAGGCCATCAAGGAAGCCGGTTACGCCCCCGGCCAGGACATCGCCCTCGCGCTCGACGTGGCCGCCTCCGAGTTCTACAAGGACGGCAAGTACCTCTTCGAGGGCAAGGAGCGCTCCGCCGCCGAGATGACCGAGTACTACGAGGAGCTCGTCTCCGCGTACCCGCTCGTCTCCATCGAGGACCCGCTGTTCGAGGACGACTGGGCCGGCTGGAAGGTCATCACGGACAAGCTGGGCAGCAAGGTCCAGCTCGTCGGCGACGACCTGTTCGTCACCAACCCCGAGCGCCTCGGCCGCGGCATCGAGGAGGGCGCCGCCAACGCCCTGCTGGTCAAGGTCAACCAGATCGGCTCGCTGACCGAGACCCTCGACGCCGTCGAGCTGGCCCAGCGCAACGGCTTCAAGTGCATGATGTCCCACCGCTCCGGCGAGACCGAGGACGTCACCATCGCCGACCTGGCCGTCGCCACCAACTGCGGCCAGATCAAGACCGGCGCCCCGGCCCGCTCCGAGCGCGTCGCCAAGTACAACCAGCTGCTGCGCATCGAGGAGATCCTCGACGACGCGGCGGTGTACGCGGGCCGCTCGGCGTTCCCGCGGTTCCGCTTTGCGGACCAGTAGGCACAGTCGCTTGGCGGACTGACAAGCACAGTCGCTTCGCGGACTGACGAGCGCGAAGAGGGCTGATCACCGTCTGACGCCCTGTCGTCCGTACGTCCCCGGCCGCGGTCCCGTACCGTGTCCGGGGACGTACGTACGTAAAGGGGAGGCGCGCACATGGCCCGGGACCGGGACCGGTTCTCGACCGCGACCAGGCTGCGGCTGCTCGGTGAGCAGACCGCCGCCCGCGTCTACCGCTCGCAGACCCGCCGCCAGGCGCGCCGCTCCCGGCTGACCGGCCGGGCGGCCTTCCTCGCGCTGGTGGTCTGCTCGCTGATCGTCGCGCTCGCCTATCCGATGCGGCAGTACGTGTCCCAGCGGAACGAGATCGCCGAACAGAAGCGGCTCGCCGATGCCGCGAGCAAGCGGGTCGAGGAGCTGCGCGACGAGAAGGCGCGCCTCCAGGACGACGCGTACGTCATGCGGCTCGCGCGGGAGCACCTCCACATGGTCCTGCCCGGCGAGACCGGCTACACCATGATCGACCCGCGGGTCGGCGAGCCGCCCCGCGCCGAGGACGATGCCGCGGACCGTCCCTGGTACTCGAACGTGTGGGACGGCGTCGACCGTGCCGACACACGCCGCCAGTGAATCAATTGAGCCACCGACAAAGAGACGTACGTATACATGGACAAGCCCCCTCCGCAGACCGAGCCCACCCCGCCCACCGAGGCCGACATCGCCGCGTTCAAGGACCAGCTCGGCCGCCCGCCACGCGGTCTGCGGGCCATCGCCCACCGCTGCCCGTGCGGTAACCCGGACGTGGTCGAGACGGCCCCGCGGCTGGAGGACGGCACGCCCTTCCCGACGCTGTACTACCTGACGTGCCCGCGGGCGGCCTCCGCCATCGGCACGCTGGAGGCGAACGGCGTCATGAAGGAGATGACCGAGCGCCTGCAGACGGACCCCGAGCTGGCGGCGGCGTACCGCGCGGCGCACGAGGACTACATCGCCCGCCGCGACCGGATCGAGGAGCTCAAGGGCTTCCCGAGCGCGGGCGGCATGCCGGACCGCGTGAAGTGCCTCCACGTCCTGGTCGGCCACTCCCTGGCCGCGGGCCCCGGAGTGAACCCCCTGGGCGACGAGGCGATCGCGGTGCTGCCGGAATGGTGGGCGAAGGGCCCGTGCGTCTCGCCCACGACGGACGAAGCGGAATAGCCCCACCCATCCCGGCCCATCCGGGCCACCGCCCCGGCCCCCACCCGGCAACGCGGGGGCCCGGGCTCCGGCCCCGAGCTGCGATCTCCCCTGCTCCCCCCTATGCCCTGAGGGCATGGGGGGACCCCAGGCGGGGTGGGGCTCCGGCCCCGGCACCCATGCGTCGCAGCGCAGCGGCCCCATGCCCGCCAGACGTAAGGGGCGCAGCCCCGCACCTTTCAGCCCCGCTGGGGTCCCCCCGCGCCCGCCAGGGCGTAGGGGGAGTCTGAGGCGCGGGGGCTGGGGCGGAGTCCCCAGTTGCGGGAAGGGGCAGGGAGGGGAAAGAACATCGCCACCACAAGGCCCAAGGAGCGCCACGCCATGACCCGAGTCGCCGCCATCGACTGCGGCACCAACTCCATCCGCCTCCTCGTCGCCGACGCCGCCCCTGAGACGGGCGACATCGTCGACCTCGACCGCCGGATGACGATCGTCCGGCTCGGACAGGGCGTCGACAGGACCGGCCGCCTCGCGCCCGAGGCGCTGGAGCGGACGTTCGCGGCGTGCCGCGAATACGCCGAGGTGATCAAGGCGTACGGCGCCGAGAGCATCCGCTTCGTGGCCACCTCCGCGTCCCGCGACGCCGAGAACCGGGACGACTTCGTGCGCGGTGTCGTCGACATCCTGGGCGTCGAGCCCGAGGTGATCAGCGGTGACCAGGAGGCCGAGTTCTCCTTCACCGGCGCCACGAAGGAGCTCCCGGGGCACGAGGAGCGCCTGGTCGTCGACATCGGCGGCGGTTCGACCGAGTTCGTCGTCGGGCACGCCCACGTCGAGGCGGCCCGCTCCGTCGACATCGGCTGCGTACGGCTCACCGAGCGGCACATCCGCCACGACCCCCCGACGGCCGACGAGGTCGCCGCCATCCGCGCCGACATCAAGGCCGCGCTCGACCTCGCCGAGAAGACCGTCCCGATCCGCGAGGCGCAGACGCTGGTCGGCCTGGCCGGCTCGGTGACCACCGTCGCCGCGATCGCGCTGGGGCTCGAGGAGTACGACTCCGAGACCATCCACCACTCCCGGATCTCCCGCGCCCAGGTCGCCGACGTCACGGCCCGCCTGCTCGCCGCCACGCACGACGAGCGCGCCGCCGTCCCCGTGATCCACCCGGGGCGGGTGGACGTCATCGCCGCCGGGGCGCTGGTCCTCCTGGAGATCATGGAGCGGATCGGCATCGAGGAGGTCGTGGTCAGCGAGCACGACATCCTGGACGGAATCGCCTGGTCGATCGCCTAGGGCCGGAGAGGTCCCTAGCGGGGACCGGCGGCCGCCCTGCGGGCGCCGCCCGGCGGCCGTGCCCTGCCACGGCCGCCGCCCAGGGCCCCGCGGAGCCCTTTCACAGCCCTTTCAGAGCCCTCTCAGGCCTCTCCACGGGTCCTGAGAGGCACCTCACAGCGACTCCCGCGAAAAAGTTCGTGAAGTTCTTCACAAGGAAAAGGGCCCTGTCGACCGTCGAAAGTGCCATCAGACGGCCCTCCGGGCCTCTTTTTGTGCCCAACTCGGCCCGCTCGACCCCACTCCCGCATGTGCCCGCCGGGTCACGCACGGGTGCGGAGAGGCGCTGGTCCAGCTTCCGGTTACGGCCGTGCGGCCAGTTCAGACGGGGTTGACAACGTTCCCTGTTACACGCCGGTCCCCGATCCGCGCCATGACCTGGGTCACGTGGGCGGCGGAGTGTAGCAGAGGGTCCGCAGGTGCTTGTGAAGGGGCTCACGAGCGACCCCTCCTGGGGGGGTGGATACTCGATGGCATGAGCACCACGGAGCGTCCCAGGATCCTCGTAGTAGGCGGTGGGTACGTAGGCCTGTACGCAGCTCGTCGCATCTTGAAGAAGATGCGCTACGGCGAGGCGACCGTCACGGTCGTCGACCCGCGGTCGTACATGACTTACCAGCCCTTCCTGCCCGAAGCCGCCGCCGGCAGCATCTCGCCGCGGCACGTCGTCGTACCGCTGCGACGCGTGCTGCCCAAGGCCGAGGTACTCACCGGCCGGGTCACCACCATCGATCAGGACCGCAAGGTCGCCACGGTCGCGCCGCTCGTCGGCGAGGCCTACGAGCTGCCCTTCGACTACCTGGTGATCGCGCTCGGCGCGGTCTCCCGCACCTTCCCGATCCCCGGCCTCGCCGAGCAGGGCATCGGTATGAAGGGCATCGAGGAGGCCATCGGCCTGCGCAACCACGTACTCGAGCAGCTCGACAAGGCCGACTCGACGACCGATGAGGAGGTCCGCCGCAAGGCGCTGACCTTCGTCTTCGTGGGCGGCGGCTTCGCCGGCGCGGAGACCATCGGCGAGGTCGAGGACCTGGCCCGCGACGCGGTCAAGTACTACAAGAACATCAAGCGCGAAGACATGCGCTTCATCCTTGTCGACGCCGCCGACAAGATCCTTCCCGAGGTCGGGCCGAAGCTCGGCCAGTACGGCAAGGAGCACCTCGAGGGCCGGGGTATCGAGATCTACCTCAACACCTCGATGGACTCCTGCATCGACGGCCACGTGGTGCTGAAGAACGGCCTCGAGGTCGACTCCAACACCATCGTGTGGACCGCCGGTGTGAAGCCGAACCCGGCGCTCGCCCGCTACGGCCTGCCCCTCGGCCCGCGCGGCCACGTGGACACCCAGACGACCCTCCAGGTCCAGGGCTCCGACTACATCTGGGCCGCGGGCGACAACTCGCAGGTCCCGGACGTCGCCGCCCGCAAGGCCGGTGTCGAGAACGCCTGGTGCCCGCCGAACGCCCAGCACGCGCTGCGCCAGGCGCGGATCCTCGGCGACAACGTGGTCTCCGGCATGCGGGGCTTCCCGCAGAAGGAGTACAGCCACGCCAACAAGGGTGCGGTCGCCGGTCTCGGCCTGCACAAGGGCGTCGCGATGATCGTCATGGGCAAGATGAAGATCAAGCTCAAGGGCCGGCTGGCCTGGTACATGCACCGTGGTTACCACGGCATGGCCATGCCGACCTGGAACCGCAAGATCCGCGTCTTCGCCGACTGGACGCTCGCGATGTTCCTCAAGCGTGAGGTCGTCTCGCTCGGTGCGATCGAGTCGCCGCGCGAGGAGTTCTACGAGGCCGCCAAGCCGGCCCCGGCCCCGACGGCGGCGAAGGCCGCCCCGGAGAAGGCCAAGGCCTCCTAAGCGTTCATAGCGCGATCCTTCCGAAGGGACCGTCCGCCATCCGTGGTGCGGACGGTCCCTTCGGCGTACCGGCGTACCCCATTTCGGATTTACCCGCTCAGGGGACTGTTTCCGCACGCCGACGGTGTTTACGTGGTGTTGGGCATTTCCGTCAATCCACCATCACGGAGGTGTGCGCCATGGCCGATGCCGCTTCGCGGCTCACCACTCTCGCCGAGGAGCTCCTGGGGGCCCCGCCCCCGGTACGCGTCCGCGCCTGGGACGGAAGCGAATCGGGACCGCCCGACGCCCCCGTCCTCGTCATCCGGCACCGCCGCGCCCTGCGCCGGCTGCTCTGGAAGCCGGGCGAACTCGGTCTGGCCCGGGGCTGGGTGGCCGGGGAGATCGACGTCGAGGGGGACCTGTACGAGGCCCTCGACGGGCTCGCCGGGCTGATCTGGGACCGCCCGCACGACGACGGCCCCGCCTTCCGTCCCGTACGCGACCCACGGCTGCGCGCCGCGGCCCGGGAGCTCCTCCAGCTCGCCGGACCCCGCGTGTGGCTGCCCCTGCCGCCGCCCGCGGAGGAGGTGCGCAGGCGCCAGGGGCCGCTGCACACCAAGGTCAGGGACCGGCAGGCGATCAGTCACCACTACGACGTGGGCAACGCCTTCTACGAGCTGGTGCTCGGCCCGTCGATGGTCTACTCGTGCGCCTACTGGGAGGGGGAGGACGGCGGCACTCTGGAGGACGCCCAGCGCGACAAGCTCGACCTCGTCTGCCGCAAGCTGGCGCTGAAGGAGGGCGACCGGCTGCTGGACGTGGGCTGCGGCTGGGGCTCGATGGCCATCCACGCGGCCAGGGAGTACGGCGCCCAGGTCACCGGCATCACGCTCTCGCGCGAGCAGGCCGCGTACGCCCGTAAGCGCATCGCCGAGGAGGGGCTGACGGACCGGATCGAGATCCGCGTCCAGGACTACCGGGACGTCAAGGACGGCCCGTACGACGCGATTTCGTCCATCGGGATGGCCGAGCACGTCGGCTCGGAGCGCTACCGCGAGTACGCCGACGCGCTCCACGCCCTCCTGCGGCCCGGCGGCCGGCTGCTGAACCACCAGATCTCCCGCCGCCCGGAGCCGGACGAAGCGGTCTACCGCGTGGACGAGTTCATCGACGCGTACGTCTTCCCCGACGGCGAGCTGGCGCCGCTCGGGCGGACCGTGTCGATCCTGGAGGACGCCGGCTTCGAGGTCCGGGACGTCGAGTCGATCCGTGAGCACTACGCGCGCACGCTGCGCGGCTGGGTGGCGAACCTGGAGGCCGGGTGGAAGCGGGCGGTACGGCTCGCCTCGCCGGGCCGTGCGCGGGTCTGGCGGCTGTACATGGCGGCGTCCGCCGTGTCCTTCGAACGCAACCGGATCGGCGTCAACCAGGTCCTCGCCGTGAAGACCCCGGAGCAGGGAGGCTCGGGGCTGCCCCTGCGGACACGTAACTGGAGTGAGTCCGTCCGTCGTTGATACGTTCGATCCCCGGGCTTGTCCTGGCGGGGTGCCGCGCCAGATGCGCGCCGCACCCCGCCTTTCGCGGCCCGGATTGTCATGGGAATGCCATGGCGATTCCGTAGCTCGTCAGGGGGATCCACCAAGTGCACCGCCGCACCTCATGGCTGCTCGCAGGAGCAGCCGCAGCCGGTCTCGTGACCGGGCTCCTGCCCACCACCGCCTCCGCCGCCGTCACCGTCACCACGGGCACCGTCTTCAACGACCCGTCGGGCACCACCGCCGAGCAGGACAAGATCCGCGACTACCTCGTCTCGCTGATCGACGACGCGCCCGCGGGCAGCAGCATCAGCGTGTCGATGTACACGTTCACCGACAACCCGGTCCGGGACGCGCTGATCGCCGCCAAGACGCGGGGCGTCTCCGTGAAGGTCGTCGTCGACCACAAGTCGTCCAGCACCGTGACCGACGGCGGGGAGTACGAGAACCTCGCCGCCGGGCTCGGCACCGACCGCACCAAGCCGTCCTGGGCCCTCGACTGCGGTCAGGACCGGGGCTGCATCGGCACCCGGGTGCTCACCACCTCCACGGGCGCGCCCGACTACGCGATCAACCACAACAAGTTCTTCCTCTTCTCCCACACCGGAGGAGCGGACAACGTCGTGGTGCAGACCTCGGCCAACCTGTCGACCTTCCAGCGCGAGCGCCTCTTCAACAACGCCGTGACGATCGTCGACAAGGGCCTCTACGACATCTACCAGGCTTACTTCGCCGACCATGTGGCCTACGCCTCCGGCGCGGGCACGGGCGACTATTACAAGACCCCGACCAGCGCCACCGATCCCGCGTACAAGACGTACTTCTTCCCCCGGAAGGAGGCGACCGGCACCCCGAAGACCGACCCCTCGACGGACACGGTCAAGCTGATCCTCGACAACGTCGACTGCGCGGCGGGCACCGAGGTGCGGATCGCGGCCAATCTGTTCTACCGGGAGCAGATCGCCACCAAGCTGGTCTCGATGAAGAGCGCCGGCTGCTCCGTCATCCTGGCGCACGACAACGACCCGAACGGCGGGGGCGAGGGCGTCAACTCGATGGGCAAGGCCGTCGAGGACATTATCTCCGGCAAGCTGACCCAGCGCGTGGAGTGCTGGGAGACCCCGCCGTCCGGGCGCGAGGGCAACATCGGGCTCCACTCCAAGTACCTGCTCGTCAACGGCACGTACGACGGCGTCGCGGGCAAGAAGATCGTCTGGACCGGCAGCCACAACTACTCGTACCAGGCCCTGCGGCAGAACGACGAGACGCTGCTGAAGATCGACAACGCGGCGCTCCACGAGCAGTACAAGGCCAACCACACCAAGCTGATGAACTACTGCACGGGCAGCTGACGCGGGGGAAACCTCCCGATACGACGAGTCCCCGGCCCGGCCGCCACTGGGGCGGCCGGGCCGGGGACACGGGAACGTCCGACCGGCCGTCCGGCTACTCGGCCTTGATGGCGTTCAGCATGTTCAGCTTCGCCGCGCTGCGCGCGGGCCACATCGCCGCCAGGACACCGACGAGCCCCGCGAGGACCAGGAAGATCCCGATCCGGTCCCACGGCAGAACCAGCTCGTAGCCCGGAATCGAGCTCTTGACGGTCTGGCCGACCGCCCAGCCGAGGAACACCCCGAGGCCGATGCCGACCACCGCGCCGAAGAGCGAGATGACCACGGCCTCCATCCGCACCATCCGCTTGACGCGGCGGCGGTCCAGGCCGATCGCGCGCAGCATGCCGATCTCCTGCTGCCGTTCGAAGACCGACATCGCGAGCGTGTTGACCACACCCAGCACCGCGATGAGCAGGGCCATCGCCAGCAGGCCGTACATGATGTTCAGCATCATGTTGATGAAGCCGCCGAACTGGTCACGGATGTCCTTCTGGTCCATCACCGTGATCGCCGGGTTCTCACCGAGCGCGCTGACCAGGGCCTTCTCGTTGGCGGCGGTCTGACCGCCGTCCATCTTCACGAAGATCTGCATGATGTACGGCTTCGCTTCGTGCGCGTTCGCGATCTTGGTGTCCACGAGGACGGGCGAGAGGAACTCGCTGTCCTTGTAGATCGCGCCGACCGTCAGCGTCGCCTTCTTCTTGTCGTTGAAGGTGACGGGGACGCCGTCGCCGACCTTCCAGCCCTTGCTCTTGGCCGTCTTCTCCGCGACCGCGAGCTGCCCCTTGCCGAGCGAGTCGATGCTGCCGTCCGTGACCTGGACGTTCAGGACCTGCTCGATGGCGCCCGGCGTGACCGCCGAGGCCGACACGAAGTCGTCGTCCTCGAGCTCGAAGTACGCGGACTGCTGCGGCGACACCGCCGAGGCGCCCTTCGCCTTCTCCAGGGCGCGCAGCGCCGACTGGTCGAGGGCCCCGCCGTTCGCCATCGAGACCATGTAGTCGGCCTTGATGTTGTCCGTGGTCATCTTGTCGATGGCCTTGCCGAGGGTGACGCCCAGCACCGACAGCCCGGTGACCAGCGTCAGACCGATCGCCAGCGCGGAGGCGGTGGCTCCGGTACGGCGCGGATTGCGCACCGCGTTCTGTCCCGCGAGCTTGCCGGACACCCCGAAGACGCCGACGAGCAGCGGCCGTACGAGCGCGATGACGGGCCGGGACAGCAGCGGGATCAGCACGATCACACCGATCAGCGCGAAGAACGCGCCCGCCCCGACGAGCAGCCGCCCGCCGTCGCCGCCCGTCGCGGCACCCCACAGGATCGCCGCCGCGCCGAGCCCCGCGATGGCCCCGCCGATGGAGTTGCGCACGACCAGCGACTTGGTGGTGGCCACCGCGTGGACGCTGCTCATCGCCGCCACCGGCGGGATCTTCGCGGCCCGGCGGCCCGGCAGCCAGGCGGCGAACATCGTGATCAGCACGCCGACACCGAGCGCGGCGAGCACCGGCGTCGCCGAGATGACCAGCGGGCCGCTCGGCACCTTCATCTCGAACGCGGCCATCCCGGCGCGCAGTCCGGTCGCCAGGCCGAGACCGAGGGCGAAACCGATCACCGAGGCGACGGCACCGACCACGGCGGCCTCGATCAGCACCGAGCGCGTGATCTGCCTGCGCGAGGCGCCGACGGCGCGCATCAGCGCGAGTTCCTTGGTGCGCTGGGCGACCAGCATGGTGAAGGTGTTGGAGATCAGGAAGATGCCGACGAAGAGCGCGATGGCGGCGAAGCCCAGCAGGATCTGGGTGACGGCGCTCATGCCCTCCTCGATCTCCTTGGCCTGCTGGTCGGCGAGCGCCTGGCCGGTCTGGGCCACGGCGGTGTCGGGCAGCAGCGGCACGACGGCGTCGCGGATCTTCGCGGCGTCGGCGCCGGGGGCGGCGGAGACGGTGATGTCCTGGAAGTAGCCGGGCTTCAGGTACAGCTTCTGGGCGATGTCCGTGTCGAAGAGGACCAGGCTGCCGCCGGCGTTCACCGCGCCGTCGAGGGTGGTGAAGACACCGCTGAGGGTGTACTCCCGCACCGGCCCGTTGGTCGCGACGCGCACCTGCTCGCCGACCTGGTACCGGCCCTTGGCCGCGGTCTCCTTGTCCAGGGCGATCTGAGTGTCCTGCACCGGGCCGGAGCCCTGGGTGAACGTGTAGGCCGGGTCCTTGCCGTCCTTGCCGGGGGCGAAGTTCGCGCCCTTGTTGGACCAGCCGACGCCGATCAGCTTGCCGTCGGGGTCGGCGACCCCGGCGAACCCGCTGACGCGGCCGTGCGCGGCGGTGACGCCGTCGAGCGAGCGGACCTTGTCGAGGGTCTGCTCGGAGAGGCCGGGCTGCGCCTTGGGGTCGTTCTGGTCGGCGAACGAGCTGACGGCGACGGCGATGTCGTCGTAGCTCTTCGCGGACTGGTTGCGGAAGGCGTTGGAGAGGGTGTCGTTGAAGACCAGGGTGCCGGAGACGAAGGCCACGCCGAGCATGACGGCGAGTACGGTCATCAGCAGCCTGGCCTTGTGCGCGAGCACATTGCGCAAGGCGGTACGGAACATGGTGTGAGTCAGTCCTGTGGGGTGGGCCGGAAGTCGGTGGCGGGGGAGCGGATCAGCGGATCAGCTGGTCCGGCCCTTGGCGTCGAAGGCCTTCATCCGGTCGAGCACGCCGTCGGCGGTGGGGGCGATCATCTGGTCGACGATCCGCCCGTCCGCCAGGAAGATCACACGGTCCGCGTACGAGGCGGCCACCGGGTCGTGCGTCACCATGACGACGGTCTGGCCCAGCTCCCGCACCGAATTGCGCAGGAAGCCCAGCACCTCGGCGCCGGAGCGGGAGTCCAGGTTTCCGGTCGGCTCGTCACCGAAGATGATCTCGGGCCGGGAGGCGAGCGCGCGGGCGACGGCGACGCGCTGCTGCTGGCCGCCGGAGAGCTGGGCGGGCCGGTGGCTCAGCCGCCCGGAGAGCCCGAGCATGTCGATGACCTGCTCCACCCACTGCTTGTCGGGCTTGCGGCCCGCGATGTCCATCGGCAGCGTGATGTTCTCCAGCGCCGTCAGCGTCGGCAGCAGGTTGAACGCCTGGAAGATGAACCCGATCTTGTCCCGGCGCAGCTGGGTGAGCTGCTTGTCCTTGAGCGAGCCGAGCTCGGTCTCACCTATGCGCACGGACCCGGCGCTGAAGCTGTCCAGGCCGGCCACGCAGTGCATCAGCGTGGACTTGCCGGACCCCGACGGGCCCATGATCGCGGTGAACTCGCCCTGGTTGAAGTCCACGGTGACCCGGTCGAGGGCGACCACCTGGGTCTCGCCCTGTCCGTAGACCTTCGAAAGATCCGTGGCACGGGCGGCCACCGCGGTGGCGCGGCGGGCGATGGGGGTGGTGGTCACGAGACGACTCTCCTGTCGCGGTGTTCTTCAGGGACCACCCCATCGTGCTGCCCGCCCCACGCCGAATCGTCCGTCCCGAAGCTCGTTCCGGGGGCCCTCTTGGGTCGGACGGCGGGCTTCCCCTGTCCTCCTTTGGTATGACGGCGCCCCGGGGGTCCGCTCAGGGATCGCATCCGGGACCGCTTCCGGGATCCGCCACGTGACGGGGCGGCGAGTTTCCGTCATTCCCCGGCGTGGGGGCGGGGTGGCGTGGGGCGTGGCGCGGCATGTGCAATCTGCTCATTACCTGTGCTGACACACCCTCAGACGTCAATAAAATAAGACAACATCGGGTCAGCGTTCCGCTGTTCGGGGGATCTGCCCGGATAGGCTCATGTGTCAAACGCGGAGCCGCGTGCCATGCCCGGATGGTGGAATGCAGACACGGCGAGCTTAAACCTCGCTGGCCTTCGGGCCGTGCCGGTTCGAGTCCGGCTCCGGGCACGTCTTGTGGTCGGCGGCGCGAGCAGGAATCGTTGAATACTTGAACGCCTGCTCGCGCCTTTTGCCGGGCATGCCGGGCCGCCGGGCCCCGGGGCGACCTGTCACGATCCAGGAAAGATCCTCCCCCAGCACTAGGCCGTTCCCTTTGCCCTCGCATTACTCTTGTGGGAAGGCCGCGCTGGGTGGCCATGGAGGAGTGAGATGAGGAGCAGCAACCCGGTCTTCTCGCGACGGGGGTTCAGCCGCGACAACGGCTACGCCGGCTTCAACGCGCAGCAGCCGCAGGCCGGGGGCCCCGCCGTTGGAAACCCGTACGCGACCAACCCGTACGCGACGAACCCGTACGCGCCGGCGGACGCCCAGCTGGGCGCGCCGCAGCAGGCGCCCGCCCGTGCCAATGTGATGACGATCGACGACGTCGTGGCGCGCACCGCCATGACGCTCGGTACGGTCGTGCTCACCGCGATCCTGTCCTGGGTGCTGCTGCCGGTCGACCCGGCCAGCCTGGGCAAGTCGTACGGCATCGCCATCGGCGCCGCGCTCGTGGCGTTCGTCCTGGCGCTCGTCCAGTCGTTCAAGCGCAAGGCCTCGCCCGCGCTGATCCTGTCGTACGCGGCGTTCGAGGGTGTCTTCCTCGGCGTCATCTCCAGCGCCGTCTCCACCTACATCGCGAACGGTGTGGTGGCGCAGGCCGTGCTCGGCACGATGGCGGTCTTCGCCGGCGTGCTGATCGCGTACAAGATGCGCTGGATCCGCGTCACCCGCCGGTTCTACGGCTTCGTGATGGCCGCGGCCATGGGCTTCGTGCTCCTGATGATGGTCAACCTGCTGTTCTCCGTCTTCGGCGGCGGTGACGGTCTCGGCTTCCGCAGCGGCGGCCTCGGCATCCTGTTCGGTGTCATCGGCGTCATCCTCGGTGCCTGCTTCCTCGCCCTCGACTTCAAGCAGGTCGAGGACGGCATCACCTACGGCGCCCCGCGCGAGGAGTCGTGGCTGGCGGCCTTCGGCCTCACCATGACCCTGGTGTGGATCTACCTGGAGATGCTGCGTCTGCTGTCGATCCTGCAGGGCGACGACTGACGTACCCGGCATACGAAGGGCCCGTACCGGCATCGCCGGTACGGGCCCTTCGTCCGTCCTGTCTCGAACGTCTAGAGCAGCTTGCGGGCTGCTCGCCTCAGATCGAACTCGTGGATGATCGCTTTCGCATGTCCGTACGCGAGATTGTGTTCGCTCCGGAGCCAGCTGACCTTCTCCTCGAAGCGGAAGAGAGCGGGGCCTTCCTCTACGGTGCGCAGCCAGTCGGCCACTTCACGACCGGTGCAATGAGGGATGCGGGAGAGCAGATTTCGATGGGTCTCTTCGGAGAAGACTTGGGACATCGGCGCCTCCGGACGCTTTGCGCGTGTGGTCCTTCACGCCACCGTGCCTGAGCGTTCGCGTATTGGCAACAGTCCCGCACCGGCGCGTAGGGTCGCGGTGTGCTTGATACGACCCCTCTGACAACCGCGGTGGAGCGGATCGCCGACCGGCTGCGGGCCGCCCCGCAGAGCCGCCTGCAGCGTGGCGCCGCGGCCGAAGGGCTGGCGCTGGCCAGGGAGTTGGCGGTGCGCGCCCAGCGGATCGAGGCTCCGGGCGAGGACCCGAGGATCATGCCGGACGCGGGGCTGTTCGCGGTCGCGGACCAATTGGTACTCGCGGGATCGGATTTGGCCGAGGCCCTGCGCATGGGAGCGGCCTCGCCGAAGGAGCTGGGCGAGGCCGTGGATGTCGTCGAGGAGGCGGCGGTCCGCCTCGGGGCGCTGCTGTAGCGGCTGCGCGATGCCGCTACAGCGAGGCGATCACGCGGTCGGCGAGGACGTAGATGTTCTCGCCGGAGCCGCAGGAGAACGTCAGGGCGTACGCGCCGGACACACCCGAGCCGCCCAGCAGCACCGGCGCCTCCCCGCTGCGCAGCGCCTCGGCGAGGCGCTCCGCCGTCTCCCGGTGGCCCGGGGTCATGCAGAGCGTCGTGCCGTCGGCGAAGACGTAGACGTCGAGGGTGCCCAACGGGCCGGGGCGTACGTCCGACAGGGCCGTGCCGGTCTCGGCGAGCTCCTCCAGACGGGCCGCGGTGCGCTCGTGGTCGGTGACCGCGGGCGTCTGGGACGTCTGGGGCGTCTGGACCGGGACGAAGTCCGGGTGCGAGGGGTGCCGGCGGCGGGCGGCGGCCAGCTCGGGGGAGTCCTCGACGAACTCCGCGTACTCGGCCTGCTCCGTGGCACCCGCCAGCTCGGCGAGGTCGTCCAGCGCCTCGATCGCCTCCAGGTCCATCGCCTCCATCCCCACGAAGTCGCTCTGGCGCGGGATGAACAGCGGCATGTCCTCGCCGGGACCGCCGAAGCCGCCCAGGCCGCCCAGCAGCGTCGGGCCGTCGGAGGCGTCGCGGGCCTCCTGCGCCGCCCAGAAGGCGCGCGCCTCGGCGAGCTCGCGCTCCCGCTCCTCGGCGAGGGCCTCGGCGACGGCGGCGCGTATCTCGTCGGCGGGGGCGGTGCGGGCGTGCGGCACCGACGCGGCGGCGCCGGCGCCGCGGGCGGCGGCCAGCTCCGTCCGCAGGGCTGAGACCTGCTTGCGCAGCCCGTGAGTGGCGTGCAGGGCAGCGGCGCCGACGGCCGTGGCAGCGGCCGTGGACAGCAGCAGGGCGAGGGACATGGCGCTCACTGACGTACTCCCGGGTTCAGGTGCTACTCGCGGGCTCACTTGCCCGGGTCCGGTCGGCGGGGGTGCCGGCCGGGGTTCGGCAAGGATTCCTCGACTTACTACATCAGCTTGACGTGAGCCGACGCGAGGTGTCAGTGCATTACGTCACGAAAAGGACAGGACTTTGGGTCGTATGTTTGCCCGCAGAATGTCTCTGACCTGGGCAAACGAATCTCCCCCGGGAGATAGGTCACATCCTGGGGGAGATTCGGTCACGGCTGGGACGCGACGGGGTTGAGAAAGCCCTTTCCGAGGGACCGTCCCCGGTTCGGCTTTGCTACGGCTCAGCTGAGCCGCTCGCGTTGTCGGTCGCGCTCAGCTTCGCTACCGCTGCGGGCAGGTGCCGCCCTCGCCGCGCGGCGGAGCCGCATGGCGATAGGGCCGGGCGACCCCTACCCTCCGCTACAGCTCAGCTGAGCCGCTCGATGACCATGGCCATGCCCTGGCCGCCGCCCACGCACATCGTCTCCAGGCCGAACTGCTTGTCGTGGAACTGGAGCGAGTTGATCAGCGTGCCGGTGATCCGGGCGCCGGTCATGCCGAAGGGGTGGCCCACGGCGATCGCGCCGCCGTTGACGTTCAGCTTGTCCAGCGGGATGTTCAGGTCCCGGTAGGACGGGATGACCTGGGCCGCGAAGGCCTCGTTGATCTCGACGAGGTCGATGTCGTCGATGGTGAGGCCCGCGCGCCGCAGGGCCTGCTTGCTGGCCTCGACCGGGCCGTAACCCATGATCTCGGGGGAGAGGCCGGAGACACCGGTTGAGACGATGCGGGCCAGCGGCGTCAGGCCGAGCTCGCGCGCCTTGGTGTCGGACATGATCACGAGCGCGGCGGCGCCGTCGTTGAGCGGGCAGCAGTTGCCCGCGGTGATCAGGCCGTCGGGGCGGAAAACCGGCTTCAGGCCCTGGACGCCCTCCAGGGTGACGCCGGCGCGCGGGCCGTCGTCCTTGCTGACGACCGTGCCGTCGGGCAGCGTCACGGGGGTGATCTCGCGCTCCCAGAAGCCGTTCTTGATGGCCTCCTCGGCGAGGTTCTGGGACCGTACGCCGAACTCGTCCATGTCCTGACGCGTCACGCCCTTGAGGCGGGCCAGGTTCTCGGCGGTCTGGCCCATCGAGATGTACGCGTCGGGCACGAGGCCGTCCTCGCGCGGGTCGTGCCAGCTCGCGCCCTCGCTCTCGGCGACGGCGGCGGTGCGGGCCTCGGCCTCGGCGAAGAGGGGGTTGTGGGTGTCGGGCAGCCCGTCGGACGTGCCCTTCACGGAGCGGGAGACCATCTCGACACCGGCCGAGATGAAGACGTCGCCCTCACCGGCCTTGATCGCGTGCAGCGCCATGCGGCTGGTCTGGAGGGAGGAGGAGCAGTAACGGGTGATCGTGCACCCGGGGAGGTGGTCCATCCCCATCTGCACCGCGACGATCCGGCCCAGGTTGTGCCCCTGCTCGCCGCCCGGGAGGCCGCAGCCGAGCATCAGGTCGTCGATGTCCTTCGGGTCCAGCTCGGGAACCTTGGCGAGCGCGGCCTGAATGATGGTCGCGGTCAGGTCGTCCGGCCGCAGTTCCTTGAGCGAGCCCTTGAAGGCCCGGCCGATGGGGGACCGGGCGGCGGAGACGATCACGGCTTCGGGCATCACAGCTCCAGAGGGGTGCGGCTGTCAGAGGGGCTGAGTGGGAAGTTACCCCTACGTATCGCGTAGGTCACCGTACGGACCGTGTGATGCGGGCCTCTTTTCTAAGCGCTCGCTTACGCCTGACCTCGGCCCGGGGCGGGGCCGGCCCTTTCCGGGGGCGCTCCGCGGGCGGACCCGGGCGGTCAGTCCGAGCCCGGCACCTCCGGTCCGGGGGCGCTCCGCGGGCGGACCCGGGCGGTCAGTCCGAGCCCGGCACCCTCCGCCGGGTGGGCCGTGGGCGCGGGCGCCGACGAGGGCTCCGGGGAGACCGGGGTCGGCAGGCGACGGCGACGGCGGTGCTTGAGGAGGGCCCAGGGGGCGCGGGCGCCCGTGACCTCCGTACCGGCCTCGCTCGCCGCCTCCGCCGCCGCCTTGGCGACGGGCAGCATGCCCTCGTCGCGGTCGGCGTCCAGGCGGTCGGTCTCCGGCCAGAGGGCGAGGGCCGCGCACAGGGTCGGCAGGATGGCCATCGCGGCCGTGGCGTACCCCTCCGCCGAGGGGTGGTAGTTGTCCGGCCCGAACAGCTCGCGCGGGTTCGCCGCGAACTCCGGCCCCAGCAGATCGCCGAGCGACACCGTACGGCCGCCCTGCTCCACCACCACGATCGTCTGCGCCGCAGCGAGCTGCCGCGACACCCGCCGGGCCAGCCATCGCAGCGGCTGGTACACCGGCTCGATGGTGCCCAGATCCGGGCAGGTGCCCACCACCACCTCCGCGCCCGCCGTACGCAGCCGGCGCACCGCGGCCGACAGGTACCGCACGGACTGCGTCGCCGACATCCGGTGCGTGACGTCGTTCGCGCCGATCATGATCACGCATACGTCCGGGTGCCGCGTCGGGTCCAGCAGCGTCTCCTCCACCTGCCGCTCCAGGTCGTCGGACCTGGCCCCGGGCTCCGCCACGTTGCGCAGCTCCACCGGACGCTCGGCCACCGCCGCGAGACCCGAGGCCAGCAGCGCCCCCGGTGTCTGCCCGGCCCGGCGCACGCCCTGGCCCACCGCCGTCGAATCACCCAGGAGGACCAGCCGCAGCGGGTCCGCGAACCCGTAGACCGTCCCGTACAGCCCGTCCGAGGCCGGCGGTACGGGCGCGGTCCCGCCGCCCACCGACCGTTTCGCGAGCTGCACCTCGGCGAGGACCACCCCCACCGCGGCCGCCCCGATCAGACCGATTCCGCCGCCGCCGTATGCCGCGCCCGCCGCGATGCGCCGCGCCACCCTCGCCCTCGACACCGTCCCCGCACCTCCGCGTCCGTGCTGTCGTACAAGAGCTAACTGCCCCGTAACGACCGTTGCCCAATCTCGCCCGGCTACGGCATACGCTGGCGGCACCACTACGGAGATCCCGGAGACTAACGGTGCAATTCCACGACTCGATGATCAGTCTGGTTGGCAATACCCCGCTGGTGAAGCTCAACAGCGTGACCGCGGGCATTCGGGCGACAGTCCTGGCCAAGGTCGAATACTTCAACCCCGGCGGCTCGGTGAAGGACCGCATCGCCCTGCGCATGATCGAGGCGGCCGAGCAGAGCGGACAGCTCAAGCCCGGCGGCACGATCGTCGAGCCCACGAGCGGCAACACGGGTGTCGGCCTTGCCATCGTGGCCCAGCAGAAGGGCTACAAGTGCATCTTCGTCTGCCCGGACAAGGTGTCCACCGACAAGATCAATGTGCTGCGTGCCTACGGCGCCGAGGTCGTCGTCTGCCCGACGGCGGTCGACCCCGAGCACCCGGACTCGTACTACAACGTCTCCGACCGGCTCGTCCGTGAGACCCCGGGCGCCTGGAAGCCCGACCAGTACTCCAACCCCAACAATCCGCGTTCGCACTACGAGACCACCGGTCCCGAACTGTGGGAGCAGACCGAGGGGAAGATCACCCATTTCGTCGCGGGCGTCGGCACCGGCGGCACCATTTCCGGCACCGGCCGCTATCTGAAGGAGATCAGCGAGGGGAAGGTCCGGATCGTCGGCGCCGACCCCGAGGGATCGGTCTATTCCGGCGGCTCCGGCCGGCCGTACCTGGTCGAGGGCGTCGGTGAGGACTTCTGGCCCACCGCCTACGACGCGACCGTCACGGACGAGATCGTCGCCGTGTCCGACAAGGACTCCTTCCAGATGACCCGTCGGCTGGCCAAGGAGGAGGGCCTCCTCGTCGGCGGCTCCTGCGGCATGGCGGTCGTCGCGGCGCTGCGCGTGGCCGAGGGTCTCGGCCCGGACGACGTCGTGGTCGTGCTGCTCCCCGACAGCGGGCGCGGCTACCTCTCGAAGATCTTCAACGACGAGTGGATGAACGACTACGGCTTCCTGGAGCAGGCCGGCGACGAGCCGCTCGTCGGCGAGGTGCTCCAGCACAAGGAGGGCGCGCTGCCCTCGCTCGTGCACATGCACCCCGAGGAGACGGTCGGCCAGGCCATCGACGTGCTGCGCGAGTACGGCGTCTCGCAGATGCCGATCGTCAAGCCGGGCGCCGGGCACCCCGACGTGATGGCCGCCGAGGTCATCGGCTCCGTCGTGGAACGGGAGCTGCTCGACGCTCTGTTCACGCAGCGGGCGTCGCTGGGCGACTCGCTGGAGAAGCACATGAGCCCGCCGCTGCCGCAGGTCGGCTCCGGTGAGCCGGTCGGCGACCTGATGGCCGTGCTCGGTGCGGCGGACGCGGCGATCGTGCTGGTCGAGGGCAAGCCCACGGGTGTGGTGAGCCGTCAGGACCTGCTGTCGTTCCTCGCCCGGAACGCGGCCAAGTAGGCGCGGCCAAGTAGGCCGGAAGCGGGCCGGAAGGCGGAGGTGCGCGGGGACCGCCGCACCCCCGGTCACCCGGGGGGCGGGACGACGGCGGTCCCCGCGAAGGACACGGTCCGGGTCAGGGCCGGCTCCGCGTCCGGGGCGTCCATGGAGGTCCGGGAGCCGCTCCGGAAGTCCGTGACGCCGACACCTCTCAATGTGCCGGACGCGTGTTAAGCGAGTGCTGCGCCAACGTGTCGCGCTCGTACCACTTTTGCGAAGCTACGGCCGAGCCGTCGCCGTCAGTCCGCCCAGTCGGACGCGGCTCGGCCGCGGCCGCCCCCGGCCCGTATCCGGTCGCGGAGGACGGGCAGCGCGTTGACCCCGACGATGCCCGCCCAGGTGACGAACAGCCCCTCGATGCCCGCGTTCACCACGCCGATCGCCGAGAGCGGTATCGCGAGGACCATCGTGACGATCGCGAGGCCGAAGCGCTCGCCGAAGCCGGAGACCTCCCCGGAGCGCTCCGGCCGCTCGCCCCGGGCGACGGCCATCTGCTGCTCGGCCAGCCGGCGCCGGACGCGTCGGTCGACGGTGGCGTCCATGCGCTGGTCGACCTTCTCCAGGAACGACTCGATCAGCGCCGACTCGTACTCCGGGCCCAGCTCGCGGCGGGCGTGGAGCGTGGCGTCGAGCTCCTTCGTGAGCTCAGGGTCGCGGGCTTCCATACCTCCCCACGGTAGGGAGCGGGGCGGGCGCCGTCAGTGGGGCTAGCCCCCCTCTTCGCAGGGGGTTCCGCCCCCCGAGACGGTCCTTGCCCGTCCTGCATATCGTCATGCAGAGTTCTGAGTGGCTGAATAAGGACGACAAAGGGGGACGGCATGAACGACAGCGGCCCTGCCGCACGGCTGCAGCAGCTCTTCGAGGGGCACCGGCTCACCCCCACCCAGCGCCGCATCGCCCACTGCATGGTGCGCCGCGCGGCCGATGTGGCCTTCCTGTCCAGCGTCGAGCTGGCCGAGCTCGCCGGGGTCAGCCAGCCCTCCGTGACCCGGTTCGCGGTCGCGCTCGGCTTCGACGGCTACCCGGCGCTGCGCCGCCATCTGCGCGAGGTGGCGCCCGCCGAGCCGGCCGCCGCCGGCGGCGGCGCGGACAAGGACGCGTTCAACGAGTACCAGCAGGCCGTGCACGCCGAGATCGAGAACCTGCGACACCTGGCCGAGATGCTGGCCGATCCGGCCCCCGTCGAAAAGGCGGGACGGCTCCTCGCCGCCTCCCGCCCCCTCCCCGTCCTCGGCCTGCGCGCCGCCTCCTCGCAGGCCCGCGGCTTCGCGTACTTCGCGGCCAAGGTCCACCCGGACGTACGGCTCCTCGACGAGAGCGGTTCGATGCTCGCCGACCGGATCGACGCCGCGCGGCGGGCGGGCGCGAGCGCCCTGCTGTGCTTCGCCCTGCCCCGCCACCCGAAGGAGGTCGTGGAGGCGCTGGCGTACGCCCGTACGAACGGGCTGACCGTCGTCACGGTCGCCGACTCCCCCTTCGCGCCGGTCGCCGCCCACAGCGACCTGCTGATCCCGGCGGCCGTCGGCACCGGCCTGGCCTTCGACACGGCGTGCGCGCCGATGCTGCTGGGGCGCGTGCTGCTGGAGGCGATGTGCGACGGACTGCCGGACGCGCAGGCGCGGCTGGAGGAGTTCGACGCGCGGGCGGCGGAGCGCGGCCTGTTCGTGGAGTAGGGGGTTTCTTGTGGATCAGGCCGGATCACGGCGCCGTGCCAGGGCGCGCGCGCCCGGCAAGATCCACAAGGCACCCCCTGGGAATCGGCCACTCTTTACGACCCGCCCCGGGGGGCGCTTCTCAGCCACTCCCGGGTCATCTCCGGTGCGGGCAGCCGCTGTTGACCGTGGTCGTGATCACGGGTGCCGGCGAGCCATGGCCGGATCACCGAGGTCGATCGCTGTGCGTGACGGTGCGGGCTCGGGAATCACCTTGTGATGACTGAGCGTTGCCCGCATCATGACCCCATGACCGTCCCGCCTCACGAGGGCGCACATGTCGAACTGCAGCTCGGTGCCTATGTGATGGGCGCGCTCACTCCTGCCGAGGACGCGCTGGTCGCCGCGCACCTGGGCGAGTGCGCGGAGTGCCGGTACGCGTATCTCGACGTCGCCGAGGTGCCGTCCTTGCTGGCGCTGCTCACCGAGGACGACCTGCTGGGCGGGCCGGGCCCGGATTCCGCGTAACGCCCGTCATCCCGTCATTCCGCCATTCCGTGCTCCCGGGACCAGGGGGTCCCGTCCTCCCGGTCCAGCGGTTCCGCGCCGATTGAGCGCACCGGGTCCCCCGTCCGTGCAACGTCCGTACGGGCAGGGCCGACCGGAGGGATGGGACAGGGATGAGTGCGGTGGCAGAGCACACGTCCGGGCAGCTACGGGATCAGGGGCGGACGCAGGGTCCGTCCCGGGGGCGGAGCAAGCCGCCGCTCGGCGTGGGACTCGGACATCTGGTCGCCTGGGAAGCGGTCGTGGCGCTGGTGGCCGTCGGGCTGCTGGGTCCGCTCGGGCTGCGGCCCGTCGCCCTGGCACTCGCGGTGCCGCTGTTCGCCGCCACCGCGGTGCGCGTCCAGCAGCGCTGGCTGTACGACTGGCTCCTGACCCGGATGCGCTTCCGCTCCCGCCGCAGGGTGCGCGGCGGCGCGGCGGCCAACCGGCTCGCACCGCTGCGGACGGTGCTGCCCGAGCTCTCCGTCGCACGCGCCGAGGGCCGCAGCCGCGTCCGCCTCGGCATCGTCCACGACGGCGCCGCGTGGGTGGCGCTCGTCGCGATCGAGCCGTCGGACTGGAACGCGTCGGCGTCGGCCTCGACGGCCGGATCCGCGTTCGCGCCCGCGCCGGGGGACGGCTCCGGGCCCGCGGTCCTGCCGGCGGCCGTGCTCGGCTCCCTGCTCCAGGTCGACGACATCGCCTACGACTCCGTACAGATCCTCATCCAGAACGTCACCGCACCGGCGGGCGACGAGGCCGCGTCGCCGCTCGCCGCCGCGGCGTACCAGGAGCTGAACGCCGACTCCACCCCGCTGCGGCAGAACGTCTGGGTCGCGCTGCGCCTCGACGAGGCCGCCTGCCCCGAGGCCGTGGCCGCCCGCGGCGGCGGTGAGCCCGGCATCAGGCGCGCGCTGCGGCGCGGAGCCGTGCGGGCCGTGGCACTGCTGGAGGACGCGGGACTACGGGCCCGCATCCTCGACGAGGACGAGGCGACGGAGGCACTGGCCGCGGCCGCCGGGCTGCGGCACGCGGACGACTCCGACGAGGGCCGTCCCGTGGCCGCGGAGACCTGGACCTCCTGGCACGCGCTCGGCACCGGCCACGTCACCTGCTGGATACGCGACTTCAAGGCCGCCACGGCCGGGCTCACCGGACTCCAGGACCTCCTGGCCACGTTCCCCGCCCGCGCCACCGGCCTGTCGGTGACCTTCGTGCCCGGCGGCGGCTGCACCGTACTCGTCCGTACGTCGGGTGCGGCGCCGCAGGCCGACAGCGCCCTGCCGCCGGCCGCCGCCCAGCTGGGCCTGCGGCTCGAACGGCTCGACGGCGACCAGGCGGCGGGCCTGCTCGCCACGCTCCCGCTCGGCCGCCGCGCGGGCGGCCGGGTACGCGAGGGCATCGCGCCGGTCCCCGCGGAACTGGCGCTGAGCACCGCCGGGTTCGTCCTCGGCACCCGCCAGGACGGCACCCCGGCGACCGTCCCGCTGCTGCGCCGCGACCCGGTGCGACTCGGCGTCTTCGTCCCCCGCGAGCAGGCCCTGCTGCTGGTCTTCCGGCTCCTCGCCGCCGGTGTCCTGGTGCATGTGCGCACACCACAGCCGCAGGCCTGGGCCGCGCTGATGCGGGCCGCGGACACCGATCCGCGGCACCTGGTCATCAACCTGCCCGGCGGTACGACACCGCCCCCCGGCGGTCCGATGAGCCCGGTCGCGGTCGTCGACGAGTTCACCGGCACCACCGGAGCCCCGCGCGCCGATCTCGGCGCCTGGCAGCTCGGCGTGAGCATCCACCCCAAGCCACCGGCCGGCCGCACCGACGTGCTGCGCCGGTACGACGCGCTGCTCGTGCCCCGGCTCACGCTCCCGCTGACCCGCGAGGCGTGCGCCGCGTACGAACTCCACGACGGGGCGCTGCGGCTGTTGCCGATGCTGCCCAGGCACACCACGGCGTTCATCGTCCCCGGCAGCGCGGACGTGCTGAACATCGCGCCGACGCCCGTCGAGGACGGGCTGCTCGCCACGCTGGGGTACGGCCATGCGTAAGGCCGCCGTGGTTCTCGTGGGGACCTCGCTCGTGTACACGGCCGCGCTTCCCGTCCCGGTGGCGGCCGCGGCCGACTGCGCACCCGTCGCGGTGCAGACGACGCCCGACCTGCCCTGGTCCCAGGCCCGACTGGACTTCCAGAAGGCCTGGAACCTCACCAAGGGCGAGGGCGTGACCGTGGCGGTCGTGGACTCCGGAGTGGACGGCAGCGTGCCGCAGCTCAGGGGCCAGGTCCTGCGCGGTTCGGACGCCGTCGGCACGAGCGGCCGGGGCGACACGGACTGCGTCGGCCACGGCACCTTCGTGGCCGGGATCATCGCCGCGAAGCCGGCCGAGGGGCTGAAGTTCGCGGGGGTGGCCCCCGGTGTGCGGATCCTGCCGGTGCGGCAGACCACGGACGGCGAGGACGGCACCGCCAACGGCATGGCGAAGGCGATCCGCATGGCGGTGGACGCCGGGGCGTCCGTGGTGAACGTGTCCATCAACTCGCCCGTGCGCAGCGAACAGCTGGACGCGGCGGTGAAGCACGCCATCGCCAACGACGTACTGATCGTCACCTCCGCGGGCAACGAGGAACAGCCGGGGCAGCGGACGGAAGGCGTCAGCTTCCCGGCCGCGTACCCCGGCGTCCTCGCCGTGGCCGCCGTCGGGCGTGACGACCAGCCGGCCGCCTTCTCCCGCAGCGGCGAGTTCGTGGACATCGCCGCCCCGGGCGAGGACATCCTCAGCCTCGGCACCGGCGGCCCCGGCTACAAGGTCGACCAGGGCACCAGCTTCGCGACCCCGTACGTGGCCGGCACGGCCGCGCTCGTACGGGCCCGCCACCCGCGGCTGACCGCGGACCAGGTCATCCGGCGCATCGAGGCGACGGCCGACCACCCGGCCAGGCAGCTGCCCGATCCGCAGGTGGGCTGGGGTGTGGTGAACCCCTTCAAGGCGGTGACGGAGGTCGTCCCCGGCGAATCCGGCAACGCCGCGCCTCAGCGGCCGCCCTCGCCCACGACTTCCGCCGCGCCTGCCGCGCCTCAGCCGGCGGCCGCGTCCACCGCGCCGTCGGCCGGCCGGGGCACGCTCTGGCTCCTGGTGGGCCTGGCGGGCCTCGCCCTGCTGGGCGCGGCGGGCGTGCTGGTGGCCCGGCTGGGAGCCCGCAGGGCCTGACCCTCCCCTTGGCGGCCCGCCCCCGGCTCGGGACGCTGTTGGTTAATCCGGGTCGAGCGTGACGTCGGTCTCCACGATCTGGTTGTGCTCGTGGAGACCGGCGTTGTCGTGTGGGGCGGGTATCG